>DASWRS010000164.1:0-24080 GCA_036403075.1 Kofleriaceae bacterium
GATCGAGCTCCCGCTCGAGCTCGCGCGCGTCCTGCGGGACCACGAGGCGCGCTGGACGGACGCCGCCGGCCTGGCGCCGCTCTACACCAGCGACGCGATGGTCCGGACCTCGGACCGGCGAGGCTGGGTGCGCGGCCGCGCCGCGGCGGCGGCCTTCGAGGGCCAGCTGTTCGGACGCGAGTACCGGATGACGCCGGTGGTCTCGCGGATCGACGGCAACAGGGCGCACATCGGTGGCTATCTCACGCGCGGTGAGCCCGCGGACCCGCGGCACTTCGGCTACTTCGATCTCGACCTGCTGCGCGACGCCGGCGGCACCTGGCAGATCTCGAGCGAGATCCCGACGTTTCCGGGTCCGAAGTACGAGGACACCGAGGACGCCGCGCAGCTGGTGGCGCTGCTGGACGAGGCCGGCATTCGCCGCGCGGTCGTGCTGTCGAACGCCTACTGGTTCGACTCGCACCGCAATCCATCCGAGGGCGATCCGCTCCCCGACGTCCGGGCGGAGAACGACTGGACCGCCGACCAGGTCGCGCGCTTCCCCGATCGGCTCGTCGCGCTGTGCAGCTTCAACCCGCTCGCGCCGTACGCGCTCGCCGAGCTCGAACGCTGCGCGACCAGCGGCCGGTTCAAGGGCGTGAAGCTGCATTTCGGCGAGTCAGGGGTCGACCTGCTGAACCGCGCGCACGTCGAGTCCGTGCGGCGCGTCGTCGAGGCGGCGAATCGCCGCCGCCTGGCGCTCCTCGTGCACGTGCGCGCCGATGGCAGCTACGGCGCGGCGCACGCGCGGGTGCTCCTCGATCTCGTCGCCGCCGCACCGGACGTCCCGTTCCAGATCGCGCACCTCTGGGGTGGCGAGAAGTTCTCCGACGCGGCGCTCGGGGTCTACGCCGATGCCGTGTCCGCGCACGACCCGCGGACGCGGAACCTGTACTTCGATCTCGCCGAGGCCGCGCTCGTCCTCGGTCACGTGCAGGCGGAGCTCGCCGCCGCGGTCGCGCGCATGCGGCAGATCGGGCTCGATCGCCTGCTCTATGGCTCGGACGGGCCGACGTCGGAGAGTGAGACCCCGCTGGTGTCGTGGAACCGGACGCGGGAGAATCTCCCGCTCCGCGCGGACGAGCTGCGCGCGATCGCGAACAACGTCGCTCCGTACCTGGGATCCGGATCACCTCCGCCGGCGCGCGTCCGGCCGTGAGCATCCCTGCTCGGCAGTCGATCAGGCGTCGGGGTCGTGAGCCGCGCGCGCGACGTGCCAGGCCGGGGCGCCACCCGTCGGCCGAGCGGCGGCACACGAAGCGCCGGCCGGTCAGAAGAAGTCGCCGCCGCGCACGCCGGACACCAGCCCCGTGCCGGCGCTGGGCGACGTCACCGAGGACTTGAGCCAGCAGTGCGCGTTGGGCTGCGAGGCGCCGTTGAAGCCCGGGGCCACGTAGGTGAAGGCAAGGCAGCGGCTGTCCTGGGCGCAGCGTGCCTGGCACTCCTCGGGCACGGCGTGCGGCAGGTCGAAGTTGTCGAAGTCGGTGCCCGCGCGGTTGGTCTCCTGCTCGAGGCCGCGCTTGACCCCCGAGACCGCGCCGGTCATCGCGCTCGGCGATGGCACGCTCGACTTGAGCCAGCAGTGCGCGCTGCTGCGGCCGCCGACGCCGGCGTCGGTGAACGTGAACGCGCGGCACCGCGCATCGGTCGCGCAGCTCGTCGCGCACGCCTGCGGCGCGTTCGCGACGTCGAAGTCGGAGTAGTCCCACCCGGCGCGGTTGGTGCTCTGCTCGAACGCGCGGCGCACGCCCGAGGTCGCGCCGAACAGCGTCGAGGTCGCGGGGATGGCGTTCTTGAGCCAGCACTGCGCGGTCTGGCTCGCGGTGGCGGCAACATACGTGTACGACGCACAGAGCGGCGTGGTGCTGCACAGCGACATGCACGCCTCGGCCGGCTTGCTGCCCAGATCGACGAACTGCATGTCCGAGCCGCCGCGGTTGGTGCTGGCCTCCTGCTGGAAGCTGATGCCGGAGGTGCAGCCGACGCAGGGCACCCAGCTCGGGACCGCGGACTTGAGCCAGCAGGTCCCGCCCGGATCGAACGTGAACGCGTGACAGCGGCCGTCGTTGATGCACGCTGACTGGCAGCTCGACGCCAGGGCGGCAGGGAACGAGGTGTAGTCGCTCCCCGGCCGGTCGAAGCCGACCTCGAGCAAGCTCGCGTCGACCCGGCGGATCACGGACATGATGTCGTCGCGGAAGTAGGTGGCCTCGCCGTGGACGTCCCAGCTGGTGAAGATGCTCGAGATGAATCCCGTGTTGACCTGGAACACCGCGCCGCCTCCGTTGGCCTCGCCGATCACGACCGGGCCGCCGGAGTCGCCGGGGCACAGCACGTTCGAAGACGGATACGTGTACGTCACGGCTTGCTTGAACCCGCCGCCGCTGCCGTCGCGGTTGCGGCACCCGTAGCCGAACACCGTCACCGTGGTGCCGCTCGGCGGCGGCCCGTCGGCGATCCGCGCCGGCACCGCGATGGACGCGGGCACCGCGGTCGCGAGGTGCAGGATCGCGACATCGTTGGTGCCGGTCTCGTCGGGCGTGTTCTCGAACGCGATCGAGTTGAACGCCCCGGCCGCGGCGAACGCGCCGAAGATGTGCATCCGGTCCACGGCGAAGCTGTGTGCCAGCCCATCGAGCCCGCGCGTGACCGTGAAGCTGTCGCCCGCCGCCACCACGGGCGAGTACGACGTGCAGTGGCCCGCGGTCAGCACCCAGCGCGGCGCGATCAGCGTGGCGGTGCAGCCGCGCGAGTAGCTCCCGATCTCCGGCCGGGCATCCGTCGCCACGCCGCCGAGCAAGTCGTCGCCGATCGCGCTCGCCTCCGGTTCGCCTTCCATCGCCGCACAGCCCGAAACCATCGCCGCCAGCGCGACGACCGCAGTCATCCGAAACATCGTCATGTCCTGTCCTCCTGCCCCAACCCGACGCAGCGCGATCCGGATCTTCCCTCGCGCGTCGGGCACCGCGAGATGGCTGGTCTTGCTATCCGCGGCGGCGGTGGCGTGATCGCAGGTCGAAGGACAGGGCTACCTGAGCTGTCCGACGGTCCGCAGCGGGTGAGGGACGTGCCCGGCGGGGTGGTTGTCGGCGTCGCCGGCGGGCCGGGGTGACGGCTGGGGTGGTCCCGCGGACGGGGCGGCGCGCGGCACCGGGGCGATCAGCGCCAGGGCGGTGGGGGTGGCGATGTGGCCATGCCGGATCAGCAGATCGGTCCAGATCGACATCTAGCAGCTCCTCGGCGTAGGGTTGAACATGCTGCAAGCTACAGCCGCGGCGTCGCCTGAAAAGACGAGGTTATTTCAACCCCAACTTGAAACGCGCTCAACATGACGAAGGTCCCGCTGCACGCGCTGCCGGGCTTCATCGCGACCGCGCGGCTCGGCAACCTGTCGCGCGCCGCGACGTCGCTCCACCTGACGGTGAGCGCGCTGAGCCATCAGATGCGCGGGCTCGAGGACCAGCTGCGCAAGAAGCTGTTCGAGCGCCGGCCGCGCGGGCTGGCGCTGACCGACGCCGGCGAGCGGCTGTTTGCCGCCGTGGCGCCGCACTACGATCTGCTCGAGGTCGCGCTGCGTCCGGATCGCGAGCGCAGCGAGCAGGCGCTGACGCTGAGCGTGATGGCATCGGTCGCGTCGAGCTGGCTCCTGCCGCGGCTCCCCGCGTTCGTGTCGGCGCACCCCGAGATCGATCTCAGCCTCGACTCGAGCGTCGAGCTCGTCGATTTCGAGCGCGAGGCGGTCGACGCCGCGATGCGGTTCGGCCTCGGAGCCTGGCCGGGCGTGCGCGCCGAGCTGCTGTTCGACGAGTGGCTGATCCCCGTGGCCAGCCCGGCGCTGCTGGCGCGGTTCCCCGGCCGCGATCCGGACGACCTCGCCGGGCTGCCGCTGCTGCGCGATCCGAGCGATCGCTGGCGCGACTGGTTCACACAGTTCGGCGGCTCGCCGCCGCGTCGCTACGTGGCCAGCTTCAACGACACCGAGACCCAGCAGCGCGCCGCGGCCGAGGGCATGGGCGTCGCGCTCGGCCGGATGACGATGGCGCAGCCGCTGATCGACCTCGGCCGGCTGGTCGCGCTGACGCCGCGGCGGATGCGCGCGGACTTCTCGCACTACCTGGTCTATCCGGCGCGCTCCGAGCGCCACCCCGCGTTCATCGCGTTTCGCGGCTGGCTGATGGATGCCGCCGCCGCACACATGCGCACCACCGCGGTGCGGCCGAAGAAGTCACGGCGCGCGCCGCGCCGGTAGGATCCGCCGGGTCGCGCTGATACGATGGACGGCCATGCGGACGTCGATGGCTGTGATCGTGTTCGGCTGGCTGGCGGCGCCGGCCCGCGCGCAACCTGCACCGTCACCGGAGCCGTACCCGCAGGAGCCGCCGGGCGAGGCCGCGATCCAGCCGGAGGCGCTGCCGCCCGGCGCGACGCGCGCGATGTTCGTGTCCACCGGCGAGATCCGGTGGGACGTGCGGATCGACAACAACGCCGTGTGCACCACGCCGTGCGCGCTGGTCGTCGCGCCGATGCACTTCGTCTCGCTGCACTCGCAGGATCGCGCGCCGGCCCACCTCGCGGTCGGATACCTCGCGCCCGGCGACGTCCTGGTCCAGGCGCAGCCGCGCGCCGAGGGCGCGTTCGCGGCCGGGGTCACGTTCACCACGCTGAGCGGCCTGGGGCTGGCGACCGGCATCACGCTGACCGCGGTCGGCTGCTCCACCGATCGATCGACGATGTGCAACGCGGGGTGGATCACCGGCGCCGCGAGCGCCGTCGGGCTCTACCTGTCGATCGATCTGCTCCTCCGGTCGCTGCCGCGCGTCCACATCGGACCGGCCGGCGCGGCGCCGTACGCCACCGGGAACACGGTCGGCCTCGCCGGACGGTTCTGACCGACCCCGACGGCTGAGGGGTCCTGACTAGTCAACGGATTAGTCAGCGAGTAACAACGTTTCCTCGATGCCGCGATATGTCTCCCTGACCACTCTCCGACGAGGAATGTCAGGGCCGAATATCTAGGCAGCGTGCGTAAGTGCGCAATAGAGTATCAAGCACAGGATTGTTGATCTCGTGCGGTACGGCAAGCTGCCCCAGCAAGTTCATGTGGTTACGGCCGTTCTAGAGGTTCTAGTCAGCGATTAGTCAGCAAACGCCGTAAGTACCTGAATCCTGGCGGCCGCGTGTGAGGCAGGCAGAAGCTGTTTCTACGAGGGTCGCCTGGAAAGTCGTCGCAAGACGAGGGAAAGTAGCTCTACCCATGGATCGGCCATCGCCCGAGCAGCTCGCGCGCTATCGCGCGATGACCCCGGCTGAACGGTTGCGGCAATCCGACCGGCTCTACTGGACGGCACGGCACCTGCGCGAGGCGTACGAGCGCACGCTTCATCCCGATTGGACCGACGACGAGATCCACGATCACGTGCGAAGGATCTTCTTGCGTGCCGGAACGTAGTCTGTTCGAGCCGTTCATCATCCGACTCGAACGCCTCGGGATCCGGTACGTCATCACCGGCAGCACGGCGGGCATCCTCTATGGCGAACCGCGGCTGACTCACGATATCGACATCGTGGTCGCGCTCTCGCCGCGCGACATCCGCGCCTTCGTCGAGGCATTCTCTCTCGAAGAGTTTTATTGCCCTCCCGAGGACGTCCTCGCGATCGAGGTGCGGCGCGGCCATCGCGGGCACTGCAACTTGATCCATCACGACAGCGGGTTCAAAGCAGACATCTACATAGCGTTCGACGAGTTGCATCGCTGGGCGCTTGCACATCGACGGCTGGTCGATCTCGATGGTCTGAGCGTATCTGTGGCTCCCATCGAGTATGTGATCCTTCGCAAGCTCGAGTACTTTCGAGAAGGTGGATCAGAAAAGCATGTGCGGGACATCCGCAGCATGCTGGACGTCTCGCGCGATCAGATCGATCGCGTGTTTCTCGAGCAATGGATCGCGCGCCTTGGCCTCGGTACCGAGTGGAGCAGGATCGTCAGCGAGTCGTGAGCTGCGTGACGCCTGCCTGGAGCGGACGCCTGCACCGCCGGTGTTTGCCGACGGCTCGGCGAAATCTGGATCTCTGGATCTTCGAGCTGGCCTGTGGATTGCGTGGATCCATGGGCATGACAATCACTCGCTCTTTCCAGAGCTGGGCACTGATGGTTCCGCTGAGCCTCGCGCTGGGTGCCTGGGCTGATCCGCAGGACTCGTCCGCCGTGCAGGAACCTGCCAGCCAGACCATCGCGAACGCGATCATCTCGAACGGGCTGCCGGTCGACGGTTGCTCGTATCCGGTCACGATCGATGGCGTCCAGTATGCGCCGGATCCGGAATCGCTGGCCGCGGTCCAGGACCGTGTGCCCGCCGGCGGCGAGCTCCGGGTCCGCATCCGCTATCGCCTCACCGGGCAGACCGGCGTGGTGGAATGCGGCTTCGGCACCAGCCAGGAGCTGCCCGAGATCTCGTTCCGCGTGGTGCGCGTGCTTGCCCGACAAGGGCCAGGGCGCATCGGCTCCGTCGAGGCCGTAGCCGGCGCGGCGCCTGCGCTGAGCCGCGGGCGCGCTACTGCCGGGCGTGCTCGGCGAGCACGTCGGCGATGCAGAGGGTCAGCCTGCGCGCCGTCGGCAGGTGGAGGAACTCGTTGGGGCCGTGGGCGTTGGAGCCCGGGCCCAGGACGCCGGTGATGCAGAACTGGGCCTTGGGGAACTTCTCGCCGAGCATGTACATGAACGGGATCGTGCCGCCTTCGCCCATGTACATCGCCGGCTTGCCGAAGTGACGCTGCGAGGCGGCGTCGAGCGCCTTGTCGAGCCAGGGCGCCATCTCGGGCGCGTCCCAGCCGGCGCTGGCGTTGACGTCGGTGAAGCTGACCTTCGCGCCGTAGGGCGGATCGGCTTCGAGCGCCTGCTTGACGGCCGCGGCGGCGGCGTCCGGGTCGACGCGCGGCGGGATCCGCAGCGACAGCTTGAGCCGGGTGAACGGGCGCAGCACGTTGCCGGCGCTGTTGATCGTGGGCCAGCCCTCGGCGCCGGTGATCGCCAGGGTCGGTCGCCAGGTCCGGTTCAGGATCAGCTCGACGACGTTGCGGCTGATCGGCTCGACGCCGGGCTGGAGCGGGAACTTGGTGTAGGTGTCGTCGCCGATGACCTGCGCGGTGCGCTCCGCCTGGGTCACGCGCTGCGGCGGGATCGGCGTGGTCAGCGCCGCGAGCTTGAGCTGGCCGGTCTGGCTGTCCTCGATCCGGTCGAGCAGGATGCGCGCGACCCGCTCGCTGGCCGCGATCACGCCGGTGCCGTCGCCGGAGTGGACGCCCTCGGTCAAGAGCGAGACCTCGAGGTTGCCGGTGACGTTGCCGCGCAGCGACGTGGTCGACCACAGCTGGTCGTAGTTGGCGCAGCCCGAGTCGAGGCAGACCACGAACGAGAGCTGGCCGATCCGGGGCGCGAGGTGATCGATGTAGGCCGGCAGGTCGACGCTGCCGCTCTCCTCGCAGGCCTCGATCAGGATGACGCAGCGGGCGTGCGGGACGTTGTCGCGGTGCAGGGCGTTGATCGCCGACAGTGATGCGAACATCGCGTAGCCGTCGTCGGCACCGCCGCGGCCGTAGAGCTTGTCGCCCTCGATCACCGGGGTCCACGGACCCAGGCCCTCGCGCCACCCGGCCATCTCCGGCTGCTTGTCGAGGTGGCCGTAGAGCATCACGGTGTCGCCGGGGCGGCCGCCGGTGGCGGGGATGTCGATGAAGATGACGGGAGTGCGCTCGCCGAGCCGCACCACGTCGAGCGTCGCACCCGGCGGGAGCTGGCCCCGCGCCCAGCCGGCGAACAGCTCGACCGCCCGGTCCATGTGGCCGTTGGCGCGCCACTGGGGATCGAACATCAGCGACTTGTTGGGGATCTTGATATAGTCGACGAGAGTGGGGACGACCGAGGTCTTGAACAGGTCGTCGACCCACTGCGTGGCGCTGTCGGAGGCGGGCATGGCGGGACTCTACTTTCGATCCGCAGCCGGATCTATGATCCCGGCGATCGCCGGCCGGGCCGGCCGGGACGTGTCATGGTGGGGGAACTCCGCGAAACCTGCCCGAAATCGCGGGTATCACGCGGCCGCCTCGAGCGCTACACACCGGGGCAAGCTCTCGTAATATTGGAGGCATGGTGATCCGGCTGTCGGACGACAAGAAACCCCCGTCGCGGCCCAAGCGGGAAGGCGAGCGCCAGACCGGGCTGGTCCTCGACGAGCGGACACGCACCAAGAAGCCCCCGATGTACAAGGTGCTGCTGCACAACGACGACTACACGACCCGCGAGTTCGTCGTCTGGGTGCTGCAGACCGTCTTCCACAAGAACGAGACCGATGCGGTCGCGATCATGAGCCACGTCCACAACCACGGGGTCGGAGTCGCCGGGGTCTACACGTTCGAGGTCGCCGAGACCAAGGTGACCAAGACCATGCACCTGGCCAAGGCCCAGCAGTTTCCGCTCCAGCTCTCGATCGAGCCGACCGACTGAGACCAAGAGGTAAGCCATGCTTTCACCCGAGCTTCAAGCCACCCTGCAGCGCGCGGTCGACGACGTCCGCGGCCGGCGCCACGAGTACCTGACACTCGAGCACCTGCTGCTGTCGATCCTCGATGACCCGAGCGGCATCGACATCGTCGTCAAGTGCGGCGGCGACATCGAGAAGTTGCGCGGCGACCTCGAGCGCTTCCTCGACGAGGAGGTCGACGAGCTGCCCGACGGCGAGGAATCCGGCCCCGACCAGACCCTGGCGTTCCAGCGCGTGCTGCAGCGCGCGGCGATGCACGTCCAGGCCGCGGGCCGCCAGCAGATGACCACCGGCAACGTGATCGCGTCGATGTTCCGCGAGCGCGACTCGCACGCGGTCTACCTGCTCGAGAAGCAGGGCGTGTCGCGGTTCGACGTCATCAACTACATCTCGCACGGTGTGTCCAAGGTCGAGTCGGGCGGGCCGGTGGTGCCGCGGGCGCGCGGCGTCGAGGACGACGGCGCCGAGGACCAGAAGGTCGCCAACCCGCTCGAGGCGTTCTGCCAGGACCTCACCCAGCGCGCGCGCGAGGGCAAGATCGATCCGCTGATCGGGCGGGCCAGCGAGCTCGAGCGCATGATCCAGGTGCTGTCGCGGCGGCGCAAGAACAACCCGCTGTTGATCGGCGAGCCCGGCGTCGGCAAGACCGCGCTCGCCGAGGGCCTGGCGATGCGGATCGTCGAGGGCAAGGTCCCGGGCCCGCTGTCCGACGCCAAGGTCTACTCGCTCGACATGACCGCGGTGCTCGCCGGCACGCGCTACCGCGGCGACTTCGAGGAGCGGCTCAAGGCCGTGATGAAGGTCCTGATCGCCGACCCCAAGGCGATCCTGTTCATCGACGAGATCCACAACATCATCGGCGCCGGCGCGACCAGCGGCGGCACGATGGACGCGGCCAACATCTTGAAGCCGCCGCTGTCCAACGGCGAGCTGCGGTGCATCGGCTCGACCACGTTCAAGGACTACCGCCAGGCGTTCGAGCGCGATCGCGCGCTGTCGCGGCGGTTCCAGCGCATCGACATCGGCGAGCCGACGGTGCCCGAGGCGATCGAGATCCTGAAGGGCCTCAAGTCGCGCTACGAGGATCACCACAACGTGAAGTACACCGACGCCGCGATCGAGGCCTCGGTCGAGCTCTCGGCGCGGCACATCAGCGACTCGCACCTGCCCGACAAGGCGATCGACGTGATCGACGAGGCCGGCGCGCGTGCCCGGCTGATGCCCGATGCCGAGCGTCCGGATCTGATCCGCCCGGCGCAGATCGAGGAGATCGTCGCCAAGATGGCGCGGATCCCGACCCGCTCGGTGTCGACCCAGGACAAGAAGAAGCTCCAGGACATCGAGGGTGACCTCAAGCAGATGATCTTCGGCCAGGACCCGGCGATCGAGCAGCTCGCGACGGTGATCAAGCTGTCGCGCGCGGGCCTGGGCCACCCCAACAAGCCGACCGGCAACTTCCTGTTCGCGGGGCCGACCGGCGTCGGCAAGACCGAGCTCGCCAAGCAGCTCGCCGCGGTGCTCGGCGTCGAGTTCATCCGGTTCGACATGTCGGAGTACATGGAGAAGCACACGGTGTCGCGGCTGATCGGCGCGCCGCCGGGCTACGTCGGGTTCGATCAGGGCGGCCAGCTGACCGACGCGATCAACAAGCACCCGTACTCGGTGGTCCTGCTCGACGAGATCGAGAAGGCGCACCCCGACATCTACAACATCCTGCTCCAGGTCATGGACCACGCGACCCTGACCGACAACAACGGCCGCAAGAGCGACTTCCGGAACGTCATCCTGATCATGAGCAGCAACGCGGGCAGCCGCGAGATGGCGAACGGGCGGATCGGCTTTGGCGACTCGATCGCGGACAATAAAGACGGCAAGAAGGCGCTCGAGCGCGTGTTCACGCCCGAGTTCCGAAACCGGCTCGACGCCACCGTGTTCTTCGACGCGCTGCCGGTCGAGGTGATCCGCAAGGTCGCGCGCAAGTTCCTCGACGAGCTCGACGGCCAGCTCGCCGAGAAGAAGGTCCAGCTCGAGGTCAGCCCCGCGGCGATCGACTGGTTCGTCGAGCACGGCTACGACAAGGCGATGGGCGCGCGGCCGATGGCGCGGCTGGTCCAGTCGACGCTCAAGGCGCCGCTGGCCAACGAGATCCTGTTCGGCAAGCTGGCCGGCGGCGGCACCGCGCGCATCGACCTCAAGAACGGCGCGATCGACATCACCTGCGAGCCGGCCCCGGCCGCGGCTCCGGGCGACGACGCGTCGAACTGACCCGGGCGCGCCTGCGGGCGCGGCGTGAAGTCGCGCGGCCGGCGTGCTACCGTCGCTGGCATGCGCGCCTGTGCCGGCCGCACGAAGGTCGGGTGTCCGTAGATGTTCGTGTGCGCGGAGTGCGGCTCGCGATCGGAGCAGGCCGGGCCGTGCCACCGCGACGGCGCGCCGCGGCGCGAGACCGATGACGCGTTCCTCGGCATGGAGGTCGGGCCGTACCGCCTGGCGCGGCTGCTCGGCCGCGGCGGCATGGGCCGGGTCTATCTCGGGATCCAGCCTGCGGTCGGCGGCCGCGTCGCGATCAAGCTGCTGTCGGACGACGCGTGCGAGAAGCCGTCGTTGATCGAGCGGTTCTTCACCGAGGCCCGCGCGGTGAACCTGATCAACCACGAGGGCATCGTCCGGGTGTTCGACTTCACGCAGACCCCGACCGGCCGCCCGGCGATCGTGATGGAGCTGGTCGATGGCCGGACGCTGCGCGAGATCATCCGCGCCGGCAAGCCGCCGCTCGGCGGCCTGATCCAGGTGATGATCGAGGTGCTGTCGGCGCTGAGCGCGGCCCACGACATCGGCATCGTCCACCGCGACCTCAAGCCCGACAACATCATCGTCACGCCGAGCGGGCGCGCCAAGGTCCTCGACTTCGGGATCGCCAAGCTCGACGCCGAGCTGCCCGGTGCGGGGCCGAGCACGCGGAGCGGCGCGATGCTCGGCACGCCGCACTACATGTCGCCCGAGCAGCTCGGTCGCGGCACGGTCGACGGCCGCAGCGACGTGTACGCCGCGGGCGTCGTGCTGTTCGAGGCGATCACCGGCGAGAAGCCGTTCGAGGGCCTGGGCCACTTCGACCTGCTGATCGCCCAGGTCGAGAAGCCGCCGCCGTCGCCACGCGCGCTTCGCCCCGAGCTGCCCGAGGCGCTCGCGAACGTCGTGCTGCGCGCGCTGGCCAAGCCGCGCAGCGAGCGGTTCGCGTCCGCCAGCGAGATGGCCAACGCGCTGCACGCGGCGTCGGCGGAGCTCGCCGCCGAGGACTGGCGCTCGCTGGCGCCGCGCGGCCGCGCGCTGACCCGGCCGTCGGCGCCGCCGGCGTCGATCCCGCCGCCGACGATGCCGACCGGCCCGATCGAGCCGCCCGCGCCCGCGGCGCGCAAGGCGGCGCCCTACGACGCGACGGATCGCGCGGACGCCGGCGATGCACCGCGCGGGTCGAGCACCGCACGTCGCGCGGGATCGGAGCCGTCGCCGTCGTCGCCGCCGCTCGGCCCGCCGGAGCCGCGGACGGATCGCGCAGCGCCGGTGCCGTCGCGGAGGGCGGCTGCCGACCGCCGAGCGGGGAATGCGCCGGGCACCGATTCGCCGGATCCCGAGGCGCGCGGGGCCACGGGCTCGCAGCAGCGCCGGCAGGCACCGACGGTGCGGGTGTCGGCAAGGCCGCGATCGCGGCTGCTCGTGCCGGTGATCGCCGCGTGCGCCGGCGGCCTCGTGGTCGCGCTCGTCGGTCGCATGCTGGCGCCCGGCGCGCCACCGCCAGGCCAGGCGCCGGCGGTCGCGGTGACGGTCGAGGGCCCGCCGCGCACCGCCGTGGGATCCGCCGACGGCCATACGCCGCCGGCGCGCTCGCCGGTCGCGGAGCCGCCGTCGCCGCCGGTGGACGTGCCGCCGACACCGCTGCCGGAGCCGACGGGGCAGACGGAGCCGACGGGGCAGGCGCCGCCACCAGCGCCGACGACGGCACGGCTGACCACGCCGTCGCCGGGCCGACCCGCGCCCACGCACACCCAGCGCTCGCCGTCGCCGGCGGCTCCGACCGCGGGTCGATCGACCGGACGGCCGAGCGGTGAGTCGACGGCGCCGCCCTTGCCGGCCGCGCCTTCGGATGCGCCGGGGGGGAGCGCGGCGAGCGCGGCGATCGCGGCCGCGATCCTCGCCCGCGGAGACGCGCACGCGCGGGTCCGGCCGATCGACTTCGACCCTCACCGCTTCGATCCGAGCGCGTACCTGCCGAAGGCGCGAGCCGTGGCCCGCGAGCTGCTCCCCGATGCCGAGCTCACGATGCTGCTGTTTCCGGCGGTGAAGTCGGATGGCTTCATCGATCTCGATTACCTGTCGTACGAGAACGTCTCGTACATGTTCCGGTCGCCGACCCGGTCGCAGCGCAGACCCGAAGTTCCGGTGAATGCGCCGCTGCCCCCGGACTGCGGTGTGCTGGTGACCGTGACCCAGACCGACGTGATCGCGAAGCTGGGCTCGCATGGCTGCGCCTACGATCTCGTCGCCGCGCCGCGCTGCACGACGCACGAGGTGTGGCGGGCCGCGCTCGCCAGCGGCGCGCCGGATCACCGGCTCGCGCACCTCGCCTGGATGCACGCGTCGATGCCCGGGACGAGCCGGCCGCAGTGGTACTTCGACAGCGTGACGCCGGGCGAGTCCGGTGGGATCCGCGGCTACTACGAGGACTGCGCGGACGCCGCGTCGCCCGCCACGTCGGTCACGCCCTAGCGATCCGCTGCCGCGATCTACGCGAGGTTTCCAGGTCCGGTGCGGGGGCCCACGTTCGCGCTGCGCGATACGCGCAGCGATCGTGCAGCGACGTGCGCAATCTGTATCGCTCGCTACACGAGGTGAATCATTGCGGATTTTTTGGATGGTACGGCGCGCGTGGTGCGTTGCATCCGGCGAGGGACAAGGATGAAGCACAGCGACCAAGACCCACGACGCCTGCGCCGCTCGCTCGGTGTTTCCTGGTTCCTCGTGCTGGCGGCGAGCTGCACCCACGGCATGGCCGGCGACGGGGATGACCGTCCGGAGCCCACCACGGCGAACGTCGATCCGATCGGCACCTGGAACGTCGAGTACGCGTTCGGTCCGGCGTGCGACCGGCCACCGCTCGTCGAGCCGAGCGCGTTCATGGTGAGGCGCGCCCGCGACGGCTATCTCGTCACCGCGCCGGGAGCCGCGGTCACCGTCACGGTGACCTGCACGCCCGGCGAGTGCCAGCTGTCGGGAAGCTTCATCTGGGCATACGGCACGGTGCGGATCCAGCAGGACGCCAGCCTCGTGCTCGACGCCGGCGACGCGATCACCGGGCGCGGCACCGAGCTCGTGAGCGATGGCCCGGGGGTGTGCCACCAGACGTTCACCGTCGAGGGCGTGAAGAGCTGAGGGGGGACAGCCGCGCGATTCGACCGCGCGCACGCGGCAGCCGCTGTCGGCGCTCGGCGATGCGCGTCGCGCGCGGCCAGGGCGGCGGCGCAGCGCTGACTTCGCACATCGCGAGCAGCGGCCCTGCGCGATCGGTGATCTGGTATCCAGCTCGTGCATCGTATTGCGCATCTCGATCATTGATTTCATGAATCATGAATTAGTCATGTGGGATCGAATCGAATCGCCGTGACGTAACAGGCGATGGAGGGATTTTCGATGAACAGCATCTGTCGATACTCGTGTCTTCGGCCGATCCTGCTCGGCCTGGTCGGCCTCACCGCGCTCCTCGCGGGTTGCACGGTCGGCGAGCCCGGCGGCGCCTCGCCGGACGCGGCGATCGCCGAGCTCGATCCGACCGGGAACTGGAGCGTGATGTACAGCTTCAGCAACGGCTGCGGTCAGATGATGACCACGTCGACGAGCACGTTCACCATCACGCTGGCCGCGGATGGCTATGCGGTCACCGCCCCCGGCGCGACCACGACAGGCACGCTGCTGTGCACGGCGGTCGACTGCAAGCTGTCCGGCATCTTCATGTGGTCGGCGGGCGGCGCGCAGTACCAGCAGAACGCGAACCTGGCGCTCGATGCCCACGGCAAGATCTCCGGGAACGGGACCGAGTTCATCATCACGCCGGCGGGCGCGTGCAGCCTGACGTTCACCGCCGGCGGAACGAAGACGTGATCTGCTTCGAGACCACATCTCGATCGAAGCAGGAGCGGACGCAACTCGGACAAGGAGACAACGTGAAGAAGCAGGCAATCCAGTACACGGAGGCCATCAACGACATCGGTGGTCACGGCGCTGGCTCGCTGCCGGAGCAGGCGGCGATCAACGACATCGGTGGTCACGGCGCTGGCTCGCTCTCGCGCGCGCACGGATCGACGCGGTCGAGGCCGGCGTGGTGCTCGACTATCTGACCGGCGGGGTGCTCGAGCGCTTCGGTGTCGCGGTCGCCGAGCTGCGGAGGGGATCATGAAGCCACGCCAGGCCGATTTCGAGATGCTCGCCCGCACGCGGGTGGTGAAGATCCCGGTGCCGCAGGCGCGTCGATCGCCGCCGGCGACGCCGCAGCCGCTGGCGCCGCTCCCCGTGCTCGGAGACTTCGAGCGGACCGCGCGGCGCGGCGCGGCCGAGGAGATGGAGCCGACCACCGAGCACACCGCCGTCGACGCGATGAGGCCAACCACCGTGCACGCCATCGTCGATGCGGCGGAGCCGACCGGCGAGCACACCGCGGTCGACGTGATGGGGACGACCGCGCCGCGCGCCGCGGCCGAGCAGATGGAGCCCACGACCGCGCACGCGGTGGTCGAGCTGAGAAAGCCGGTCGTGCCGCGCGCTACGGCCGAGGTGCTGGAGCGGACCGTGCCGTGCGCCACGGCCGAGGTGCTGGAGCGGACCGTGCCGCGCGCCGCGGCCGAGGGGCTGGAGCTGACGGTGCCGCGCGCCGCGGCCGAGGAGCTGGAGCCCACGACCGCGCACGCGGTGGTCGAGCTGAGAAAGCCCGTCGCGCCGCGCATGGTGACCGAGCTCCTGGAACCGACGGCGCTGCGGCCCGCGGCCGAGCGGCAGGAGCCGACCGTGCCGCGCGCCGGGGCCGATGGGGTGGAGCCGACGACCGCGCACACGGTAGTCGAGCTGAGAAAGCGGGTCGCGCCGCGCATGGTGATCGAGCTCCTGGAACCGACCGCGCTGCGCCCCGTGGCCGGCGTGCTGGAGCGCCCGGCGCCGCGGCCCGTAGCCGAAGTCCAGGAGCCGACGGTGATCTGGACGCGCAGTGACACACCCGCGCCGAAGCGCACGCAACATCCTGGACCCGCACGCGGTCGCGGCTTCCCACCGGCGGCCGCCCGCGGCCCGGCACCGGAGCGTCGCGCTGGCTCGGCCGCCGATGTCCTGCGTAGCCCGGCACCGGAGCGTCGCGGTGGATCGTCGCCCGAGCTCGCGCGCAACCCGGCACCGGAGCGTCGCGCTGCTTCGTCGCCCCACCTCGCCGGCAGCCCTGCGCCCGAGCGTCGCGCTGCTTCGTCGCCCCAGCTCGCCGGCAACCCGGCACCGGAGCGTCGCGCTGGCTCAGCGCCCCAGCTCGCCGGCGGCCCAGCGCCCGAGCGTCGCGCCGGCTCAGCGCCCCAGCTCGCCGGCGGCCCAGCGCCCGAGCGTCGCGCTGGGTCGTCGCCCCCGATGGTGCCCAGCCCGGCGGCCGTGCTCGCGCCTGCGCCTGGCCGCGGCTCGGTGCCCGCGCATGCGCAGGGCTCGGCGCCCGCAGCGCTCGGCCTCGCGCCCGAGATCGAGCGCGAGGTGTTCCAGGTCGCGCGCCGGATCGCGCTGCAGGCCGATCTGCCCGCGGCGGCGCGCGCGCTGCAGCAGGGCATGTCGCAGCTGACCGAGTCGCCCGACGCGATGTGCGTGCTGTTCGACCCGGCGCGGTGCTCGGCGTGGGCGGTGCCCGACGGCGGCGCACCGCGCAAGCTCGACGATCGAGCGCAGCAGCTGATCGCACAGGTCGCGGTGTCGGGCCAGCGCGTGTTGCTCGGCCGCGCGCTGATCGAGCCGGTCGGGCCGGCACCGGCGCGCGCCGTGCTCGTGGTCCGGCGTCCACCGGCGAGCCCGGCGTACGGCGTGCACGAGGTCGCCACGCTCGCGGCGATCGCCGCGTCCGTGGTCGGGATCGTCGGCCACTTCGTCGCCGACCACGCCGCCCGGCGTGCGCAGGAGCTCCGCGACGAGGCGTCGCCGTTTCGCCCCGAAGCGCCGCCCCAGCGCCGCGGCGGCGCGGCGGCACCGGGGCGCCTGGTCGCCGCGCCGCGGACGTGGATGCGGTGGGCCTACCCGACGCTGATCGGCCTGGTGGTCGCGGTGATCGCCGCGACCGCGATCATCCAGGTGCCGACGTACTCGACCGGCGTGTCGATCATCATGATCGACGGCGAGCACGTCACCGCGCCGATGGCGGGCACGGTCGCGGAGGTCCTGGTCGCGCCCGGCGCGCACGTCGCCGCCGGCGATCCGCTCGTCCGGCTGCACGCCGTCGACGAGGAGGCCGAGCTCGCCGCGACCGAGACCGACTACCGCAACGCACTGGCGATGTTCCTCACCAACCCCGGCGACGACGCCGCGCGCAACGCGCTGGCCGGGATCGCGACCCGCCGGCAGCGCGCCCGCGCGATCGTCGACGCCCGCACGCTGCGCGCGTCGACCGCCGGCGTGGTCGGCGACATCCGCGTGCGGCCGGGGCAGCTGCTGGTGCCGAGCGCGCAGGTCATGAAGGTCTCGACCAGCGCCGAGCCGTCGGTGGTCGCGCTGTTGCCCGGCTTCGACCGGCCGCGCCTCGAGGTCGGCATGACCCTGCAGATCGAGCTGCCGCGCTACCACAAGCGGCGCGAGCTCGCGGTGATCGACTCGATCGGCTCGCAGGTGATCGGGCCCGACGAGGCGCGCCGCAGCCTGGGCGATCCGATCGGCGACGCGCTGCCGATCGCCGGGCCCGTCGTCCTGGTCCGCGCCCACCTCGCGGCGCGGACGTTCATGTCCGGCGGCCGCGAGTACGAGTTTCACGACGGCATGCTCGGCAAGGCCGAGGTCAAGGTCTCTCACGAGAGCCTGCTCCGCATGCTGATCCCCGGAGCTGGAGAGTGACATGCAGTCGATCCTCGAACGGTTTCCCAGGCTCGCCCGGCTCAACGAGCGGCTGGTGCGCACGATCCCGTTCGTGCCGCAGCTCGAGTGGACCGATTGCGCTGCGGCCGCGCTCGCGATGGTGCTCGGCTATCACGGCAAGCGCGTCGCGATCGACCGCGTTCGGGCGGCGCTCGCGGTGTCGAGCGACGGGGTCACCGCGCGCGCGATCCTCGACGCCGCGGGTCAGCTCGGGCTCGCCGGCCGCGGGCTCAAGATCACGCTCGATCAGCTCGCCCAGCTGCCGCGCGCCACGATCCTGCACTGGGAGCTGTCGCACTACGTGGTGTTCGATCGCATGGTCGGCAACGCGGTCCGGATCCTCGATCCGGCGACCGGCGAGCGCGACGTGCCGCTCGACGAGGTCTCGCGCTGCTTCACCGGGGTCGCGCTCGAGCTCCGGCCGCGCGCCGACTTCGTCCGCGACAAGCGCACCGGCAAGCAGGCCGCGCGATCGTACCTCCGCGAGCTGTTCGCCGAGCGCGCGCTGTTCACGCGCGTCGTCGTGGTGTCGCTGATCATGCGGGTGTTCGCGCTGGTCCTGCCGCTGATCACCGGCCTGGTGATCGACTGGGTCGTGCCGCGCGGCGACCGCTCGATGCTGTGGATCGTGCTGATCTCGGTGGTCGGCATCGTCGGCGTCCAGGCGGCGTGCACGGTGATGCGCGGCCAGCTGCTGCTCGCGCTGCGCACCACGCTCGACGGCAAGATCACGCTCGGCTTCCTCGATCACATGGTATCGCTGCCGATCGGGTTCTTCCAGCGCCGCTCGGCGGGCGACCTGATGATGCGCGTCGGCTCGAACGCGACGATCCGCGAGCTGATCACGTCGCAGACCCTGGCGGCGGTGATCGACGGCGCGTTCGTCGCGATCTACGCGGTCGTCATCCTCGCGGTCAGCCCGCGGCTCGGCCTGCTCGCGTTCGGCCTCGCCGCGCTCGAGATCATGGCGTGGCTCGCGCTGCGGCCCAAGAACCGCCGCTACCTGGCGCAGGACATCGAGCGCCAGGCCCGGGCGCAGGGCTACCTGGTCCAGCTCCTGGCCGGCATGGAGACCCTCAAGTGCGCGGGCGCCGAGGCCACCGCGGTCGAGCGCTACGCCAACCTCTACGCCGATTGCCTCGACGTCTCGGTCCAGCGCGGCCGGCTCGGCGCGGTGCTCGAGGCGTTCCACGGCGCGATGTCGGCGCTGGCGCCGATGGTGATCCTCGCCGTCGGGGCCAGCGCGGTGATCGCCGGTTCGCTGTCGCTCGGCACGATGCTCGCGATGTCGTCGCTGGCGGCCTCGCTGTTCGGTCCGCTCGCCCACCTGGTGCAGAGCCTGATGCAACTGCAGGTCGTTCACACCTACACCGAGCGGATCGACGACGTCCGCCGCGCCAGGCCCGAGCAGGATCCGGACGTGGTGCTCGACGCGCCGGTGCTCGCCGGCGCAGTGTCGCTGCGCAGCGTGTCGCTGCGCTACGGCGAGGGCCCGCTCGTGGTCGACAGCCTCTCGCTCGAGATCGCGCCCGGCAGCCTGGTCGCGCTGGTCGGCGCCACCGGCTCGGGCAAGACCAGCCTTTTGAACCTGATCGCCGGGATCGTGCCGCCGACCCGCGGTGCGGTGGCGTTCGACGGCCGGCCGCTGGTCGAGCTCGACCTGCGCGCGGTCCGCCAGCAGATCGGCGTCGTGCCCCAGCACCCCTACATCTTCGGCGCGACGATCCGCGACAACATCGCGCTGACCGCGCCGCACGCCAGCGTCGAGCGGATCCAGCGCGCGGCGGCGCTCGCGGCGCTCGACGGCGAGCTCGCGCAGCTGCCGCTGGGGCTCGACACGCCGGTATCCGACGGCGGCGCGTCGCTGTCGGGCGGCCAGCGCCAGCGCATCGCGATCGCCCGCGCGGTGTTGCGCGAGCCGAGCGTGCTGCTGCTCGATGAGGCGACCAGCGCGCTCGATACCGCGACCGAGGCCCGGGTTGCGGCCAACCTGGCGCGGCTGCGCGCCACCCGCGTCATCGTCGCCCACCGGCTGTCCACCGTGGCGAGCGCGGACTTGATCGTCGTGATGGACCGCGGCCGGATCGCCGAGACCGGCAATCACGCGTCGCTGCTCGCCCAGCGCGGCCTCTATCACCGCCTCGTGACCGCTGCCACCGGCGACGCAGCCCCGGCCGCCGCCAACCAGGAGATCCGCCATGTACCCGCTCATCCTCTGCACGTGCCTGCTGGCCTGCTCGGCGGGCCGCGCCGCCTCGCCTGAACCCGCGCCGGCGCCGGCACCGTCCCGTGCGGCCCCGGCCGCGGCGCCGCTGCTCGGCGTGATCGCGGCGCGCGTCAGCGAGATCGTCGCCGCCCAGGTCGACGGCCGCATCACCCGCGTGCTCGCGCGCAGCGGCCAGCGCGTGCGCGCCGGCGATCCGATCGCCGAGATCGATGCCACGCTGCTCGCCGAGCGGCTGCGCGCCGCGACCGCCGCGGTCGATGCGGCGCGCGCCGGGGTCGCCGGCGCCGGCGCGGACGTCGGCGACGCCCGGCGCCAGGTGGCGCTCGAGAGCCGCACGTTTGCGGAGGGCGCCACCGCCGAGGAGATGGTGCGGATCGCGCGCGCCAACCTGAGCCGCGCCTCGGCTGCTGCCGATCGCGCCGCGGCGGCGCTGCGCGAGGCCGAGGCCAGCCGCGCCGCGCTCGAGGCCCAGCTGTCCCACACCCGGCTCACCGCGCCGATCGATGGCGTGGTGTCGATCGTCAAGGCGCAGCCCGGCGAGGTCGTCGCGCCGGGCGCCGCGATCGCCCGGGTGTTCGATCCGACCAACCTCATGATCCGGTTCCAGGTGCCGCGCGACCGGCGGCGCGACGTCACTGCCGGCGGAGCCGTCGAGTTGACCATCGCCGGCGCGGACCGGCCGCTGCGCGCCACCGTCACCTCGGTCTCGACCGATCTGGAGCCGCCGCTCGACTTCGCCGTGGCCGAGGCCGACATCACCGATGCCGCCGCCGCGCACGATGTCCAGATCGGCACGCTCGGCGACGTGCATCTGGTGACGGCAGACTAGCCACGATCCGGGGCAGGGTCGCGCCGTTCGCGCCGTTCGCGCCGTTCGCGCTGTCGCGCCATTCGCGCCATTCGCGCCATTCGCGCCATTCGCGCCATTCGCGCCATTCGCGCCATTCGCGCCATTCGCAGTTTTCGACCGTCCGGACCTCGGGAGACTACCCGGTGGCCTGTGACCGGCCGCGCGCGGCCAACATGGCAGCTGCAGTGCGCGCCCGCTCACAGCCCGGCGCCCCGCGCCACGTCGCCCGTTTTCGGATTTTGATGAGTTTTCGGATCTGGAGAGCTCGGCTCGAGACGACGACGTGCAGTTCCTCGCGGCAAGAGAGCACGCAGGACGAGTTCTTCCACACGTTCAACGCGCTGCACGAGAACCACAAGCAGATCGTGCTCACCGCCGACCGCCCTGTCTCGCTGATGCGGAGCAAGAAGTCAATCCTGTTGTTGATAATAGGAATTGATCGTAGGTCGAGCAATCTTGGCTGCATCTGGAACAATGAATCCTGATCTGCGGAATCAGATCCGCGAAGAGAGTCACCGCAGGCGGTGAGCGTTCGCGACGACGAGAAGTCAGCGCGACATGCCGCCCGTCAAAGTGCGGCACGCAGTGCTCGAACCGAAGAGGACGGCCCCCAGCGCTCGTAGGCGCGCGATCGGCCACTGCTTCGAACCGGCCCTTGGCGTGGGTCGCGGCGATGCATCGAGCTTGGCGCGCTGGGGGCGTAATCATCAATGCGAGACAGATGTCATGGATTGAATACTCTCTGGCGATCTGGCAGGTCCGTGTGTAACCCGTGATGATGAACGCCAATTACTTATGCTCAATCAATTGACATCTTGCCTGTACATGATAATCATGGGGCATGGCGTCGGCGAAGTCGAAGCGAGCGCGCAGGAGGCCTGTTCAGCAGCAGCTGTTCCGGCGGGGCGGGAAGCGGCGAGGTGCGGGGCGCAAACCGAAGGGGACGCGGGCGGGTGAACGGCACGAGGCGCGGCCGGAGTTCAAGCCGTATCACGGGCTGCACGTGGTGATGCGGGTCGGCCCGGCGGTGGGAAGCCTTCGGCGACGCAAGATGTACAAGGCGCTGCGGGATGCCACGATCACCGCGGCGCTGCGCGAGCGGTTCCGGATCGTGCACATCAGCTTGCAGCGCACGCACGTCCACATGCTCGTCGAGGCCGACCACAAGGCGGCGCTCGCCCGCGGCATGCAGGGGTTCCTGATCTCGGCGGCGAGGAACATCAACACCGCGCTCGGAGACGGCCAGCGGCGGCGTCGCGGCAAGGTGTTCGCCGATCGCTATCACGTCGAGGTGATCACCACGCCCACGCGGGCGCGCCACGCCATCGGGTACGTGCTTTCGAACTGGAGAAAACATGGCGAAGATCGGCAAGGCGCGGCGAGCACGTGGCTGGTCGATCCGTTTTCGAGCGGGATCCTGTTCCCGGACTGGCAAGAGCTCAAGGACAAGGCGCTGATGTGGCCGATTCGCGAGACCTACGATCCGCTCGTGGTTCGGAGACCGCGGACGTGGTTGCTCGCGGAAGGTTGGAAGCTGGCAGGGGCGATCTCGGCGCGCTCCGTGCCGAGCAAGCGGCGCTGAGCCATACCACTCACCGGGTGTGTGGCTGCGGTCGGCCGCTTTCTTCACCGAGGGGAGCTCGGTGTTCCGCACATCCGGCGTCGTGCGCGCAGGGGATGCGGCCGTTGTTGCCCGACGCCCGCATCGTGCGGCCAGTTCTTCGGTTGTCTCGAGGCGCGGTCTCCGACGGAGAGCGACGAACATCGATCGAGAGGACCATCGAGGTCCTTTTGCCCGCGAGGTCGACGCCGGAGGAGTTTCGGCTCAGCGTTCGCTGTCGAGGTGTTGCATCTGGGGCGCGCTGTAGCGGCTGCCGGCGACCTCCGAGGCCGGAATGGTTCGCTCGATCTCGGCGAGCTCGGCGGGAGACAGCTCGATCGCGAGTGCGCCGAGTGACTCGTCGAGCTGGGCGCGGGTGCGGGCGCCGATCACCGGGACGATCGAGCGGCCCTTGGCGAGCACCCAGGCGATGGCGAGCTGGGCGGGGCGAACGCCGCGCGCGGCGGCGAGGCGCTCGAGCGCGGCCACGAGGCGCTGGTTGCGCTCGCGGTTCTCGCCGGTGAAGCGCGGCAGGGCGGCGCGGAAGTCGCCGGGGCCGGGGCGGACGCCGGTCAGGAGGCCGCGCGACAAGACGCCGTAGGCCGTGACCGCGATGCCGAGCTCCGCGAGCAGCGGGAAGATCCGGTCCTCGGGGCCGCGGCTGATCAGCGAGTACTCGATCTGCAGGTCGGCGATCGGGTGCACCGCGGCGGCGCGGCGGATGGTGTCGGGCCCGACCTCGGACAGGCCGATCGCGCGGACGTGGCCGGCCTGGACCAGGTCGGCGATGGCGCCGATGGTGTCCTCGATCGGGACGGCCGGGTCGAGCCGCGCCGGGCGGTAGATGTCGATGTGGTCGACGCCGAGCCGGGCCAGGGTGTAGCCGAGCGCGTTCTTGACGGCGACCGGGCGGCAGTCGACGCCGATGAACGCGCCGTCGGGGCCGCGCAGCGCGCCGAACTTGACCGATAGCAGCGCGCGGTCGCGGCGATCGCGCAGCGCGCGGCCGATCAGCATCTCGTTGCGGCCCTGGCCGTAGAAGTCGCCCGTGTCGAGCAGGTTGATGCCGCGGTCGAGCGCGGCGTGGATCGTGGCGATGCTCTCGGCCTCGTCGGCGTCGCCGTACATGCCCGACATACCCATGCAGCCCAGGGCGATCCGGGACACCTCGGGCCCGGCGCCGAGCTTGATCGTTTGGTGGGTCATGGTGTCACCGTAGGGCCCCGCATCACATCACACCAGCGAAAACCATGGACGCGACCTCGCCTGAACCGCTCGGCGTATTCGTGATCGCGCTGCTCGGTGGCGACGTTCGCGAACCGGCGCAACGCCATGCGGCGCGTCCGGCGGCAGCTCCAGGCCCCGGCGGCTGCCGTTCTCGCGGAACGGCGGAGCCAGCGAGGCGCGCTGCGAGGGGCGCATCGCCGGCGCGGTCGGGAACAGGCGCCGGCGGGACGCGGTGTGATCACGGCGCGCTGCGAAGCTCCCGCGCCCGTCCGGCTGGCGCTCGGCGGCGCGGCGCCTCACGCGGCGGCAGCTCGGCAGGGTCGATCGCGCGCCGTAGGCTGGAGCATGCGCGTTGCCTCCGTCGTCGTCGCCGCCGCGCTCGCGTCCGGCTGCTATCACTACGCGTTCGAGCAGCGTCCGCCTGCGCCCGGCGAAGCGTTGCAGCGCCACGCGATCCGCGTGCCGACGTGG
>DASWRS010000165.1:0-2836 GCA_036403075.1 Kofleriaceae bacterium
TGGCGAACGCGCAGATCGCCCTGCGGACCTTGTCGGACAGCGCCTCCTTGCGCTCGACGCGATCGCTCTCGTTCCCGCGAACCAGCGTCAAGATCTCCTGGTCGGTCATCCAGCCAGATCGTATGCTCCACGGGACGCGCAGGCAATTCATCTACCGTCACGCTGCTCAGTGCCGGAACATGTCGCATGACCTCGTGCCTCGCACCGGCTCTTGTTGGCGGCCGGGCAGCGAGACCGCAGGACCAGCACGCAGAGCTCGCGTGTCCAGCGTCGATGATGCCGTTCGGCGAGGTGTCGATGCGGCGGATCGCTGAAATCGCTGACCGAGACAGCCTGACCGATCCAGCTTCATGGTGAGCATGGCGGCCCGGATCGCGCCGGCGTGGGCTGTGTCCACGGTGATCAGGGCACGGCGGTGATCATGAGCCTCAGCGCGCCGGGATCTTGATCGCGATCGGCGCGGCGGCGGCCCCGGCGTGCACCGCGATCACCTGGTCCGGCGAAGCACGCGGCGGTCTCGCTCGAGGCCGCGCACAGCTGGTCGCCGCGGAACGCGACGGCGGCGGCCTCGCCGCGCAGCTCGTACGCGGCGACCTCCGCGCCATCGGTGGTGCGCCAGACCTTGACGGCGTTCTCGCCACCGGCTGCGACCAGCGCGCCGTCGCGGCTGAACGCGATCGCGCCGATGCGCTGGGCCAGGCCCGACAGCTCGCGAACGCGCGCGCCGGATCGCCACAGCCGCACGGTCGGCGCGACGAGCGACGGCGGCGTATCATCGTCGGTGCTCGCAGCCGCGCCCGCGACCGCGGCGCGATCGGCGCCCCCGGTGGCGATCAGGCCGCCGGCCGGGTCATACGCGATCGCGGTGGTCCGTCCGGTGTGGGCGGCGAGCTCGCCGCGCTGCACGCCGGCGGTGAGGTCCCAGCGCTCGACGGCGGGCTTCCAGTCGGGGGCGACCAGCGCCTCGCTGCCGTCGGGAGACAGCGCCAGCGCGCTGATCTTGCCGCGAGGGGTCCCGCGGCGGCAGATCGCGGATCGGCACGAGCGGCCTGGTCGACCAGACCAGGACCTCACCACCGACCGACCCGGTGGCGAGGCGCGCGCCGTCGCCGCTCAGCGCCGCCGCGACGACATTGTGACGATGCATGAGGTCGGGGCCTGAACGGCTGGGCCTCGCAGGTCGTGAACCACTGAGGCGTGCCGCCGCCGAGCACCGCCGGCGCTATCGCTTGCGGACCTTCAGCACGGCGCCGGCCCCGGAGGCCTCGATCTGGGCGACGAGCGCCTCGGCGTCGCGGCGCGGCAGCGCTTCCCGGAGGGCGATCGGCGTCATCGCGATCAGCTCGCTCAGCTCGCGCAGCGACGTGCCGGTGGCGTCGCGCAGGGCGCGGAGCAGCAAGATCGGCGCGTCGCCGGGCGCGACCAGCACGACATCGTAGAGCTGCTTGATCACGCCCGGGGCGTCGGCCGCTGCCGGCCGGTGCGCCGTGCTGGCGAGGACGAGCTCGTTGAGCGCCTTCTGCGCGATCGCGCGATCGGCGGCGATGTCGTCGCGGAGCTGCTCGTACGAGGCCTGCGCGCGGTCGTCGCCTTGCTCGTCGGCCAGCCGGACCAGGAGATCGATCCGCTCGAGGCTCTCGTCCTTGGCGTTGCGGCGCTGCGCGTCGGCGAGCTCGTCGACCAGGCGCGCGATCTGCGCGCTGCGGTAGGCGCCACTGATCTCGGTATGGTCCGTGCGCGCCTCGCCGCCGCGTGCCACGTGCAGCGCGATCTCCTGGCGCTGGGCGCGCAACCCGAGCGCGGGCACGTCGAACGTGAGCGTCGCGCGCGCGACCTCGAGCGCGGAGCCGAGCACGCGATCGGCGTTGGGCGGCACGACCATCGCGAGCAAGAACGCGTGGGTCTGGCCGCGCTCGACGTTGCCGACCCGGATCTCGACCGCGCGCGCCGCCGCCGCCGATTCATCGCCGATGAACGCGGGCTGCGGCAGCGTCCGGTACAGGTGACGCGCGCGCACGCGGTCGCCGAGCGTCACCACGAGCTCGGCGTTGGTCGCGATGAAGCTCTCGACCCGCGCGATCAGCTCGCCGAAGGTCGCGGCGAGCTGGTCGAGGTGGCCCGGCGCGAGCAGCGCGCCGCTCGACGGCGTCACGAGCTTGCGCAGGTGGTCGGCCTCGTAGTCGTCGCCGATCCCGACCGCGAACACCTGGATCCCGAGCTCGCGCGCGCGCTGCGCCTGGGCGAGCGCCTCGGGCTTGTCATCGGCCGCGCCGTCCGACAGCACGACGAGGATCCGGGCATCCGCGGCGAAGCGCTGGACCAGGTCGGCGCCCGAGCGGATCCCGCTGCCGAGGAACGTGTTGCCGCTGAGCATCTGGCGCAGCCGATCGACCTTGGCCTTGATCGCGTCGCGGCCGGCCGGTGTCGCCTGCGCGTTGTCGACGATCACGCGCGAGCTCAGGGCAAAACCGACGAGCGAGATCCGGTGGCGTTCGTCGACGATGTCGACGATCCGCTTCGCCGCCTCGATCGCCGCGTCGGCCTTCTCGCCCGCCATCGAGCCGCTGCAGTCGAGCACGAGGCAGATGTTCGCGACCAGCGCCTGGGGCGCGGGCCCGATCGCCGCCGCGCCGCGGACCTTGACGTAGCAGCGCACCTCGGTCGCGACCTCGATCGCGGTCTCCGGCGGGATCACCGCCGGATCGAGGCTGGCTTCGAGCTGGAGCACGGGCGAGGTCATCGCCGCCAGCTCTCGCGCGGGTGCGTGATCGCCGTCGCGGTGTCCGGATCCTGCACTCGGGCCGCGGCGCGCGGGTCATCGCAAGACCTCGCAGTC
>DASWRS010000166.1:0-6126 GCA_036403075.1 Kofleriaceae bacterium
GGCGACCGGCGAGACCGTCCAGACCACCGACCCGGGCCGCGCGCTGATCAGCGGCAAGTGGAAGCACATCGGCCGGTTCAAGGGCCCGATCCTGCGCGCCCTCGCGACCCGCGCGCCCTACTTCCACAACGGCTTCGCCGCCGACCTCGCCGCGGTCGTGGAGTTCTACGACGGCCGGTTCGCTATGCACCTCTCGGCGCAGGAGAAGTCGGACCTCGTCGCCTTCCTCCGGTCGCTGTAGCCTGAGCATTCTTCGTTGCGAAGTCGAGCGTCACGGGTTGTGGTTTTCAAGCGTGGGGCCTCGATGCTAGGATCAACGAGATGCAGGCGATCAAGACCACCGTGCGAAACGGGCGCATCGTCGTCGACGAGCCAACCGGCTTACCGGACGGGCACGAAGTCGAGCTCCGCGTGGTCAACGACGATGGCATGACCGAAGACGAGCGTCGGCGATTGCACGAATCGATCGTTGCGGGCATCCGCGATGGGCGCGCCGGTCGAGAGACCGACCTCGACACCTTCGTGGACCAGCTCGACGCTGAGTCGTGAGAGTTGTCATGACCGCGTCGGCGCAGCGCCAAGCGCGCGCCGAGCTCCGCTGGTGGCGCGCCAATCGCGACGCCAAGCACGTATTCAGTGAGGAGCTGCGCGCGGCGCGTCGAGTGTTGGCGCACGGCGCTCGGCGTGGCCGGGATGCACTCTGCGCGCCTTGGCAGGCGTGACCTCCCATGCCAAACGCGCCGCACAGGACCAGGACGCCGCACTGCACGAAGTTGGCAATCTGGACCCAGCCCCGCGGCCCGGTCGACAGCGTGCTGATGTAGTGGCGGCGCGCGCTGTAGCCCGGGCGAAGCCGTCCCGCGATCGTGAACGCCGCGATGAACACCACGGGCCCGATCGCCCCGCAAATCGAGAGTCCACGCATCCTGACCGTAGGATGCCATCGGGCCTCGCTTGGATGCGCGGCATGTGGCCCGGTCCGCTCGACCCGATCAGCGTGGATATCCGAGCTAGCGCTTGCGCGCAACGAAGCGGACCAGCAGGGCGTGGTCCTTGGCCCAGTCGGGCGTGCCATCGACGACGTCGTCGCGCTCGATCTCGAAGCCGTCGGCGAACAGCGCGCGCAGCTGGCCCGGCGCGAAGCCGCCGCGCGGCTGACCCGGCTCGCGGGCGAAGAACTCGAGCACGAAGCGACCGCCCGGCTTGAGGCTCGGCTTGATCTTCTCGATCAGCTTGGTCGAGTTGCCGGCGTAGATCATGGTCACCAGGTCCCAGCGGGCAACGCCGAGATCGTAGGCCTCGGCGTCGGCCGGGACGGTGTCGACCGAGAGGTGGTGGGCCGCCGCGGCCTCGCGGGTCTGCTTGAGCCCCTCGTCGGAGATGTCGACGCCGGTGACCCGCCAGCCCTGTGACGCGAGGTAGACCGCGTTGCGGCCCTGGCCGGTCATCAGATCGAGCGCCGTACCGGGTGCGACGCCGCGGACGGTGTCGACCAGCAGCTGGTTGGGCGCGTGGTTGAACCCGATCGCCTGGCGATAGTTGTCGTTCCACGTGTCCCGCGCGTTCTCGAGCCCGGTGCGGTGCGGGATCCAGCTCCACTGCGTCGCCTTCCACGCGTCGCCGTCGCGCACCCACGCGATCGTGTACCAGCCGTCGTACTCGCGGTTGCCGTGCACGTCGTTGCCGGTCTCGTGCTCGACCGCCATGCCGATGAACACCGCGTCGCGATCGCGGACGTAGACGTGCTCGTCCTTCCAGGTCCGCGTCATCTGCGGGTGATGCGAGTGCGCGGCCGCGGCGGCCTTGATCAGCTCGGCGCGCTCGAGCAGGTGCTCGTTCTCGAACTGGACGAAGCCCGCGGCCAGGCTCGCCTCGAGCGCGGCGGCGTCGTTGCGGCCGTAGGCGTCGACCAGCGCGTGCGACCGCGCCGTGACGTCCGAGGCGGTCGGCGATGACATGAGGCGGCCCGGCGCGGCGCCGTGGGCACAGGCCGCGACAGCGAGCACCGCGGCAGCAGACAGGCCGAATTGCATGGCGGTGATACCGGACCGCACGCGCCGATATTTCCAGGTCGGCTCAGGATCCGCTTGCCAGGCCTTGCCATACCCAGCGGGAACCGGGCTGTTGCCGCCGGCCCGGAGGACAGCGGATTCAGCGACGCCGGTGGCGGCCGCCGGAGACACCACCGTGATGCGAGCAGGTCCCTCGACCAGTCGAATGTGAATACGTGCCATCACTGCACGGCGTGGCGCCGCCACCATTGCCCGGATATGGAATGAATGCCCCGGGCGAAGCTCGGTCCTGCTGCGCACCCGAGCCGGTGCGGTCCAGCGATCGCGCGATGCGGATCGCGCCGAATTGCCGGACCGTCGGGTTCTGCCCGGTGGCTTCGCGATAGCGTCCAGCCGCGGCACACCTCGCGAGATCGTCGTCGAGCTTGCTCGCTTGAAGCCGATCGACGATCCATGCGTTGGTCGCGCAGCTGCACGTGAATCCGCGGTAGCTGGTCGATACGCCCTCGAGCGTCGCGGCCAGGCACGCCTGAAGCGTATCCGCGATCGCGGCCGTCGACGTCGCGAACTGGCGCGCGAACGGCGAGCGCGCCCGCGTCCGCGTGACGTCGATGCACCTGCCGACCTGCGCCTCGGTCGGGTTGACGGCGCGCCGGGCTCGCACGTTCGATCGCGCCGCGTCCGCGTAGCATCCGCAGTACGCGGTCTGCGTCGCCTCGGCGGCGTCCGGGTACGCTCGCGCAATCGTATCGTTGCAGGCGGCGAACGCCGCGATCGTCGCCGACCCGAGCTCGCGGGCGTCGAAGTAGTTCGGTGCATCCTCCGGTGCCCCTTCGCCATCCGTGAGCGGCGGCACGCCGGAATCGGCTGATTCCTGGGCAGCTCCCGTACTCGCGACCAGCAACACACCTATTGCGACCCATACTCGCATGTCCCCTCCAGGTCCCGAGCAGACACCATCCACGGTGCTACGTGGGGTACCTTCGGGGTAGCGGTTCTCGGAAGCTTCACGCGCCACCGCTCGCCGAGTCCTCCCGGATGGCGCCCATGAGCGCACGAGCTCGGCCCGTGTCACCCGGCGCCAGCACCAGATCGCTGGGGCCGCGACGAGGCTGTAGTACCTCTCCGCTGCGGGAAGCTACCTGCGGCCGCGCAATGTACAGGGGACGTTGCCGGCCCGATACAAACGGCTGGGCGCTATTTTTCCGGCAGGTGCAGCAGGTTGTCATCGGGGCTGTCGTCCGCTCTCGTCCGCAGATATCGCGGGTTGTCGCGCGGAACCACCTCGACCTTCGCCGTCTGCTTGGTCTTGGGGCTTTGCACATAGGCATCGACCGCTCCGGTGGAGAGTCGCCGAATCATTTCCGGAAGCTCCACGCCTTCATCGGACATCGAATATACCGGATTGCTACTGCACCATACCTTCGTGATGTGCCTGACCGTCTTACCCTGGCTGAGCCGAATTGCCGTGACGTACGTCTGGGCCATGAGATTTCCTCCTCGGCATAGCAGAGTCTTCCTACTCAGAAGGCGACGCCGCGCGGTCGTGCACGACATCGAATGTCTTGCGGCCTGACGAACCGCCGTGCGCGACTTACCCGGCGGTTCTTTGTCCGAAACTCGCTCGACAGCGGCGCCGTCGCGATCTCGATGACGCGCGCAGACGACCGAGCGTGGCAGCGGGTGACATCAGCCGTGCGTTGCGTTAGCGCTCGGCTCTTGTTCGAAGACCTCGTCGAGCAGTGACATCGCCAGTGCCCAGGCGCGGCGCTCGGCCTTGGCGTCGTAGGCGAAGCCGGGGCGACCGAGCGCATCGACCCGCGGGTTCGTGTAGGTATGACCGACGCCCCCGAACACGTGCAATTGCCAATCGGCGCCTTTCGTATCCATCTCGGCCGCGAACGCCACCCGGTGCGCCGGCGGTGTGACCGGATCGCGATCGCCCACCATCATCAGCACCTTGGCGTCGATCGGTCCATCGACGCTGCCGGTGGGACGCGTGAGTCCTGGATGGAAGCCGATGGCGCAGGCGATCGGCGCGCCGGCCCTCGCGAGCTCCGCTGCGGCGATGCCGCCCTGGCAGAACCCGATGGCCGCGAGTCGACGCCCGTCGACGTTCGGTTGCGCCGCGAGAGCGTCGAGCGCTGCTCGCGCACGCGCGAGCATGAGGCCGGGTGTCTGCATCATCTCCTCGTGCCGGCTCGCAGCATCTGCGATCGAGAACGGTGCGCCGTAGAGATCGAGCGCGAGCGCCACGAAACCCGCCGATGCCAGCTTGTGCGCCCACGTCACCATCCGCTCGTCGCGACCCGGTGCTTCGTGGGCAACCAGTACACCCGGTGCTGGCGCGCCGCGCGAGCCATCGACCAGCACGCCCGTCAACGTGACTTCGTCTGCCGAGTACCTCAACTCGCTCTGTTTCACGGATCGGAGTCATGACACCGAGCGCCACTCGTGTCTTGAAGCTTTGGGACATCGCGCACTCGAGGCAGATCACAGATAGAACGCAGGCCGATCCGCTGCCGCGCCGAATGCGTCGGCAAGCGCCGAGCGGCCCTCGCGCGCGTAACGACCCGGCGTGGTGGCGAGCCGCCGGCGCCACTCTCGGACCTGGTGCGCTTGATCGGCGAAGCCGGCCGCGCCGTTTGACTGCCCACGCTGGAGAGCGCGAAGACTTCGGTCGAGGCGGTAGAGATCGATCAGCGCCTTGGAACTGATGCCCAGGTGGCGCGAGACGATGCGGGACAGATGACGTCTGCTCACGCCCAGCTGGTCCGCGGCGACGTCCACTCGTGTTGCTCGCGACAGGACCATGCACGCGGCTCGCGCCGTGTGCATCTCCGGCCTCTCTCTCTCGCCGCACAGGCGCGCCAGCAACCAGGCGTCGAATGCCGCGACGAGTCCATCCAGACGCGCGTGCACGGTATCGACGAGCCCGTGGGCAGTGCGTTCGCCGATGACGGAGCGCAGGTCCAGCAGCGTGTCGGCTGTGTCTGCGCCCGAGCCGGATGCGAAACGTACAAGGCCCGCTGGCGTAAGCAGCGCCATGACGAAGTGCGTGTTCGCGTCGGAACGCCAGCTTCTCGCGCACGTCTGAATGCCGAGTAACGACAACCTCGGCGTTGCGGCACCGTCTGCGGTTCGATTCGGCTGGCCGAGATTGACGGTGAGAACGCCGCCGGGCCGGGGCGCCGTGCGGATCGGGCGACCGCGGTGATCGCCGGCAAGATCGCGCACGTGAAGATAGCCGTCGACGAACGGTAACAACGCAGGCGAAGGCTCGATCACCGCCAGCAAGGACGTAGGATGACATCGTCGGCGCGCTCGCGCTCGCGCTCGGGCTCGGGCTCGGTCTCCGAATCGGGCTCGGGCTCGGTCTCGGGCTCGGGTCGGAATCCGAATCGGTCGCGGCCTAGGAATCCGAATCGGTCACGAGGCCGAATCCGTCACGGTGTCCGAGGCCGTCGATCATGGCCGTGCTTCGATGCACGACGTCCCGCCTGGGACGCGTAGGGCTCGAACCCTCGAGTCTCGGGTCAGAGGTAGCGGCAATCGAGATTCGGCAACGCCTGATCGCGTTCCAGGCCAGTGAAGCTCGGGGCTCCGGGCGCCGGGCTCGCTACGAGCAAGGATCGCTGTCGACGTTACAGTAGTTCGGATAGCAGGTCGTCCCCGCGCCATTCTCGTCGGAGATTCCGCCGACGACGTGCTGCAGGTCGACGTTCTCGAGCGACCGCAAGGTCTCCTTGGCGAACACCAGCTTCCGGGTCAGCTTCTTGATCTTCTTCACGGTGCCTCCTTGCCGGCGACGTGTCCGGTGTCACCTGGCTCATCGGCGACTGTAGGCGACCGCGGCCGCTACTGGCGCGCGGTGCCGAACTTATCGGGGCTGATTGCCTGGCCGCCGCCTTTGAGGTCGAGGTCGGTCTCGTTGCCGCCGGCCTTGATCATCACGCTCGTGGTCATCGGCTCGCCGCTCTGCTCGTTCCACGCCTGGACCCGGTACTTGCCGGGGGCCAGGCTCTTGAACGAGTAGCTGCCGTCGTTCTCGACGATCACGTAGTGCGGGGCATCGACCACGACCACGTAGGCGCTCATGTTCGCGTGGAGGTTG
>DASWRS010000167.1:0-4795 GCA_036403075.1 Kofleriaceae bacterium
CACGCGGGGCAGCGCCGCCGCCGGGTCGCCGAGCGCCGCGCGCGGCGGCGATCTGATCACGCGGGGCGCCGCGGGCGCCGAGTCGCCGAGCGCCGCGCGCGGGGGCGATCTGACCACGCGGGGCGCCGCGGGCACGCCGGCGTACATGTCCGCCGAGCAGTGGGCCGGCGGCGCGGTCGACGCGCGCAGCGATCAGTTCGCGTTCTGCGTCGTGCTGTGGGAGGCGCTGTTCGGCGAGCGGCCGTTCCACGGCGCGAGCCTGCCCGCGCTGCGCACCGCGGTGTGCGCGGGCGCGACCGCGCCGCCGCCCGCCGGGCGTGGCGTGCCGCGCTGGCTGGTCGCGGTGATCCGGCGCGGCCTCGCCGTCGATCCCGCGGTGCGCTGGCCCGACCTGGCCGCGCTGCTCGACGCGCTCGCGCGCGGCGCGGCGGTGCGCCGCCGCTGGGCGGTCGCGGCGATCGCGGTGGCCGTGGCGGCGGTGTCGGCCGTTACCACGGCGTGGCTCGTCGCGCGCCCGGCACCGGCGGATCCGTGCGCGCCGCCGGCCGCGCGGCTCGCCGCCGCCTGGGGCCCCGTGCAGCGCGCCGCCGTGCGCGTCCGGTTCGCCGGCGCGGATCCGGCGCTGGGCGCCGACCGCTTCACCCGGACCGCCGCGGTGCTCGACGACCGCTCCGCGCGCTGGGCCGCGATGCACGTCGAGACGTGCCGCGCGACGCGCGACGGCCGCCAGTCCGACGCCGTGCTCGATCTGCGGATGGCGTGCCTGGATCGCTGGCTCGGCGAGCTCGGCGAGACCTCCCGCGTGTTTGCCCAGGCCGGCGATCGCACCGCGGTGGATCACGCGGTCACCGCGGCGCTCGCGCTGTCGCCGCTCGACGCCTGCGGCGATGCGCGGGCGCTGAGCGCGACGCTGCCGCCGCCCGCCGGCGCGGCGGCGCGCGCACGCGTGGCGGAGCTGACCCGCCGCGCGCAGACGCTCGAGGTCGCCCGGCGCGCCGGCCTGGTCGCGGGGCTGCCGGCACGCGGCCGCGCGCTGGTCGGCGATGCGCGTGCGCTCGGCCATGCGCCGGCCCTCGCCGAGGCGCTCGCCGTCGAGGCACGGATCGAGCACGCGGTGGGCGACCAGACCGCGCTGGAGGCCACCTTGCGCGAGCTGATCCAGGTCGCCGCGCGCGCGCGCGACGATCGCGACCAGGCGTTCGCGTGGACCAGCCTGATCAAGACCGTGGGCTACGACCAGCACAAGCCCGACGAGGCGCTTGCCCTCGTGCCGGCGGCGAGCGCGGCGATCGTGCGCGCCGGCGATCCGGTCGACCTCCAGGTCGGCCTCTTGCTGGCGCGCGCGACGGTGATCGACGTCGGGCCGCACGTCGCCGACGGCCTGGCGCTGCTCGCCGAAGCCCGCCGGCTGCTCGACCAGGCCGGCGCGCGCGCGCCGATGTCGCCGCTCGCCGACAAGCTGGCCGACGTGCTGTTCGAGACCGGGTCCGCCCGTGCGTACTCCGACGATCTCGACGGCGCCGTCGCGACGTTCCAGGAGGCGATCGAGATCTGGCGCGCGCTGTACGGCCCCGACAGCCCCGACGAGGCGTTCGGCTGGTACAACACGGGCGGCGCGCTGCAGAGCGGCGACCAGGTCGATCGCGCGCTGGTCGCCTACGGCAACGCGGCGCGGATCCGGGAGGCGCGGCTGGGCGACTCGCCGATGCTGGCGATGACGCTGTCCGCGGTCGCCTCGGCGACCAAGCAGCAGGGCCAGCTCGCGCCGGCGGTCGCGATCTACGACCGCGCGCTCCGCATGTACCGCGCGCACGTCGGGCCCGATGATCTGCAGCTCGCCGATCCGCTGCTCGGCCGCGCGAACGCGCTGTCCGGCCTCGGCCGGCTCGACGACGCCGCGCGCGACTACGACGCCGCGATCGCGCTCTACGATCGCGCCGGCGTGCGCTCCGAGCTGCTCGCGCTCACGCTGTACAACCGCGGCGAGCTCCAGCAGGATCGCCGCCGCGATGCGGACGCGCTGCGCGACGACACGCGCTCGATCGCGCTGTTCGAGGCGGTGCGCGGCCCGCGCGCCTCTGGAATGATCTTCCCGCTGGTCGGCGCAGCGCGCTGTCTGATCCGGCTCGGCCGGCCCGCGGAGGCGATCCCTCTGCTCCAGCGCGCGCTCGAGCTCCCGGTCGGCGACGTGCCGGCACGCCGGATCGCGCTCGCCCGCTACAGCCTGGGGCGCGCCCTGGCCGAGACCGGGCGCGACGTCGCCGGCGGCCTCGCCATGGTGCGCGCCGCACGCGCCGGCCTCGCCGCGGACAAACGCGCGGCCGACTACCTCCACGAGCTCGACCGCTGGCTCGCCCAGCGGCACTGACCGCCGGGGACCACGACGACGCGCCTCGCTTCTGCTACCCATGGCGTCCAGCCTGGACGGCCGTCACCGGTCAGCTTCTCGAGCCGGATCTCGGGTGGATCCTGCCACCCGGCCGCATCCACGCGTGATGCGCTCCGTCTCCTCCGCGAAGGTGGGAGCGGCAACGGGCCGACGCGGGTGACCCGCGCGCCGTTGCCAGGTAAGATGGCTACGTCATCATGCGTGCACACAAGCAGAACGTTACCGTCGCTGCCGATCACGAGATCGCGATCCGGCTTCCGGATGATTTCCCGTCGGGACCGGCGGAGATCATCGTTCTGGCGGCGCCGACGGCGAGCGATCGTCTGACCCCGGCAGTGAGGACCATGAAGCCCCATCCGGTGCTGGGAAGGATCGTCTTCCACGAGGATCCCTCCTTGCCGCTGGATCCAGAAGACTGGCCGGAGAGCTAGCTTCCGTGCACGTGCTTCTCGATACATGCGCTCTACTGTGGCTGGTCGGCGATCCCGCTCGCCTCTCTGCGAGGGCTCGTGCGGCGCTGGAGAACACCGAGACGGAAGCCTACGTCTCGGCGATCTCCGGGTTCGAGATCTCGGTCAAACACAGGAAGGGGAAGCTCGAGCTTCCGCTGCCTCCGCGCGAGTGGTTGGCTCAGGCGTTCGCGGCATACTCTCTCCGGGAGCTACCGATCACACTGCAGATCGCGGCGTTGGCGCCGGAAGTTGCCGTAGCGCACGCTGATCCTTGCGACCGGATGATCGTCGCGACGGCTCAGTTGCACGGGATCCCGGTGATGACGTCGGATCACCTGATCGCCGCCTGCAAAGACATCGAGATCATCTGGTAGACAGTCGCAATCGACATCCCGACCCGTTTAGTTCGTTAGTCACGGCTTCGCGCGACCCGCATCGAGTCGCCGAAGGACCTCGGACGCATCGACGAAGGCGTCGCCCCGATCAGCTTCGATGATCCGCGCTTCGAGCTCGTGCTCGGTGCTTTCGTCTAGCTCGCCTCCGCCTTCTTCGACGATCAATACGGTCACGGTGGCGCCATCAGGAAGCGACGCGAGGTGCTCGTCCGTGATCGCACCGTCGTGAACCGTAGCGGTGAACATGCGTGCCATATCTCGGTTCATTTTGGCAGACCTGCGCACCTCGGGCACCGGGATCGCCTGGCGCAACGGGCCGGGCTGGCTCGTGATGACAGGTGACGCAGCACGACCTCGTCTGGTCGTGTCCGTCGCGTCGCCCTGCGTCCCGCGTGTCCGGCTGGCGGCGATCAGGTCGCTTCGGTAACTTCACCTGGTGAGCACGAACGCCAAGGTCGATTTGGAGATCGAAGTACCGGGGGACCTGGCGCGGCTGCACCTGCCCGAAGGACTCGACCGGCGCTTGCAGACACTTCTCGACAAATAGGACGGTGGAACGGCGCTCAGCGCGGATGAGCAAGCAGAGGCGGAAGGGTTGGTCGATCTGGCCGATCTTGACGCTGCTACGCCTGCGTTCGACGAAAAGCCACCCAGCGCCGGGATGAGCACCGGGCACATCCCGGTCTCGTTGCAACGCTGCGTGCGGCTCAGAGCATGGTTCGCGCGCGCAGACGCCGCCGGGCCCTCGACCTGGGCTGCCCACGGTGTGGCGACCCTGATCGCAGGTAGCGTGGGATACTGGGTTGGATCAAAGACGACGAGAACGATTTACGAGATGGTGGTGGAGAACTCGAGATGACGTTCCCCCGAGCCGAGATCATCAAGACGCTCGACGCGCTGGCCGGTCCCGTGGGTCCGCAGACAGGCTTCGACGAGCGCTTGGAGCGACAGGACCGCTGGGTCGACGAAGGTGGCGTCGAATTGCTCGAGGCGTTGCTCGGAGTGGTCGCGTCGCCTCCGTCGGAGGAACAGCTGCAGTACGCCAGCCTCGACGACTGGAACACGCTCCTCGTCGAGGTGGCTGGCGTGCTCGGCAAGCGGTACCCCGAGGTGGCGTTGCAGCGGCTCTTGCCCCTGCTCGACGATGATCATACGCGGGCTGCTGCCGTTGACATGCTCGGCAGCGTCGGTGATGCGCGTGCCGTGCCTCGCTTCGGTCAGTTGATGCAGGGCCGTGGCCTTGACGAGGCTGATCTGGTTCGCCTTGCCGGTGCGCTGGGCGAGATCGGTGGTGATGATGCATGTCGCCTCCTGGCGCAGCTGTGGCAGGCTGTGACGCCCACGCAGCAGGAGTTGCGGCGCGAGATCGACATCGCCGTGCAATCCGCCCGTTGCGGTTGAGCCGCGGTGGCCGGGTCAGCCGTAGCGCCGGGCTTGCCGAGTCGGTGGAGGACACCGGAACTACGACGGCGACGCGGCATAGCTCGCGCTCCGAGCGGGTTCACTCGATCTACGTGGCGCGGCTTCGCATACGACGGCCTCCGCGCGAGCTCGCCGCC
>DASWRS010000168.1:0-54346 GCA_036403075.1 Kofleriaceae bacterium
TCGCCGAGGCCCTGCACGAACGTCGTGCCGGCGCCGAACGGCACCGCGTACTGGGCGATGAACATGGTGCGCTCGCGCTGGACGATCGCGGGCGTCGACGGCGCCGGCAGGCCGGCGTTGAGGTCGGTCGCGAAGAACGCCGAGCCGCCGGTCTGGGTCAGCACCGCGACGTCGAGGCCCTTGTACAGCGCGCCCACGCCCTGACCCGGCAGGCTGTTGAAGTAGAAGTAGTCGCAGATGTGGATATCGCTCTTGCGGTACAGGTTCGAGCCGATCCACAGGGTCAGCCCGTCGGTCAGGACGTTCTTGGCCTGGACGTAGGCCTGCAGCGGCATGATCTTGATATCGGAGATATCGCCGTTCGCGAGGTCCGAGACGATCGCGCCGTTGAGCGAGAACATCTCGAAGTCGGTCACGAGGTCGACGCTGGTGTCGGAAGGGTTCGCCGCCTTCTTGATGTGGTAGCGGATCCCGGGCTGCAGGTAGTCGCCCTCCTCGAGCCGGCCGCCGATCGCCTTGTGGTCGCCGAGGTTCATGTACTTTCCGGCGACGACCTGGCCGCTCGGCGTCCAGCCGATCCCGATCCGGCCATAGGCCATGAAGTCGACGTTGTCGGCGGTGATGTCGGCCGCGGCGCGCTGCGGTGCGGCCGCGACCAGCAGGGCGACGACGGCGAAAGACACGTGGATTCCAGACTGCATGTTCAAGACAGCCCCCTCTGAGTGAAGATGTGTGGACGAGCGCCGTCCTGACCGATCCGGTCAACGGCGGAGTGCAGCGAGTGCGGCGAGTGCGGCCGGCGAACGCACGGCCGGCGTGCGAGGTGCCGGCCCGGAGCGAGAGCCCGGAGCGAGAGCCCGGAGCGAGATCGCGAGAACGACGTTGTGGCTGGCTATTCAGGAATCGGCGTCGAGATCCTCATTCGTGGAGTCGTGGACTCATGGAGTCGGGTGGTCATCGATCGCTCCGGGGCCGCGCGGTCCGGCCCAGCGCGACCCGCAGGTTGCCGCCGGCGCGCGCGAGCGCCGCATCGATCTCGGTACCGGACCGGCCGGACAGCGCGAGCACGGCGCGCTTGACGTCGCCGTGGCGGGCCAGGGCATCGCCGGCGGTCGCCGCATCGACGCCGGCGATCGACGCGACGATCGCGGCCTGGCGCTGGCGCAGCTTGGCGTTGGTCGCCCGGACCTCGATCATCAGGTTGTCGAACACGCCGCCGAGCCGGACCATCACCGCGGTCGAGAACAGGTTCAGCACCAGCTTCTGCGCCGTGCCGGCGGCGAGCCGGGTCGAGCCGGCGATGACCTCGGCGCCGGTCGCCACGACCACCGCGTGATCGGCCGCACGCACCAGCGGCGAGTCGGCGCGGCTGGCGACCGCGATCGTCATTGCGCCGTGCGCCCGCGCCTCCTCGATGACCGCGACCGTGTAGGCGCTCGCGCCGCTGGCCGAGATCCCGAGCACCACATCCGCGGTGCCGAGCCGGGCGTCGCGCGCGCGGATCCGGCCGCCGGTGGCGTCGTCCTCGGCGGCGCCGTCGGGCTCGCGAGAGAGATCGAACCCGCCGGCCAGGAACACGACCATGCGCGCCGCCGGCCAGTTGAACGTGGGGCCGAGCTCGTAGGCGTCGAGCGCAGCGATCATCCCCGACGATCCGGCCCCGGCGTAGACCAGCCGCCCCGTCGCCTGGGTCAGCCGCTCGACCGCACCGTCGACCGCACGCTGCAGCGCCGGCAGCGCCGCCATGCAGGCGGCGGTCGCGTCCGACTGGCTGGTCCACAGTGCCTCGAGGATCTCGGCGGTCGGCCAGCTGTCGAGCCCGCGGAACCGACGGGCTGCGTCCTCGGTGCCGTGCTTGTCGTCGTCAACTGGTATCATATTGGACTGCTGTAGAATACCAATCCGGTCCGCGAGTTCAAGCAAAAAGCGCTGGCCCGATCATCATGTCTACTCGACTTTAATTACACGGATTATACCGGACATCGCCCTGCCTCTGGCTCGCGAGGAGGTTGACCAGCTAGCAACCTGCGATGCACTGGTCCCTGATTGGTATTATATAGGACTCCGCCGGCCTCGAGCACCCGGCGTCGGGGCAGGACCCGCCGTCCGGCACCGGGGCGCAGCGGCGACACCTCGGTGCAGGTGCGCGGCCGCACGGCAACGCCTGCCGACACCGTGAGGTTCGCCACGACTCTCCCTCAGAACAACCCGAGATCGAGATCCGGCGACCTGTTCCAGATTCGAATCACGGAAATCCGAGGCGATCTCGAATAGCCCGAAAATCATCCGCGATCCTCGGCGCTTGGGTTCGCTAGATCGCGGCGCAGACGGTGCGACACCTGACCGTATATGTAACGTGCGGCGGGGTTTGTCGCTCCGAGGATTTACTTGGAATCGTCAACTACGTTACGTTGCAAACCATGGGAGAGGGCCCTGCCCAATCCCGTATGAGGAACGAATGAGCAGTCCCGTGATCACCGTACCGCCCGGCGGGGCAGCGCCCCGAGCGGCGGCAATGGCCGCACCCAGAGCGATGGCGCCGGAGGCCGCGTGATGGATCACGGCATGGTGCAGATCGGTAGCGTGCTCGCGGGCCGCTACCGCGTCGACCGCGTGCTCGGCCAGGGTGGCATGGGCGTCGTCGTCCAGGCGATGCACCTCCAGCTGCATCAGCCGGTGGCGATGAAGTTCCTGCTTCCGGAGGTGCTCGCCAACCAGCAGGTGGTCCAGCGCTTCCTGCGCGAGGCCCAGGCGGCGGTCCGGCTGCGCAGCGAGCACGTCGCGCGCGTGATCGACGTCGGCGCGCTCGACTCGGGTGCGCCGTACATGGTGCTCGAGTACCTCGAGGGCTCCGATCTATCGATGTTCCCGCGCAGCCAGCTCTCGGTCGGCGCGATCATCGATCTGATGCTGCAGGCCTGCGAGGCGCTGGCCGAGGCCCACTCGCTCGGCATCGTGCATCGCGACATCAAGCCGGCGAACTTCTTCATCACGCGCGGCGCCGACGGCAGGCTGCTGCTCAAGGTGCTCGACTTCGGGATCTCGAAGACGCCGGTGACGGGCCACCAGCTGACCGCGACCCAGGCAGTGATGGGCACGCCGGCGTACATGTCGCCCGAGCAGATGCGGTCGTCGCGCGACGTCGATCACCGCAGCGACATCTGGTCGCTCGGCGTCGTGCTCTACGAGCTGCTCCAGGGCGCCCCGCCGTTCGGCGGCGACACGTTCTCGTCGATGGTGATCAAGGTCGTCACCGAGGCGCTGCCCCGGCTCACCGTGCAGCTGCCCGGCGACCTCGACGCGATCGTGTATCGCTGCCTCGAGAAGGATCCCGCGCGGCGGTTCCAGAACATGGCCGAGCTGACCCAGGCGCTCGCCAAGCACGCGCAGTCGGAGACCCAGGCGGCGATCTCGGTCCAGCGCACCCGCAGCATCGTCGGGCTGGAGAACCAGCGCGGCGCGCTCGAGCCCGGGCCCGCGCGGCGCGCGATCCCCTCGACGATCTCGGGGGCGGCCGGGGCCCGGACGATGCCGCCGCAGCGTGGCCGGCGCTGGCCGATCGTCGCAGGCTCCGCCGCGCTGGCCGCGATCATCGCGGTCGCGGTCATCGGCTCGGGCGGCGGCTCCGGCGACAAGAAGCCCGAGGCCGCGACCCCGGCCGCGCGTCCCGAGGCATCGCCGCCATCTGCGCCATCGGCGCCGCCACCCGCACCACCACCGGCGCCGACGGTCGCGACGCCGTCACCGGCCCCCGCCGCGGCCGCCGCTCCGGCCGCCGCCCCGCCCGATGCCCAGCCCGCCGTTGCCACGCCGGCGCCGGCGACCGCGCCGCAGGTGCCTGCGGCCGCACCCCCCGCGGCGGCACCGCCCGGCACGGTCGCCAAGCAGCCGAAGAAGCCCACGCGGTCCAGGCCGGACGCGGTCCCCGCCAAGCCGCAGGGGTCCGACGACGACATCCTCGGCACGCGCAACTGATCAGGAGTAGTCATGCGTCACGTCCTTGCTGCGATCGCGATGCTGTTGCTGGTCGCCGCGCGTGCGCAGGCCCAGACACCGGCGCCCGCCGGGAACGCGAGCGCGCTCGCCGAGCAGCTGTTCAACCAGGCCCGCGACCTGGTCAAGGCCAACCAGTGGGCCGAGGCCTGCCCCAAGTTCGAGGCCAGCTTGCGCTACGATCCGGTGCTCGGTACCCGGCTCAACCTCGCCACCTGCTACGAGCACATCGGCAAGCTCGCCAGCGCGTGGGGGCTGTACCGCGAATCGATCGAGCTGGCGCGCAAGGCCGGCGATCCCAAGCGCGCCGAGTACGCCCAGAAGCAGGCGACCGCGCTCGAGCCGCGCCTGCCCAAGCTCGCGATCGCGGTGCCGGCCGGCGCGCCCGCCGGGCTGGTCGTCAAGCGCGACGACACGCCGGTCGACGCCGGCGCCCTCGGCGTCGCGCTCTACGTCGATCCGGGGACGCACATCATCACCGCCGCGGCGCCGGGGTTCGAGCCGTTCAGCGTCACGCTCACGCTGGTCGAGGGCAAGACCGAGACCCTCGCGATCCCCGCGCTCGTCGCCCGGCCCGCGGCCGCGGCCGAGACCGACGTCAAGCCCGCGGTCGAGGCCGCGCCCGAGCCCGGCCCGCGATCGCGCAAGCGGACCTACGTCGCCCTCGGGATCGGCGGGGCCGGCGTCGTCGCCACCGGCGTCGGCCTGGTGTTCGGTGCCCGGGCGAGCTCGGCGTTCAGCGACGCCAAGGCGCTGTGCGGCGCGGACCTGGTATGCAACCAGGCCAGCTTCGCGCGCGGCAAGCAACTGGTGCACGACGCGCATTCCAGGGCCACGATCTCGACGGTGTTCACCGTCGGCGGCGGCGCGGCGATCGCCGCGGCCGTGATCGTCTATCTCACCGCACCGCGCGAGGCCGAGCGGGCCACGGCGCGGATCGTGCCGGTGCCTCACGATGGCGGTGCCGGCCTGGCCGTCACGGGAAGCTTCTAGTCATGCCGCGCATCGCACGATCGATCCCCGGAATCGCCGCCGCCGCCCTGTTCGCGGCCGGCTGCAGCCAGATCCTCGGCCTCAAGGATCCCTCGCTCGACGACAAGCCGGCGCTCGACGCGGCGGTCGACGCCCCGAGTGACGTGCCGATCGACATGGGGCCTGCGGCCTGCATGCCCGCGGCCTGCCCGTTCGGCTGCGACACCAGCACCAACGCCTGCCGCCAGGGCAAGCTGTGGGTATTCCCGACCACCGGCGCGACCGTCGGCAATGCGTTCGGCGGCGCCGACACTCCGCCCAACCCGCGCGGCGGCGCCGATGCCCGGTGCCTCGCGACGTACACCGCCACGTTCTCGACGCGGCAGTGCAACAACAACAACGTGCACGCGATCCTCTACGTCAGCGCCTCCGACTCGCTCGCGGGGATGAGCGCGAAGTACGGCATCCCGACCACGGTGCCGGTGCATCGCGCCGACGACGACATCATGATCGCCAACCACTGGATCGACCTGCTCGACTCGACCAAGCAGCTCCGCGCGCCCGCGACGACCGCCGCGACCGACGCCGAGGGCGTGATCTGGACCGGCGCGAACGCGGTCAACACCTGCGTGGGCTGGACCTCGGTGGTCAGCACCGATCAGGGGACCCGCGGGCTGACCACGATCACCGATACCAACTGGCTCAGCCGCGATACCTTCCGCTGCGATCGCACGGCGCGGCTTCTGTGTGTCTGCTGGTCCGGGGGCAACTGAGCGCGCGATGGGGCGAGCGTGGGTGATCCTGATCGTCGCGATCGCCGGGTGCAGCGCACCCGAGCACGGCGCCGTGCTGCCCGACGCCCCGCCGCTCGGCCCGACCGATGGCCCGACCGATGCGGCGATCGATGCCGCGACCGACGCGGCGCCCGGCACGATCGATGGCGGCGGCACCGGCAGTCCCGATCTCGCGGCGGCCTGCGGCGCGGTGCCGGTGACGCTCGATGACTGGGAGCGCTGCTACCAGAAGCGCGTGTGCGAGTGGACGGTGAACTGCGTCCCGATGAACCCGTATCGCAGCGTCCAGGACTGCATCGATCAGGGCGACGCGGTCGAGGGCGGCCGGCTCGCCGCCGAGCGTCGCGAGCGCAAGCGCGCGATCGACGAGGGCCGCGCGGCGATCGCCCCCGCCGCGTTCGCGCGCTGCCTGATCGAGACCGGCGCCGCGCGCTGCAACACCGCGCAGTTCAACGCGTCGTGCCTGACCCGGTTCACCGGCACGATCGCCGACGGCGCGACCTGCCACGGCGACATCGAGTGCGCGTCGCCCGACGCCGTGTGCCAGTCGAGCTGCGCCGACGCCTGCTGCACCGGCACCTGCCAGCCGAAGTTCAAGCAGGGCCAGACCTGCACCGATCGCCACTCGTGTGAACCGGGCCTGCAGTGTCACCGGACCTGTATCGCCGGCGACATCGACACGCCATGCACCAGCGATCGCGACTGCGATTCCGACGCGTGGTGCGATATCGCGGCCGGGCTGTGCAAGGCCGACTTCGCCACCGGCACCGCGTGCACCAACCCGCTGCAGTGCGGCGGCGAGACCTCGTGTGTCGGACTCAGCGTCAGCTCGGGAGCGCCGGGACACTGTCTCCGGATCTCCAGCGCCGGCGATCACTGCGATGCACTGTGTTACGGAAACCTGTACTGCGACTCCTCGGGAACCTGTCGCGATCTGCCGGCGCTCGGACAGGGCTGTTCGGCGTTGATTCCGTGCGCCGGCCCGGATACGATGTGTGATGGTACGCTCTGTGTTCGACGTGGGGAGACCGGCGTGGCCTGCGGTGCCCAGACCTGCCTGCCGGGTCTGTTCTGCACCTCCGAGCTGAACGATCCGGATCCGCGGTGTGCGGCCCGGCGCACCACCGGCCAGCCGTGCGCCGCCCCGGGGCACTGCGAATCGTACCTGTGCTCGGGCAACGCCACGCAGCCGGGGACGTGTCTGGCCTGGAGCGATACCTGCGCGCAGGCGGCTCGCCGCGATCCATAGGCTCTCGAGCGAGCGCGACTCATTGCCGAGTCACTCGCTCTGTAGATCTGCAGGTGATTATCACCTGCAAATAACCAGCAGAAGCAAAGAAGTAGTAGGGGGTTCCTCATGACCAGCGTCCGTATTCTCCTCGCCGGGCTCGCGCTCGTGCTCACCATGGCCGTCGGCACCACGGCGGCTCACGCACAGCGCCGGATGCTCGTGCTGATCGACTCGACCGGATCGATGGGCCTGCCACGCACCGGCGATGCGGTGAACCCGACCCGGTTCCACGCCGCCAAGGCGCTCGCGTCCCAGCGCGTGCTCGAGCAGGACGCGGTGTCCGTGCTGAGCGGCGTGGCGGTCTACACCTTCCATGACGACTCGGCCCAGGCCCGCACGGCGGGCTTCGTCGACGTCAACACCGCGCTCGACGCGATCGACGCGCTCGATCCGATCGCCGACGTCGGCGGCAGCACGCCGCTCGCCGGCAGCATGTGCGACGCGATCGACACGCTGGTCGCCAACGGCGGGACCACGCGGATCCTGCAGGTCAGCTCCGACGGCGAGGAGAACGCCACGCCGGTCACGCACCACTGCTTCGGACCGGGCTCGACGTCGTCGACCGCGCCGTTCTCGGCGGGCTCGTGGCAGAACCTGGTCTACAACTACGCCGTCGGCAAGGTGATCGTGCAGATCGACCTGTTCAACACCGCGCCGATCTCCGGCCTGGCTGCGCGCGCCGCGAAGGCCGCCGACCCCGAGGCCGCCGTGACCGCGCAGGCACGGTCGCGCTCGACGGTGATGTCGCCGTTCGCCGCCGCCGCCGATGACCGGCCGCCGACGCTCGAGGAGTTCTTCGGCGCGCTCGCCCAGGCCACCGGCGGCCAGCTGATCGTCGCCCACGACGAGGAGGCGCTGCCGGTCTACGCCGACCTCAACGGCGATCGCTGCGTCGACCGCAGCGACGCGATCGCGCTGGCGCGCGCGTTCGGCCAGACCGTGCCGCTGGTCGACGGCCGGTTCGATCTCGACCGCGACGGCAAGGTCGGCTTCGCCGACTACGCGACCCTGCTGGCGAACCGGACCCCGGGCTGCGGCGCACCGGACCCGTACACCCCGCGGGCGCCGTTCGTCTGCACCGGCGCGCGGCGGTTCGTCATCGACCACCAGTCGATCGAGGACGGCGGCATCACGGTCGACGCGCGCGGCGCCTGCGAGATCATCATCCGCAACAGCCTGATCGTCTCGGGCCAGAACGCGATCAAGATCCTCGGCAGCGCCGTGATCCGGGTCGACAACAGCATCCTGGTCGGCGAGACCGCCGTGGTCTCGGCGAACGGCGCCTCGCTGCTGTCGGCCGCCAACACGATCTTCCACGGCAAGAAGCAGGTCTCCGGCGCGTTCGTGTACATCGATCGCGGCGGCAACGTCTGGGAGTAGCGCGGCCCGAGCAACGGGACGCCGGCGCCCGGCGAGTCTAGGTCACGCCGCGGTGAACGACAAGCGACCCGGGACTGCCGGGCGCACTACCGCGCTTGACAGCACCGGCGTTCCTCTCTCCAATGTGCTCCGCGCACGCGTGCAGTGGGCGACGCCGAGCTCACGATGACAGACGACCACGATCTACGCGCCGGGTCGGTCCTGCAGGGTCGCTACCAGATCGTGTCCGCGCTCGGCGCCGGCGGCTTCGGCGCGATCTACAAGGCGGTCCAGCTCGCGACCGGCCAGCTCGTCGCGGTCAAGGTCATGCACCCGCACAGCGACGAGCCCGAGGCCAAGCGCGAGAACCGCGTCGCCCGGTTCCGCCGCGAGATGGACCTGTGCGCGCGGCTCTCGCACCCCAACATCGTGGGCCTGGTCGACTCGGGCCAGACCGACGATGGCCGGCTGTTCGCCGCGTTCCAGTTCGCGGCGGGCAAGAGCCTCGATCAGATCGTCGGCGACGAGGGCCCGATGAGCCCGCGCGAGGCTCGCCACCTGATGGCGCAGGTGCTCGACGCGCTGTCGTGCGCCCACAACCATGGCGTCGTCCACCGCGATCTCAAGCCGGCCAACATCATGATCGTGTCGACCGGGACCCGGCGCAACGCGCTCGTCCTCGACTTCGGCATCAGCGCGATGGCCAAGGACCTGCATGATCCGGCCCAGGGCAAGCTGACCGCGCAGCACGAGTGGCTCGGCACGCCGTACTACGCGGCCCCCGAGCAGATCCGTGGTTACCCGCCGACCGCCCAGTCCGACCTCTACAGCTGGGGCCTGGTGTTCCTCGAGTGCCTGACCGGGCATCCGGTGATCGCCGGCAGCCCGATCGTCGCGCTGATGTTCCACGTCGGGCCCGAGTCGATCCCGATCCCTCCCGGGCTGCGCCATCACCGGCTCGGTCGGCTGCTCCAGCGCGCACTGGTCAAGGACGTCGCCGAGCGCACGGCGTCGGCGGCGATCCTGCTCCGCGAGCTCGACGCCTGCGACGTCTCCGATCTCGAGCGGCTCGCCGGCGACGTGTCCGGCACGACGATCACCGGGCTGCACGGCGTGGCGATCGAGGACACCGGCGGCGCGGCGCGGCGCGGCGGCGTCGGCAGCAGCAGGGCCAGCCGGGTGCGCGGCTCGCGCGCCCAGCTCGTGCCGGCCGCGTCGGCGTCGGGCGGACACGATCGCCTGGTCGACGGCGAGCGCCGCCAGATCACCGCGGTATGCTGCTCGCTGGCGCCGGCGGCCGGCCTCGAGCTCGACGCGCTCGACGCGCTGATCCAGACCCAGCGCGAGCTCTGCGCCGACGCCGCCGATCGGCTCGGCGGCCACCTCGCCGGCGGCCTGGGCCACCAGGTGCTGATCGAGCTCGGCTACCCGGCCGCGACCGAGGACGACGCGGTCCGCGCCGCCCGCATCGCGCTGGCGATCCGCGCCGCGGCGGCCCGGCGCAACGCCGAGGTCAGCGGCTCGCATCGGCTCGAGCTGCGGATCGGAATCCACACCGGCATGATCGCCTACGGCCCGAGCGGCGACCGGCGGATCGCGAGCCAGCTGTTCGGCATGACGCCGATGATCGCCGGCCAGCTCAGCGCGGCCGCCGCCCGCGGCGCGATCGTCGCGAGCGCCGCCACCGCGCAGGCGCTGCGCGGCCACATGGTGATGACGCCGATCGGCACCCACGGCATCGAGGGCGTCGCCGGGCGCATCGAGCTGTTCCGCATCGAGTCCGAGCGCGCCGGTGCGACCAAGGACACCCACGACGGCGAGCTGCCGCTGGTCGGCCGCGAGCGCGAGATCGCGCTGCTCCTCGAGCGCTGGAGCCAGGTCGCCGGCGGCACCGGCCAGAGCGTGGTCATCACCGGCGAGCCCGGCATCGGCAAGTCGCGCCTCGCCTCCGAGCTGAGCCGCCGGGTCGGCAGCGAGGTCCACATCTGGCTCGAGGCGCGCTGCACGCTCGAGACCGCCAACCGCGTCCTGCACCCGATCCTCGAGATGCTCGAGCGCGTGCTCGATCTCGGCGAGGTCGACACCGCCGCGCGGCTCGACCGGATCGAGGCCCAGCTGATCGGCTTCGGGTTCCGGCCGGCGGACGCCGTGCCGCTGGTCGCCGCGCTGCTCTCCGTGCCGCTGGGCGACCGCTACCCCACCGCCGAGCTGTCGCCGATCCGCCGGCGCGAGCTCACGCTCAATGTCATCGTGTCGCTGCTGATCGAGCTCGCCGAGCGCGCGCCGGTGGTGCTGTTCGTCGAGGATCTGCACTGGGCCGACCCGACCACGCTCGACCTGCTCGGGGCGCTGGTCGCGGCGATCCCGTCGAGCCGGATCCTCGCGCTGTTCAGCGCCCGGCCCGAGTTCGCGCCGCCGTGGCCGACCTCGGCGACCGACCAGCTCCAGCTCGCCCGGCTGTCGCGCCCCCAGGTCGAGCAGATCGTCGGCCTGGTCACCGGCGGCAAGGCGCTGCCCGCGGACGTGCTGTCGCAGATGGTCACCCGGACCGACGGTGTGCCGCTGTTCGTCGAGGAGCTGACCCGCATGGTGATCGAATCCGGCGCGCTGTCGGAGGCCGGCGATCGCTACGAGCTCACCGGCGCGCTGTCCGAGCTCGCGATCCCGACGACCTTGCGCGGCTCGCTCATGGCCCGGCTCGATCGCCTCGGCCGCGCCCGGAAGACCGCGCAGCTCGCCGCCGCGCTCGGCCGCGAGTTCGACCTCGCCCTGCTGACCGCGATCGCCGGGCTCGACGAGGCCGCCGTCCAGGAGGACCTCGATCGCTTGGTCGAGGCCGACCTCGTGCTCCACCGCCGCCGGCTGCGCAACCCGACCTGGCTGTTCCGCCACGCGCTGATCCGCGACACCGCGTACGACTCGATGCCGCGGCGCGTGCAGCACAAGGTCCACGCCCGGATCGCCGAGGTCATCGAGCAGCAGTTCCCCGCGATCGCCGAGGCCCGGCCCGAGCTGCTCGCGCTCCACCACGCCGCCGCCGATCAGCGGCCGCAGGCGATCGGCTATGCCCAGCGGGCCGCGGCCGCGGCGCTGACCGGCTCGGCGTACTCGCACGCGATCCGCCACGCCCGCGAGGCGATCGTCTGGCTCGCCCCGGCCCCCGACGCCCAGCCGTTCCCCGGCGAGTTCGATCGCATCGAGGCCGAGCTCGGCCTGCGCGCCACCCTGGGCGTCGCGCTGATGCTGACCCAGGGCTTCGCGTCGCGCGACGTCGAGGCCAACTACCTGCGCTCGCTCGAGCTCTGCCAGGGCGCCGGCGACCGCACGATCGCGCGCCAGTTCCCGGCGCTGTGGGGCCTGTGGACGTTCCGCGTGGTCAGCGGCGATCACGCCGGCGCGCAGGATGCCGCGGCCCGGATCGCCGCGCTCGGCGAGCGCACCCGCGACACCGGCGTCCGGCTCGCCGCGCTGACCGCGCACGGCACCGCGGTCATGATGCGCGGCCAGCTCGCCGAGGCCCGGCGCGCGTTCGACGACGCGCTCGCGATCTACGACCGCAGCGCGCACGGCGGCCTCGCCATGGTGTTCGGCCAGGATGCCGGCGCGATGTGCGCCTCGTTCCTGACCTGGGTCCACGGCCTCGACGGCGACCGCGACCGCGCCGAGGCCCGCGCCGCCGAGGCGCTCGCGATGTGCGACGCGCTCGGCCAGCCCAGCACGCGCGCGTTCGTCGAGACCGTCCTGGCGACCTGGCGCTGCCTGCGCGGCGACTTCGCCCGCGCCGAGCGCCACTCCGACGTCGTGCTCCGGCTCGCCGCCGAGCAGGGCATGCTGCCGTGGCAGGCCCAGGCCCAGGCCACCCGCGGCTGGGCGATCGCCGGCCTCGGCCACCCCGCCGAGGGCGCCGCCCTCGCCCGCGCCGGCATCGACACGCTCCTGGGCATCGGCTCCAGGGCCGCGCTGACCCTGTACTGGACCGGCCTCGCCGAGGCCGAGCTCGCCGCCGGCCACATCGATCGCGCCGCCGCCGCGCTCGACGACGCCGTGCGCTACATGGCCCAGAGCGGCGAGCGCATCCACCAGGCCGGGCTCGCGCTGCTCGAGGCCCGGATCGCCGAGGCCGCCGGCCAGCGCGAGGCCGCCGACCACGCGCTGTCCCGCGCCCTCGCGATCGCCGAGCAGCAGGGCGCCGCGGAGGTCGCGCGCAGCGTGCGCGAGCTCCGCGCCCGGCGCGCGCGTGCGTGATGGCGCGCCACGGCGGCGGTGCTACGCTCGACGTTGGGAGGGGGAAGGTGGTCACATTCGAAACATCGCTCGTCATCGCGCGCCCGCTCGCCGCGACGTTCGCGTTCCTGACGGACTTCCGCAACGCGCCGCACTGGGACCCGCGGACCTACGACGCGCGCAAGCTCACGCCCGGGCACATCGGCCTCGGCACCCGGTTCCTGCTCGCCGGCGGGCTGATCTCCCGGGCGACGCTCGATCGCCTCCACGTCCCGGACTGGCTGCGTCAGACCACCGAGCTGCCCTACGAGGTCGTATCGTTCGTCCCCCGCCGCGAGATGGTCGTGCGCGGCGAGACCTCGGCGCTGCGCTACGAAGATCACCTGGTGTTCTCGGCCGACGGCGACACCACCCGGCTGCAGTACTTCGCGACCATGGAGCTGACCGGCGTGTTCCACCTCGCCGAGCCGCTGCTCGCGCGCCTGCTCGAGACCATCGGCACCGACGCCACGCGTGGCATGCCGGCCGCCGTCGAGGCCGCCGTTGCCCTGCCCGCTCCCGCGTCTGCACCCGCGCCGACCTGGCCGCTCAGCCCGATCGTCCACCCAGACGACGTCCGCCGGGTCGCCGGCCTCGACGATCAGGCGTTCCTGCGCAACCTGTTCATCACCCAGGGCTATCACGACCTGTCCCAGGCGATCCTCGCCCGCACCGGCGGCACCGACATGAACTGGTGCACGCTCGGCGCGTGGGCGTCCAGGACCGCCGGCACGTTCATCCGCGACGAGGAGGTCCCCGCCGCGTTCCGCGCCCTGCTCCGCGCCGCGCCCAGCGTCCGCCCCGCGGCCGACGACCTCGAGCGCACCATGAGCCTGGGCGCCGACGCCCCGGCGTTCAGCCTGATCGACATCGCCCGCGCGGTCCTCCACGACTGCTCGACCTACATCACGGCCGGCAACAAGATTGTCTACGCCGAGCTCGCCCAGTGCTGCGCCGACTTCATGCACACGCTCGGCGGCGACACCGCACCCGACCCGGCCCGGCTCGCCGCGTTCCAGGCCGGCTTCACCGACGGCCGGCCCGAGCCCGACGAGGTCGAGTGGGGCCCGCACCGTACGCTCCTGCCCCGGCCGCGCGGCGGCCAGGCCCTGCTGCGCGACATGGTCGGTCACCTCTACCGCGCGATGTTCGAGACCGACCCCAAGCGCCGCGCCGAGCGCCTGCTGTTCGCCAACGCCGCCGGCGGGCTCCACGAGCAGACCCGGCTCCAGACCTACATCGCCGGCGGCATCGACGCGCCGATCGCCGACACCCTCCTGGCCTGGGCCCACCGGCACGTCGATCGCCACGCTGCCCAGGTCAACCGCGAGCACCTCCACGGCGCCGTCGACGCCGGCCTGCCCACGCTGGCCCGCATCATCGAGAAGGCGTGGCACGCATTCGCCACCGACCTGCTCATGACGCTCACCCTGCCCGACGGCGTGCTGCACCTCGGCCGCTCGATCCCGCACGACGACGACATGCCGCTCTTGCCCCCGGCCCTGGCGACCATCGACGACCCCGAGCTCGCGGCCCTGCTCGATCGCCACGGCGCCCTCCACGTGCGCATCGACCACTCGGCGTTCGGCTGGCTCAAGGCCCGCATCCGCGCGCTGCTCGGCGACCCGACGACCGCCGCCGGCGAGCTGGCCGACGCCGGCGCGCTCGACTGGACCGACCTCGCCCAGCGCATGCGCTTCATCCTCACGCTGTTCCGCGTCCGCCAGCAGGACCCCGACCTGTTCCAGCAGCCCTTCACCGACGCCCAGCGCGCCGCGATCTTCGCCGGCCGGCTGCCCTGACCGCGCCTACGTCCGCATGGCGATCAGGCCCCACGACGTACACCGCGGACCTGACGCTCGGCGCCGGCAGCCCACAGGCGAGGAAACCTCGCGTTGGTAGCTTCCTTCGGCTCCTGGTAGCACTTGACCACGGTACCGCGCGTACCCCTCGGGATCACTTCGTCGGAGAAGTCACTCGGGATCTCGACCAGCAGCTCCACAGTATCGGCAACGAATGCCTTGCTGCTCATGAATACACCTCCAACCAGTTCGTGATCAGCCGCGGCTCTCCAGCCTCGATCTGGCAACGTTGAGAAGTAGATCACCTGGTTTCCGGTGGAGCTCCGGCGACCTCTCCACCACCAGGAAGATCTTCAGCGTACTTGCACTGCGCGAGCACGCGCATTCCGCGGGCGATGAGCGCCGTCATCAAGGAGGCCACCGCACGCACGACGTCTTCGTGACGCGCGCTATCGGCTGGCATGATCTCGAGGAGCGTCGGCCAGCCCAGGAAGTCATCGGGATCAGCCGCCCGAACCTCGAACGTACCGTAATCATCGTCGACGGAAATGCGCGCCCACGCGCAGTCGACACCGCCGCGCACGATCACGCCGCCAGTGAGCTCCGCGACGAGCGACGCCATGGCATCGCTCGACAGGGGGCTATCGACGTGGATCGAACAGAACAGTGCGTCGTTCATGGGAAGGACTCGGCGTCACGGAATGGGAGGGGGGCCGCGGCGGCCCGCTCAGCTTCGGAGCGCGGCGAGCACGGCCTCGAGCTTGGCGCCGTCGATCGGCTTGACCAGGTGGCGATCGAAGCCGGCGGCATGGGCCTGCCGGCGATCGTCCTCGCTGCCCCAGCCGGTCAGCGCGACCAGCACCGGTTGCGGGATCGCCGGATCCGCGCGCACCCGCGCCGCGACCTCGTAGCCGTTCATCTCCGGCAGGCCGATGTCGAGGAACACCAGGTCGGGGCGGAAGTCGGTCACCTGCTCGAGCGCCGCGGGCCCCGAGTGTGCGAGCCGGGTCAGGTTGCCGCCGAGCTCGAGCAGCATCGCGAGCGTCTCGGCGGCATCGACGTTGTCGTCGACGACCAGGATCCGCAGCGCCGGTGCGGTGGCGGCGGGCATCGGCCGCGGCGTCGGTCCGCGGCCGGGCTCGGCGTCGCGCACCGCGAGCGGCAGCCGGATGATGAACGTGCTGCCCCTGCCGACGCCGGGGCTCTCGGCGTCGGCCGAGCCGCCGTGCATCTCGATGATCCGGCGCACGAGGGTCAGGCCGATGCCGAGCCCGCCCTGCGAGCGATCGATCGAGCGGCCGACCTGGGTGAACATGTCGAACACGCGCGGCAGCATGTCGGCGGGGATGCCGATGCCGGTGTCGCTGACCCGGACCTCGAGCGTGTCGCCCTGCGCCTCGGCCGCGACGAGGATGCGCCCGCCCGGCGGCGTGTACTTGGCCGCGTTGTTGATCAGATTGGCGAACACCTGCGAGAGCCGCGTCGGATCGACGTCGAGCGGCAGCTCGTCGCTGGGCAGCCGGACCGCGAGCTCGTGGCCCCGGGCCTCGACCAGCGGCCGCGCGGTCTCGAGCGCACTGTCGAGCGCGGCGCGCAGATCGATGCGCTGGCGCTTGAGGCTGACCTTGCCGAGCGTCACGCGCGAGATGTCGAGCAGGTCGTCGACCATGTGCACGAGGTGGCCGAGCTGGCGATCCATCATCGCGAGCAGCCGGGGCGCCTGCCCGGGCTGGTCCGCGCCGCGCTCGAGCACCTGGATGCCGGTGCGGATCGGCGCGAGCGGGTTGCGCAGCTCGTGGGCGAGCGTCGCGAGGAACTCGTCCTTGCGGCGATCCTGCTCGCGCAGCTGATCGTAGAGCCGCGCGTTCTCGATCGCGACCGAGGCGAGCTGCGCGAGCTGCACGAGCACGGCCTCGTCGGCCGCGGTGAACTCGCCGTCGTACTTGTCGGACAGCTGCACGAGGCCGAGGTTCTCGCCGGTCCGCGCGACGAACGGCACCGCGAGCCAGCCGCGCAGCGGCGGATGCTCGGCCGGGCCGGAGGCGCCGTGCGACGCGAGCTGGGCGTCGAGCTCGGCCCGGGTCAGCCGCAGCGGCCGGTTCGAGCGGCCGACCAGCGCGGCGATCGCGGCGCCGCCCGGCCCGGCGTCGACCCCACGGAACCGCGCGTACTGGTCGGACAGCGACACGCTGTGGATCGATCGCGCCGGGTCGTCGCCGGCGGTCGAGCTGGTCACCGCGTGGTGCGCGCCGATCAGCGTGCGCGCCTGTGCGGTGACGACCTGGAGCACGCCCTCGAGCGTGCTCGCCGAGTGGATCGCGAGCGCGGCCTCGGCGAGCCGGGCGACACGCACCTCCTCGAGCTTCTGCGCGGTGACGTCGACCGTGACCCCGTCGAACCGGATCGGCGTGCCGTCGCCGGCGTACGTCGTGCCGCCGAGCGCGCGGATCCACTTGATCGCGTCGCTCGACGGATCGCACGTCCGGTAGATGACGTCGTACGAGGCCTGGTCGTCGATCGACGCGGCGATCGCGATGCGGGTCGGCTCGCGATCATCGGGATGGATGCGGTCGTAGAACGTGTCGAGCGTGACCCGTGCGTCGAGCGGCAGGAAGAACTGGCGCTTGACGTTGTCGTCCCACTCGAGCTCGTCGAACGGCAGATCGCAGTACCAGAAGCCCACGCCCGACAGCCGCACGGCGTAGTCGAGGCGCGCGCGGCTCTCCGCGAGCGCCAGGGTCGCCGCGACCCGCGCCGAGACGTCGCGCGTGATCGCGAGCTTGTGGAGCCCGCCGCCGGGTGCCGCGAGCGCGACCGCGTGGGTCTCCATCGCCCGCCGCGCTCCCGTGCGACCGACGATCTCGTACTCGAGCGCGCCACCCTGTCCGCGACACACCTGCTCGGTGAACTGCCGGAACCGCTCGCGATGCTCGGGCGCGATCACGTCGTACACGCACGACCCGATCACGGCGCGCTCGTCGTCGACGTCGATCATCCGCAGCCCGGCCGGGTTCATCTGCAGCAGCGTGCCGTCGCCGGCGACCAGCGTGACGCACTCGGGCGTCGCCTCGACCATCGTGCGATAGCGCGCCTCGCTGTCGCGCAGGTCGCGGGTCACGCGGGTGCGCTCGAGCGCCTCCCAGCACCGCGCGACGACGATCGTCACCAGCTCGATCTCCTCGGCCGTCCACCGCCGCGGCGTCTTGCGATGCACCGCCATCGCCGCGGTGAACCGCCCGTGCTTGTGCAGCGGCACGCACACCACCGCGCGGATCGTCGTCGCGCGATACGCCGGCAGATCGTCGGGCCCGATCCGCGGATCGGCGTCGGTATCGTCGACCACGTAGGGCTCGCCCGCGCGCATCGCCGCCACGCACCCGGCCCCGAACGCCGCCACGTCCCAGTCGCCGACGATGCTCGGCACCCCGCCGCGCGTGTAGTCGCCGGTGATGCGGAACACCCGCTCGTCGTCGACCGGCGCGTAGGCACAGCGGTCGACGTCGAGGTGCTCCGCGAGCATGCGCGCCGAGGTCTGCATCACCTCGGTCGGCTCGGTCAGCGCCTGGGTCGCCGCGCCCAGATCGGCCAGGAACTGCTGGCGCCGCGCCTGCTCGTGCAGCGTGCGGTCGGCGCGCGCGCGCTCGATCGCCAGCGCCGCGGTCCGCGCCATCACCTCGACCAGCCCGCGCTCGTGCGGCCGCGGCTCGCGCCGGGTGGTGAAGTACGACCCGAACGTGCCCAGGACGTGCCCGGTCGACGACAGGATCGGCATCGACCACGCCGCGACCAGGCCGTGCGCGAGCGGCAGCCGGCGCAGCGACGCCCACGCCGGATCGGCCGCGAGATCCGGCGTGACCACGACCTCGCAGCGCGCCGCCGCCGCGCAGCACGTCCCGACGTCGCGCGCGATCGCCAGGCCATCGATCGCGCGGTTGTAGTCCTCGGGCAGGCTCGGCGCCGCGCCGGTCCAGAGCCGGCGCCCGTCGTCGTCGACCAGCGAGATCGCCGCGCGCACCGGACCGTCCTCGGCGTGACGCTCGACGATCCGGCACAGCGCCGCGAGCACGTCGCCCAGCGGTGCGCCGCGCACGATCTGCTCGAGCACGTTCGCCTGCTCGGCGAGCAGCGCGTCGGACGAGCTCATCGCTCGCGCCCCGGCACGAGCCGCGGCGTCCGCCGGCGCACGCGATCACGTGCAGCTCCGCGGCGAAGTGCCTCGTCCGCATGGTAGTGCTGTAGATCCACCACCTTGCATCGTGAAGGAGCCTGTGCGCGGCGTCAACCATGCCGCCTTCCTGACAGGATGGTTCATCGCGCGCGCCACTGCCACATGAGGCGCAATCGCACACCGGCGGGCCGGGGCCGCGTCCCCGGGGACCTCGATGTGCGCCGCGGGGGCGCCCGGACATGCTTCCGATACCGCACATCGCCCGGCGATCACGACATCGCGTGTCCGATATCGCGTGTCTGGCATCGCGTGTCTGGCATCGCATGTCCGGCGATCACATTGCCTCACGCGTCGATCTGCAGATCGACTCCGTATCAAACATCAACGTACCGGAAGCGCCATCATTCACGGCGGGATCGCCTGCACGGATACTCGCGGCACCGGCGGCATCCCCGTCGCCGGCCGGAGGACCCCATGCACCTCGTGCGAAGCGCTCAGCTGGTTGTAGCGGCGATCGTCCTGGCGGCGGCGCTGCCGGCCCACGCCCAGACCTGGAACCTGATCTGGAGCGACGAATTCAACGGCGCCGCCGGCACGTTCCCGGACAGCACCCGATGGAGCTACGACGTCGGCAACAACGGCGGGTGGGGCAACGGCGAGTCGGAGTTCTACTGCCCCGCCGGCTCCAATGCGGCGCCGTGCAGCGCCGCCAACCCCAACGTGTTCATGAACGGCAGCGGCAGCCTGGTGATCCGGGCGCGACGCGACGCGTCGGGAGCCTGGACCTCGACCCGCATGCTGACGAGCGGCAAGTTCTCGGTCCAGTACGGGCGAATCGAGGCGCGGATGCGGCTCGTCGCCGCCAACGGGCTGTGGCCGGCGTTCTGGATGCTGGGCAGCAACATCGGCAGCGTCGGCTGGCCGAGCTGCGGCGAGGTCGACATCATGGAGTGGGTCGACAACTACGGCCCCGGTGTCACGTCCTCGGCGCTGCACGGGCCAGGCTACTCGGGCGGCGGGAACATCGGAGTCCAGTCCGGATTTCCCAATGGCACGCGCGTCGACGATCCGAACTACCATATTTATGGCGTCCTCTGGTCGCCCAACCAGATCCAGTTCTATCGCGACACCATCACCAACGTCACCCGGACGATCACCCCGGCCAACATCCCGGCCGGCACCACCTGGGCCTACAACCACCCATTCTTCATCCTGCTGAACCAGGCGGTCGGCGGCAACTGGTTCCCGGGGCCCGACGGCTCGACCCCGGCGGTCAACGACCTGCTGGTGGACTACGTCCGCGTGTACCAGGCGGGCTCCTCGGCGCCGCCGCCCGGCCTGGTCAGCCTCCGGGCCTCGGCCAACAACACCTTCGTGTCGGCCGATAACGCCGGCGCCAACCCGCTCGTCGCCAACCGCGCCGCGGTCAGCACGTGGGAGCAGTTCCGCGTGATCGACAACGGCGATGGCACGATCTCGCTGCAGGCCGTCATCAATGGCCTCTACGTCACGGCCGACCCCGGCCGCGGCGGCCAGCTGATCGCCAGCCGGACCGCGATCGGCGCCGGCGAGAAGTTCCGGCGGATCGCCCAGAGTAACGGCACGGTGGCGCTCCAGGCCGTGGCCACGAACCAGTACGTCTCGGCCGACCTGAACATCGGCAATGTACTGGTCGCCAATCGCGCATCACCGAGCACCTGGGAGCAGTTCACGCTCACGGCGCTGTAGCACGCGCCCCACCCGCAGCGAGGCTGGAGAGATCATGCACCGTTCATCGTCGAGCATCTGGCTGTCCGTCGTGGTGGCCGCGAGCGTCTGGAGCCTTCCGCTCCCCGGCCGCGCCACCAGCTTCACCGTGCGCAACAACTGCAGCTACACCGTCTACCCCGGCGTGTTCCCGGCGTCGACCTTCCAGAACGGCGGCTGGACCCTGGCGCCGGGCGCGTCGTCGACCTTCACGGTGCCGAGCGGCTCGATCGGACGGCTGTGGGGCCGCACCGGCTGCGACGGCTCGAGCCCCGCCCGGTGCACCACCGGCTCGTGCGGCGGATCCGGCCTGCAGTGCGCCGGCACCACCGGACAGCCCAACACGTCGCTGTTCGAATGGAACATCAATGCCAGTGGCACCGACTGGTACGACGTCAGCTATGTCGACGCCGTCGACAATCCGATCGGCGTGGCCATCACCAACGCGAGCTGCGTCTCGCCCGCCGCGTGCAGCGCCTCGGTGCTCACCAGCTGTCCCGCGGATCTGAAGAGCGGGAGCATCTGCCTGAGCCCGTGCACGCGCTACAACACCGATCAGTTCTGCTGCCGGGGCGCGTTCGGAACGCCCGCGACCTGCGTGGTCTCGAACTGGATGGCCTCGGCCCAGACCTACGTCAATAACCTCCACAACTTCTGCCCGAGGCAGTACTCCTACGCCTACGACGAGGTCGCGGGCGGCGCCCTGCAGACCTGCGCCACGGGCGCCAGCTACACGATCACGTTCTGTCCCTCCGGCTCCGGCTCGGGGACCCCGTCGGCCAACCTGGCGCTGAACCGGCCCACGGCGTCGTCGTCGAACGAGAGCGCGGCATTCGGCCCCGGCCTGGCGGTCGACGGCAACGGCGGGACGCGGTGGTCGAGCGCGTTCAGTGATCCGCAGTGGATCCGCGTCGACCTGGGCACGAGCCGCAGCATCAACCGCGTGGTGCTGCGCTGGGAAGCCGCGTTCGCGCGCGCCTACCAGATCCAGACCTCGACCGACGGCACGAACTGGACGACGATCCGCAGCACCACGACCGGCGCGGGCGGCGTCGAGGACTTCGCCGTGACCGGCACCGGCCGGTTCGTCCGCATGAACGGCACGGCGCGCGCCACCCAGTTTGGCTACTCGCTGTGGGAATTCGAGGTCTACGGCCCTACGCCGTAGATCGCGACCCGCCGGACCCGCCGGCACGACGATCGCCTACATGCAGCGCATCGCGCTTCGCCGGGCACCCCGGGCCGCGGCGACGCGCGGCGGTTGAACTGGCCGTGGCTTCGGCCTATCCTCGGCCGCGAGCTGCCGATCGTCCGCTCGGCGCGACTGGTCCAACATCGTCGTTCTGGCGTGGTTTGGCCTCGGCGTCGAGCTCCTCGGCCGAGGACGGCGATGACCACACTGTCGCGGCGCTTCTCTGGGGCCTTCCTCCTGCTCGTCGCACTGCCGAGCCTGGTGGTCGCGATCATCCTGTCGCGGCTCTACCTGAGCGCGCTCTACAAGACCGTGGAGTTGCAGAGTCAGGCGACGGCAGACCAGGTCGCGCAGAACGTCCGCGCCGAGACCGAGAGCGCGGCGATCCTGGCCGCGGCGCTGTTCCACGACGCCGAGCTGCGGCGCCTTGCCGACGGCTACGCCCAGGCGGCAGGCCCGACCGAGCGCTTCGTCTGGACCCGGGCTCTCGATCAAAAACTCGTGAGCTTCTTCACGTACTCCAATCGCATTGGCGAGGTCGTGCTCTACCTCGGCCAGGGCGGTGTGTACCGCTACGCAAATGATCCCGGGCTCAAGGCCGCCGACACGATCGAGCCGGGCGAGCTCGCCGGGGCGGCCGCCGATCCCGGCAAGGTGTTCCTGCTCGACACGCTCGACGTGGCGCGACGCGGCGAGTCGCACATGATCGCGATCGCGGTGTGCCCCACGCGGGGCGATCCGATCGCGATGGCGGCGATCCTGCTGCGGTTCCGCGTGCCGGCGCTCGACGCGCTGGCGGCCGGCCCGGGCGGCGACGGTGGCCCCGACGTCGTCATGCTGGGCCGCTCGGGGCGACCGATCCTGTCGAGCCTGGCGGCCGATACCCTGGCCGAGGACCTGGCGGTCCGCGCCGGCGCCACCGTCGGTCCGCACGCCGCGGCTGGCGGCGATCGCTCGTCGTTTCGCGATCTGCAGGCCGGCGGGCGATCGTGGCTCGCCACCGTCCGGCCGATGGACTCGACCGGCTGGACCCTGCTGCTGCTCGCCGACGAGGCCGCGCTGTCGCGGCGCGTGACCCGCTATGCCTGGTACCTCTACCCCGCGATCGCGCTGCTGGCCGCGCTGTTCCTGGTCTATGCCGAGCTGTTCTTCGCCCGCGTCGCCGGCCCGATCCGCGCGATCATCGGCCACATGGAGCGGGTCGGAGAGGGCGACTACGACGTCCGCGCCGCCCCGCCATCGATCCGCGAGCTCGACGACCTGTCGCGCGGCTTCAACCGCATGGTCGAGCAGACCGAGCGGCTCCAGGCCGAGCGCGAGCAGACCGAGCGCGACCGGCTGGCCGCCGAGCTCGAGACGCTGCGCTACCAGATCAACCCGCACTTCATCGCCAACACCCTGAACTCGATCCGGCTGATGGCGAGCGCCGCGCGCGCCGACGCGATCGCCGGCATGACCCGCGACCTGATGCGCATGCTGTCCGACAGCTACGGCGGCGCGGGCGTGCTCACCGAGCTGTCGCGCGAGCTCGCCGGCATCTCGGCCTACGTCAGCATCATGAAGGTCCGGTTCGGCGAGGGCTTCGTCCTCGAGATCGACGCGCAACCCGGCACCGAGTCGCTGCTGGTGCTCCGGATGATCCTCCAGCCGATCGTCGAGAACTCGATCCTGCACGGCTTCGGCGGCGGCGCCGGAGGCCGGATCGGCCGTGCCGCCCGCGGCACGATCCGCGTCACCGCCCGGCGCGAGACCCGCGCGCTGCCGCCGCCGCCGTGCCCCGAGCCGTGGGCCGCGCCGCTGCCGGGCGAGGTGCTGGTCCTCGAGGTCCACGACGACGGCATGGGGATCAAGCCGCGAGACGCCGCGCGCGGCCGGCCGGCCGCCGGGGCGAGCCGCGCCGGTCCCGAGAGCCTTCACCGCATCGGCATCGGCATCGCCAACGTCGAGCGCCGGATCGCGCTCAACTTCGGCGCGCCCTACGCCCTCGAGATCGAGAGCGAGCCGGGGTCGTTCACGCGGGTGCGCTACGTCCTGCCGGCGCTGGCGCGGATCGAGGTGGCCGGCGAGGCCAGCGATGCCAGCGATGCCAGCGATGCCAGCGATGCCAGCGGTGCCAGCCAGGCCGGCGAGGTCAACGACGTCAGCGACGTCGCCGACGCCACCAGCGCCACCGGGGCCGGCCATGCATAGCGTCCTGATCGTCGACGACGAGCCGTTCGTGCGGCTGTCGCTGGTCAGCCTTCACCCGTTCGCGGCCGACGGCTTCGACGTCGCGGCCGAGGCGGGCAACGGGGCCGAGGCGCTGGCCGTGCTCGCGGACCACCCCGAGATCGACATCGTCCTGCTCGATCTGTCGATGCCGGTCATGGACGGCCTCGAGGTCCTGCGCCGGCTGCGCGCCACGCCGCCGCCGCGACCCACCGCCGTGGTCGTGCTCTCGGCCCACGACGACTATCACCTGGTCCGCAACGCGTTCCGGCTCGGCGCGACCGACTACCTGCTCAAGAGCGAGCTCGACGCCCAGACCCTGCGCACCGCGCTGGACAAGGCGGCCTCGGGGCTGGCTCCGTCGGGCGAGCGCACCGCCGCGATCCTGCAGCGCCGCCAGCTCGAGTTCCTCAAGGCCCAGGTCCTGCGCGATCTGCTCACGGCATCCGCCCCGCCCGAGCTCGAGGAGACGTTCGCGGGCCTGGGCATCACGCTGGTCCCGCCGTTCGCGGTCTGCGGCTTCTGGATCGAAGACCTCGAGACGGTGTCGCGGCGCGAGGGCGAGGGCGGCCTGGCGCGGTTCCTCGAGACCACCACGCACTCGCTGCGGCAGGCGCTCGCCGCCGCGGGCCGCGGCGAGGTCGTGCCGCTCGGGCCCGGCCACGCGGTCGTGCTGTTCTCGCCCTCGCCCCGGCCCGGGACCGCGCTCGAGACCCTGGCGCGCGCGTTCTGCGAGGACGCCGCCGACTACCTGTCGCGCTACCTGAGCGTCAAGGTCACGTTCTCCGTCGGCCCGACCTGCAGCGTGGTGCGCGACGCTCCCGCCGCGCTGGCCGCCGCCCGCGCCGCGCGCAAGGTCGAGTCGCGCATCGTCGTCCTGGCCAAGCGCGCGATCCACGAGCGCTTCGCCGACCCCGAGTTCTCGCTCGAGGCGGCGAGCGACCGCGCCGGCGTGTCCAAGAACCACCTCAGCTTCGAGTTCTCGCGCGAGACCGGCGAGACCTTCACCGAGTACGTCGCGCGCGTCCGCGTCGACGAGGCCAAGCGGCTGCTCGCGACCACGTCGCTGCTGGTCTACGAGGTCGGGGTGCGCGTCGGCTACCCCAGCGTCGAGCACTTCAGCCGCGTCTTCAAGAAGGTCGCCGGCGTCAGCCCGGTGAAGTTCCGGGCGGGCTACCGGCCGCCCGGCGCCGATTCGCCGTAAGAAAGGTCACGCCGCCGGAAGAACCATCATTCACCGGCGGGGCGCGCGAGCACCATAGTCCGACGTTCAGGCGGTCTCTTCGCCGTCCGAGGTATCCAATGAAAACACCGCTGTCTCTCGCGCTCGCGCTCGCGCTGGCCCTCGCTCCGGCCCTCGCGCTGCTCCCCGCGACGCGCGCCGCGGCCGAGACCAAGGCCACGATCAAGATGGGCGACAACCTCCCCGACCGCACCAACACCTGGGGCGCGGTGGTCGAGCAGATCAATGCCGAGTTCAAGGCGGCCAATCCCGGTGTGGAGATCGTGACCGAGAGCTATCCGGACCAGCCGTATCAGCAGAAGGTCAAGATCTACGCCACCGCCAAGCAGCTCCCCGACGTGTTCAAGTTCTGGAGCTTCACCTCGCTGCTCAAGCCCCTGGTCGACGGCGGCTTCGTCGAGCCGCTCAACCGCGGCGACTTCGACAAGCTCGATTACCTGACCGGCGCGCTCGAGTCCAACGTCTACGGCGGCAAGCTCTACGGCATCCCGGTGTCCGCCGACCTGTGGGTCATCTATTACAACAAGAAGCTGTTCAAGGACGCCGGCCTCGACAAGCCGCCCGGGACCATCGACGAGCTGCTCGCGGCCGCCGCCAAGCTCAAGGCCAAGGGCGTCATCCCGATGGTCACCGACGGCAAGGACGCCTGGCCGCTGTGCGTCACGTTCGACCAGCTCGCCTGGCGGATCTCGGGCGACGCCACGCTCCCCGGCAAGGCGCTGGCGCGCAAGGCGAAGTTCACCGATCCGGTGTTCGTGCAAGCCGCCCGGGAGCTGTCGCGGATGATCAAGGCCGGGCTGTTCCAGGACGACCTCATGGTCTCGGACTACGGCGCGGCCCGGAACCTGTTCGGTCAGGGCCGGGCGGCGATGTACCTCATGGGCTCGTGGGAGCTGGGCCTGGGCGCCGACAAGACGTTCTCCACCGAGTTCCGGACCCAGGTCGACGCCTTCAAGTTCCCGCTGGTCGCCGGCGGCAAGGGCAAGATCGACGATCTGTTCGCGTGGTACGGCGGCAACTACGTGGTCAGCGCCTCGAGCAAGAACAAGGCGCTCGACATGAAGTACCTGCAGTTCTACGCCAAGCGATTTCCGGGACTGGCCTGGGAGAAGCAGGCCGCGCTGCCGGCGCAGAAGGTCGAGGCCCGCCCGGGCGATACCATGGTGGCCAAGACCTTGCTCAAGATCATCTCCGAGGCCAAGGCGACGTCCGGAACGCCGTCGCTCGACCTGTCCAGCCCGCGGTTCAAGGACGACATCGAGAACGCGATGCGCGAGCTGGCGTCGGGCTTGATCTCGCCCGAGGAGTTCACCAAGAAGCTCGACGTCGCGGCGGACAAAGCGGCCCGGCGCTGAACCCGCGAGCCGGCATGACCTCGCGCGCACGCGGTCCGTTCGAGAACCGCGCGGTGATCGCCGCCCTGATGCTGCCCGGCGCCGCGGTGCTGGTGTTCGCGCTGGTCGTGCCGCTGGGGTTCAGCGTCTACTACAGCCTCACCGACTCGGCCGGCTTCGGCGACTACCGCCAGATCGGCCTCGACAACTACCGCGAGATCCTGACCGAGGATCCGGTGTTCTGGCGCGCGCTGTGGAATGTCTTGCTCCTGATCGTGGTGACGGTCTTCCTCCAGAACCCGATCGCGTTCGCCCTGGCCGCGGTCCTGTCGCACCTCTCGGCGCGACTGTCTCGCATCCTGCGCACGGTGTACTTCATCCCCGCGGTGCTCTCGCTCGTCATCGTCGCCAAGCTCTGGGTCGATATCTTCAATCCCAACTTCGGGATCCTGAACAAGCTGCTGATCGCCGTCGGCCTCAAGTCCCTGGCCCTGTCGTGGCTGTCCGATCCGCACACCGCGCTGTGGGCCGTGCTGTGGATCATCGTGTGGCAGGGCTTTGGCTGGGCGCTCTTGTTCTACTACGCCGGCCTCATGACGGTGCCCCGGGAGATCGAGGAGGCCGCGCGGATCGACGGCGCCAGCTGGCTGCAGACCTACACCCGCGTGGTGATCCCGTACCTCGCCCCGGTGATCTCGGCGGTGATCGTGATCGACGTGGTGTCGTCGATGAAGCAGATGGAGCTGATCTACCTGTCGACCGCCGGCGGGCCGGGCCAGCTCACCCAGTTCCTCGGCGTGTACCTCTACCAGAAGGCCTTCGTCGCCGGCGAATACGGCTACGGCAACGCGCTGTCGGTGCTGTTCGTCATCGTGTCGGTGGCGCTGACCTTGATCGTCCAGCGCGTGCTGCGCGCGGTTCCCCGCGACTGACCATGCGCCGCCCGCAGCAGCCACCGCGCCGCCTCGTGCCGCCCCGGCTGGGCTTCGGGCTGCTCCACGCCGGCCTGGTCCTGTTCGCGTTCAGCCAGCTGTTCCCGCTGCTCTGGGTGTTTCTGTACTCGATCCAGAGCTCCGGCGACCTGTTCGGCCCCGAGCTGCTCAAGCTGCCCGCCGATCCGCAGTGGCACAACTACGCCCGCGCGTGGACCGACGGCCGGATCGCGCGCTACGGCCTCAACAGCGTCCTGGTCGTGACGGCGTCGACCGTGATCTCGACCGCGCTGTCGTTCTGCATGGCCTACGCGATCGCGCGGATGCGGTGGCAGCAGAAGACCCTGGCGCTGACCGCGATCACCCTGGGCATGGTGATCCCGATCCACACCACGCTGCTGCCCAACTTCCTGTGGCTCGGGCATTTCGGCCTGATCGACACCCGCGCCGGCCTGGTCCTGCTCTACGTGGCATTCACGCTGTCGATCAACACGCTGATCTACCTCGGCCCGCTGCAGAACCTGCCGGCGTCGCTCGAGGAGGCCGCGCTGCTCGACGGCGCGTCCTGGCCACGCATCCTGTGGAGCGTGGTGCTGCCGCTCGCCACGCCGGCCACGATCACGGTCTCGGTGATCACGTTCCTCACCAACTGGAACGAGTTCATCCTGGCCAATACCTACCTGGCGACCGACGACCTGCGCACCCTGCCGTTCTCGATCATCCGGTTTCAGGGCCAGTATGCCTCGGACTATGCCGCGCAGTTCGCGTGCATGGTGATCGTCGCGCTGCCGCCGCTCGCGCTCTACCTGGTCTTCTCCCACCGCATCATGGCCGGCGCCACCGCCGGCGCCGTGAAGGGCTGACCGCCCGAAGGCCACGCCATGCCCGACCCATCCGACGATACGCTCGATACGCTCGATACGCTCCGGTTCCCGCACGGCTTCGCGTGGGGCTCGGCCACCGCCGCCCACCAGATCGACGGCGCCTGGGACGAGGACGGCAAGGCCGAGTCGATCTGGGATCGCTTCGCCGCCGATCCCGATCACATCGCCGATCGCCGCGACGCCCGGGTTGCGTGCGACCACTACCACCGGTTCGCCGCCGACTTCGACCTGATGGCGGCGCTGGGCCTTGGCCACTACCGGTTCTCGATCGCCTGGCCGCGCGTGGTCCCCGATGGCGACGGCGCGGTCAACCCGGCCGGCCTCGACCACTACGATCGCCTGGTCGATGCCCTGCTGGCGCGCGGCATCCGGCCCTACGCCACCCTGTTCCACTGGGATCTGCCGCAGGCGCTGCAGGACCGGGGCGGCTGGGCCGCGCGCGCCACGATCGACGCCTACGTGCGCTACGCCGACGTGGTCGCGCGCCGCTTCGGCGACCGGGTCAAGGACTGGATGACCCACAACGAGCCCTGGGTGTTCGCGTTCGTCGGCCACCTGTTCGGCGGCCACGCGCCGGGGCTCCGCGACCTGCCGACGGCGCTCGCCGTCGCCCATCACCTCCTCGTGTCGCACGGTCGGGCCGTCCCCGCGATCCGCGCCGCCTGCGCCGGCGCCCGGGTCGGCATCGTCCACAACCTCGAGTGGATCGAGCCGGCCTCGGACCGCCCCGAGGACCTCGCCGCGGCCGCTCGCCACGACGGCGCCTTCAACCGCTGGTTCCTCGATCCGGTGTTCGGCCGCGGCTACCCCGACGACCTGCTCGCCTGGTACGGCGCCGACGCGCCGCGGGTCGAGCCCGGCGACCTCGACGCGATCGCCGCCGCGACCGACTTCCTCGGCGTGAATTACTACACGCGGCGGGTCATCGCGCACGACCCGCGCGGCCGCGGCCCCACCGGCCACGACGTGTTCGCCGCGCGCCAGGTGTACTGGCCGTTCGTGCCGCGCGCCGACTTCCGCGAGTGGGAGGTCGCGCCGGAGGGCCTCTACCGGACGCTGCTGCGCGTCCAGCACGACTACCGCCCGCCTGCGATGCTCGTCACCGAGAACGGCACGTCGTGGCCCGACGAGCCCGGCCCCGACGGCGCCGTCCACGACCCGATCCGCGTGCGCTACCTCGCGCGCCACGCCGCGGCCGTGTGGCAGGCGATCCAGGACGGCGCCGACGTCCGCGGCTACTTCGTGTGGTCGTTCCTGGACAACTTCGAATGGGGCTTCGGCTACACCCGCCGGTTCGGCATCGTCCACGTCGACTACGAGACCCAGCGCCGCACGGTCAAGGACTCGGCGCGCTGGTACGCGGCCGTCGCCGCGCACAACGCGCTCGCGCTGGCCGACGCAAACGCGACGGGTGGCTAGAAGTCTGTCGCGCATGGCGCCAGGGGGCCGCGCATGGCGCCAGGGGGAGCGCATGGCGCCAGGGAGAGCGCATGGCGCCAGGGAGAGCGCGGACACGCGACTCGCCGGGGGCTGCTGCGCGGACGGGGTCGGGGCCGCGCCCGCCGAATCACCACCGGCGCCTGCGCGGGCTGCGCGAGGTATGTGCGGTGCAAGGCCTGCCAATCCTGGTCACGGTCGCTGCCGCGACGCCATCCGCTCGCGGTCGCCCCCGGCGAGTTCGCGTTGACGCCTCGCGATCGCACCTCGACGGAGCCTCGACAGTCGATTCCGGCGATCTTCGACAGGCGCGCTACGAGTGCTTCTCACGGCCGTCGCCGCCACCGCCGCCGGCATCCTCGCGGTGTGCTGCGAGGCCTATCGCGGCGCCAACCTCGAGCTCCGGATCGGCGTCATCGTCGTGGCCGAGCGTGGCCGTACGCGTCAGGTTCTCGGCCGTGAGGTCGTGCAGCGCAACTTCGCGCTCGACGGCAAGATCGCGCTCGTCGCGCTGGCGCTTGGCGACCTCCAGTCGGCCGCGCAGCTCGCGCTCATGCTCGCTATCGCGGAACCGGCCGCCCGCGATCAACCCGTCCAGCCACTCGATACGCTGATCGACCCGCTTGCACCGCGCCTCCGCCTTGGCGATCGCCTTCTCGCGCCGGTGCAGCTCCTTCTCGTGGCGCCGCTCCGCCTTCTCGATCCTGTCGGGGCGCCCCTTCATCGCGCCGTCGAGCAACTTCATCTTCTCGGCGTCGAGCCCGCGGGTCGGGTCATCCATCTCGATCTTGCGCTCGCGCCACTCCTGCGCGCGCCGCTTCTCGATCTGGATGTCGTCGCGCCGCCGGGTCCAGAACTGGATCTCGAACGTCACATCGAACACGGGGCCGTCGGGCACCTCGGGCACCGGGTTGAACGGCACTCCCGTGTGCGGCAGCGCCTGCGCCACCGTCGTCGCGGCCGGCGACGTGGTCGACGACGGCGTCGAGATCATCGCGAGCCGCGACGGCGTCGGTGCGAGCGACGGCAGCGTCGGCCCGAGCGACGGCGTGAGCGGCAGCGGCAGCGGCGGCACCCGGTGCTCGGCCGCGAGCGCGCGCTCGTCCCGCGCCGCGCCCCTGAGCGCCCGCAGCCGCGCCTCGATCGTCTTGTCCTCGGCCTCCAGCTTCTCGAGCTCGTGCGCGGCGCGATGCTGGCGCCGTTCGATGATCCGGTAGGCGTGATTCGCGCGCGCCCACGAGTCGACGAGCTGCCCCTGCCAGCGCCGCTGGACGCCCTCGATCGTCGAGTCCGGCACGATCTCGAGCCCGGCGAGTGTCTTCTTCACGAGCTTCAGCGCGCCCTGCACGGCCGTCTCGATCACCTTGCCGCCGCTGCGGCACGCGCGAGCGATCGTCTCGAGGCCGCGATCCGCGACGCGCTCGACCCCCTCGATCGCGCGGCTGCCCGCGGCGGACACGAGGTCGGTACCCTCTTCGACAACGGAGCGGACCACGTGGAACCCGCCGTGCGCGGCGCTGCCCACGACCTTGCCGCTCTCCTTGCCGACCTCGAGCCCGACATCGACGCCGTCGTGCAGCGCGCTGCGCAGCTTGGCTGGCACCGAGCCGCTGCTGTAGCGCAGGTTGCACTTCGCGCTCCGCGCCGCCTCCTTGACGGTCGAGACGCCCTCCTTGGTCTGCTCCTTCAGGCTCGCGATCGCCTCCGCCGACTCCTGCTTCACCTTGTCGAGGCCCTCGACGATCCGCTCGCTGAGCGACCGGCGCCGCCGGTGCCCCTTTCCCCCCTGGTTCTCCTCACGGTTTGCCGCGCGCTCCCGCTCGAGTGTTGCCTCGGCCTCGCACTGCCTGGCCTCCTCGGCGGCGAGCCGCTCCGCTTCGGCGAGCATCTCCTCCTCCAGCCGCGCCATGGCACGCTCCGACTCCGTGGGCACCGCGGCGAGCGCCATCTTGATCGTCACGCGCCGGACGGCGCGCTTCGCCTCGCGGTACCCCCGCTCGCTCGCCTTGTGCTTCTGCGTGAGGCGTTCCATCTCCTGCTTGAGCTCGTCGACGCGGTCGCGGCAGTACTCGGCGTCCTCGTCGGCCTGCTTCACCTTCAGCGCCAGCTCGGCGGCCGAGAGATCGCCGGGCTCCCCGCGCCGCAGGTGATCCTTGTCGGCGAAGCGCGTGGCCGCCGTGCTGTCCTCGGGCGCCGGGGCGAACCCGAACGGCTTCGAGCGAAGCACCGCGCGCGCCGAGCCGAGGTGCCCCTTGCCGAGCTGGTGCTTGGCGTCGCCGATCGCGCGGTACGCGCGGCCGAGCTTCGCGAGCGCGCCCGGCCGCTTCGCTTCGCCCTTCGCCGGCGCCTCCTTCTCGCTGCCGTCGCCGCCGTCGCCGTCGTCGCCGCCGTCGCCACCGTCGCCACCGTCGTCGAGCTCCAGCTCCAGCTCGCCGGCCTCTGACTCCTCGGCGGCGTCGTCCAGCGCGTCGTCGTCGAAGTCCGGCTGCTCGTCCGCCGTCCGCTCGTCGGTGTAGTGGAGTTGCCACTTGAACTGTCGCAGCTCGATCTCCGTGCCGGCCAGGCGCTCCTCCCAGAGCTCGACGTCCTTCTCGGTCTGCTTCAGCGTCCCGTTGAGCTGCTTGTGCTCGGCCTTGCCCTCGCGCACGTGCTCCATCGGCTCGGCGAGCTGCTCGTGATACGATTCCATCCGCTCCTCGGGCGAGCGGTGCTCGGTCCGGCGCTCCTCGTCGATCCGCGCGTTCACCGCGGCGAGGCGCGTGAAGTCGCGGTCCAGCCGCGACTGGGCGCGATGCCGGCGCAGGCGGAGCACCTGGTTCTGCGAGAAGTTCAGCGCGCGCTTGAGCCTGTCGTGCACCGACAGCCGCGTGGCGGGGAAGTTCCCCTCGGGCAGCTTGCGCACGCGTCCCTCGTCGTCCTCGCCGAGCTTGCCGATGCGCGTCGAGATCGCGCCGTAGGCCTCGAGTTCCGCGAGCGGCACCCGGATGAGGTTCAGCTTCACGGTGCTGTTGATGCCGCTGAAGCTCACCTTGATGAACGGCCCCGCGATACCGTGGAACGTCGCGGGATGGTCCTTGTAGAGCGAATCGTGGATCTTGAACGAGGCGCCGATCGATCCGTCGGGGATATGGAAGCCCTTCGGCGTGATCTCGCCGGAGACCATGAGGTCGGCCTCGGCGCGCGCGCGTAGCCCGGCGTGCAGGCCGCCGCTCACCGACGCGACATGCGGGATGCCGCCGAACGCGCCGATCGAGACGCTACCCGACAGCGCGCCGCCGACGGAGACCCCGCCGCCGAAGGTGAACGGCGGCGTCTCCACGTCCTTCACGCTCTGCGAGCCGGTCGGGATGCAGAACTTCGCGTCGGCTTCGAGCTGCACGCAGAAGATGCCGCCCACGTCGAGGCCGACGCCGTAGTAGAGCGGGACCTGCGCCGACGGGGCGAAGGTCTCCTTCTTCCGGAAGCCGAGCCACGCCAGCCCCTGGTCGAGGTCGAAGCCCGCCTTGGCGCCGAACAGGTGGAAGTTCGCGCGCCGCACGCCGAAGCGCGGCCGCGAGAAGTTCGGCTTCTTGTCCTTGGCGACGACCAGATCGAAGCCGATGCGGAGCTTGACGTCATTCACCGGCAGCCACTGCTCGATCGCCGCGAGCGCGTCGCCGATCCCGACCTCGTCGGCAAGCGAGATCACGTCGCGCATGTCGAGCCCGAACGCGAGCCCCTGCACGTGCACCTCGTCGTTCTGGATCCAGAGGCGATCGATCCCCGCCGAGAACTGCCGGTACGTGACCGAGAGCCCGTGCAGGTCGGTCCCGTCGAGCTTGCCGTCCGATCCGAGCTCGAGCGCGCCCGCGCCGGTGATGAGGGTGTGCTCGGTCGGTCTGAGCTCGACCCGGCCGGCGCCGATCCGCCCGCGCGCCCGCAGCTTCCCCCCATGGAAGTACAGGCCGAACGCGCCGGTCGGGTCCACGAGCTTCAGCTTGTCGTCGAGCAGGCGGATCTCGCCGCGATCGCGCACCGCGGCGTCGATCGCGAGCCCCGCGCCGCCGCCCCACGCGAGGCTCGCACCGGCCCAGAACGTGTGGCCTTCGAGCACGTTGTAGAGCTCGCCGTCGCCTTCGACCTTGAAGCGCGTCCCGGTGCCGCCGCGCTGCGCGGCGACGCCGAGCCGATTGAAGTGCAGCGAGACGTCGTCCGGGCCCGCGTCGGGCGGAACCTTCAGGTTCACGATGCGCGCGGCGAACTCGCGGAACGAGACGCCGTTGCGGCCGATCAGCAGCCAGGACGCGTTCCCCTCCGCGCGCGAGCGCTCGCCGCCGAGCTCGTCGGGCAAGGGCAGGCTGAGGCGCGCCGACGCGACGCTCAGCCCGTCGATCGGATCGGCCTCGATGCCGCGTAGCTGCAGCCAGTCACCGACGTCGAGTCCGCCAGAGAGCACGATGTACGGCGAGTCGTACGGGAACCAGACCATGCCGATCCGGCTCGAGCCGTGGACGTCGCCGTCGGAGCGGCCGAGCAGCTGCTGCGGGATCGTCACGTGGAGCGACGCGCTGCCGTGGACGGCGAGCTTGCCGGCCGCGTCGCGGATGCCGCCGGTCGCGTCGGTGATCGAGATCGTGGGGAGCAGCCCGCCGCCACCGAAGTCGGGGAGCTTGACCCTGGCGAACGGATCGAAGGTCGCGGGCCACCACGAGTTCGCGGACGGCTTGGCCGCGGGGATCGCATCGTCCTTGGCGGGCGGCACGTAGCTCTCACCGCCCTGCTGGAGCGCGCCCGCGAGCTGCACGGTCGCCGGCGTCTGCGCGGACGCGCCCTTCGGCTTCGGCTTTGGCGCCTTCGAGACCAGCCCCTTCACGCCCTGGTGCACGCTCCACGTGAAGGCCTTGTATGCCCAGCTCTGGGCGCCCTGCAGCAGCGCCGCGTGCACCTTGTCAACGAGGCTATCGCCGCCGCGCGCCGGGCTCGGGGCGTCCTCGGCCGCTCCGGTGCTGATCTCGCCCGAGGCGCCGTCCTCGCTGCTGCCGGCTTCGCTGGGGGACGCGGCGCCGTTCTCGACGTCGATCGTCCAGTCCTTGCGCCCGACCGCCGTCGCCTTCCACGAGACGGGCGCGCCGTCCTGCTGCCCCTTGCCGCTCAGGATCACCTGGTCGGCTCTTGCTTCGAACTGGCAGGATTCGATCTGGATGGTCTGGTCGTCCCGCGTGATCACCACACTGACTCCGCTGACGGCGCGCTTCGAGACGAGCAGCAGCTGGTCGGCGGTGGGGACGAACCGACCCTCCACCGCCACGGCCGGACACTGGAAGCGCGCTCGGTGGACGTCCATCACCAGGTGATCGAGGTAGAAGCCGTGCATCTGCGCGGGGTGGAAGATCGCGTCGCACTCGAACGCCTGGAAGTTGTTGCGCTCCGCGATCTGCTCGCGCACGAGCAGCACGCGCCCCGAGATGCGCCCCGCGGGCGAGATGCGCACGTCGACGTGGGGCGATTGGACGGTGGTCCCGTATGGTCCGGTCCCGCTCGCGCGCGTGATGTGCAAGCCGACCAGCGGATCCCAGGTCGCGGTGATCCCGATCAGCGCGAGCAGCGTCGCCGCCTCGCCCAGCTCGAGCACCAGGTGGCTCGCGTCGAGTGCGACGACCTGCTCGTGATCCACCATGTCGAGCTGCACGCTGCCGCCGGCGCGCAGCCAGCCAGCGCCGAGCGGGCCGACGACCGGCATCGCCGGCAACTTGATGAAGCCGTACCACGGCAGCGGCACGTCACCCGTGTCGGGGCGGCGGAAGTCGAGGAACCCGCGGCACAGCGGGATCGTCGCGGCGTGGTCCGCGACGTGACCGAGCGCCGGAAAGTAGTCGCGGTAGATCTTGTGCGTGGCAGCGCCCGCGATCACGCCCACGGCCGTGAGCACCATGCCAGGACCGAAAGCCGCGCTGACCGCCGCGGACGTGCCCATCGCGACGGCCTTGGCGCCGAGCTCGCGCCCCGAGCGCTTGGCACTATCGAGCACGATCAGGTTCCAGCTCGGCGTCTGGTAGACAGCGAGCGCGACCTGCGCGATCAGCGCGGCGTGATCCGGCGCGCCGGCCGAGAACAGCGTCGTGGCGATGGCGCTGTCGCGGCAGAGGTCCTCGAGCGTGGTGTGCGAGAGCCTGTCGATGATCCACTTCGCCACCCCCTGGGCGTTCGACGCGAGCTCGCGCGCGAGCGCCGGGATCGCCCACGCCAGGAAGTCGTGCCGCTGCGCCAGGGAGATCCCGGCGTCGATCTCGTCGTCGCGGTGGACCGCCGCGGAAGGGGACGCGTGCGCGAACGCCGCGCCGGGCGCCTCGTGCGCTGGCTCCGCGTCGACGCGCTCGGCCGCGCGCCTCGCCTCGACCTCGGCGGCGTCGCCGGGATCGCTCACCGCGCGCCCGGTCGCGGCCCCGCCGGCGGCGCGCTGCTGCAGCACGTGGGTGAGCTCGTGTGCGACCAGCGCGCGATCGGGTGTGCTCGACGCGAACACGATCTGCTCGCCGCGCGTCGCCCCGCGCGCGCCGAGCTGCCGCGCCTCGGACGCGCGCCCCAGGAACGCGCGCACGTTCGAGAAGTCGGCGCCGTAGCGGCGCTCCATCTCCGCGCGGAACGGCACCGCCGCCGCCGCGCCTTGCGTCGCGCGCAGGAATACCGCCTCGGGATCCTGAGTGATCGCCCCGTGGCCCGCGCGGAAGATCGTCTCGGTCCACGTGCGCTTGCCCGGCCGGCGCGCCGCCCGCTCGCCGCCGTGCCGTTCGTCGTCGGCGGCGAGCGCCTCACGATCGTTCTTGTACCGGTAGGCGTGCGCCTTGCCGCGACGCGTGTTGGTCTCAGGCGTACACGGAGCGACAGCTCCTTCGACATCGTGACCTGCGGTCCGACCAGGCGGCTGTGCTGGCGCGGCTCGCACATCGTGCTCCGCTGCGGCTCCACTGCCGGTCACCGCCGCGTGACCCGGTGGTGGCTCGTACTGATCCCTCGGCCGCGAAGCGGCTGGCCTGGCCTGGACGGCGGCGCGGTGGTGGCCGAACAAGCTCTCGATCGATCGGCCCGCAGGAATCGCTCGGGGGGGCGCGGCGCCAGCCTGCGTCCCGGGTAGCGGGGCCGCGACGCGCCGGTGGTCATCGTCGAACGCGTTGGCGGGTTCCCGTGGCCCGGCGGCGTACACGTGCTCGACCAGCGTGTGCTTCCCGACCTCCGGACTTCGCCCCCGGTCGCCCGGCGGCATGCGGGTGTGAATACCGTCTCGTCTCGACTGCTTGCCCACGCGGTCCGACATGACCTGCCCTCGGATGAATGCCGTGGTTAGTCGTGCGGGGCCCGGACCGGTGAAATCGTGTAATCGACCGAAATAGTGAATGTGAAAATCACCTGCTCGTACGGAACTAACAGAGGCGATGTAGGGTTGTCGGTCGATGCCTGCGCGTACCAAGTCGCAGTGCGCGGCGCGGCCGGCGCGCACGCGCCCGCCGCAGCGTCCAGTCCGGGCGGCGCTTGCTACGACCCCGCGCGCGCCGCGTCCAGCTCGGCCGCCCGCGCTCGCGGCGCCAGCTCAACCGGCGTGTTCGCAACCACTCAGCCGCCCTCGTCGGCGGTGTGATCGCGCGCCAGCATCAGCGAGACGGACACGGGCGTCTCGCCGTGGCTCGTGCATCCCCACTGGAAGTGCGGCGGGGGTACACCACTGGCGGTCGCCGTGATGTCCGAGCACCGCCTGCTCGATGACGTCCTGCATCGCCCGCCGGTCGCATCCTCGAGCTGCGCGCAGGTCGATCGCGATGCAGATCCCGGTGCCCAGGTGCTTCATCGCCAAGGAACGCCGCCCGCGTCACGGCATTTCCTCGGAACGCACTCACGGCCGGCGTGGAGAGCCCGGCACCTACGCGTCGCCGGTGCGGACGAAGCGTTGCACCGCCTTCTCGTTCAGCTTGAACGCTTGGCTCGCCCGGCCGCGACGCACGGTCTCGCCGGACTGCTCGTCGATCACCAGGAGGATCGCATGCGGATCATCCTCGTCGAGCTGGATGTCGAGGTCGGCGCGCAGCCGCTGTCCGGTCTCGCTCGTGCACGTGATCGAGCGATGCAGCCGTGCCCGCAGCGCATCCTCGTGCCGGCGCAGCACGTCGCTGGCGCCCTTGAGCAGCGTCGCGAAGCCGCCGTGATCGAGCGGCTTGGGGTTCACCTTGTCGCGGCCCATCGTCCACGGGCTCACCAGCACCGGCTCGGCGTCCCCCACGCGGGTCATCGACACCGCCCAGCCTTCGTCGTTCTCGTTCTTGATCACGCGCGCGATCCAGCCGGCCTTCTTCCACAGCCGCGGATCCGAGGTCTCGTCTTCCATGCCCCAGCATCGCCCCGGGGGCTGACAGAGCGCGCCCGCCGGGGTCGCGGCGATGACCTGGCCCTGGCCAGATTGCCGCCGTTCGCTCCGAAGGGCGCTGGCTCGAAGCTGGCGCGCGGACGCGAGATTCGCCCGATCGCCGCGGGTTCAGCGCATGCCTGGTGATGCCCCGGTCAGGTCCGCAGATGGCGCGCCGTGCGGCCCGTTCGCCGCCCCTGACGCCCCGCCCCCGCTGGTGCGGCTCACTTGGAGCGGTAAGCGAAGAACTGGCCGTGCATCCGGCGCAGGAACGCGTCGTCGATCCGGAGCGAGGAGGCGCTCCCGATCACCGCATCGACACCGCATCCGGGACACAGCGCGGTCTGTCGCGCATCGATCCAGGCCTTGATCGACACCGGCGGAAACGTCCGGAAGCAGAAGAAGCAGCCGCAGCGCGCGCTCGCCTCGAGCTCCAGGCGATGTCGCGATGCGTGCTTCTGCGCCTCGAGCAGCTGGGGATCGACGGGCTTGGTCGTGACTGTACTCATGGTCGCAACGGACTCCAGCGATCCGGCTGCGCACTGTACCACGCGGTCGTCGACGACCGCACGAAATCTCCCGTGCATTCCCGCGTGCCATGTGCTCGCGCGCCGTCGTCGAAGCGCGCGGCGTGCTATGCTGACGAGGCATCCACGAGCGCCCGGATCGGGAGTCAGCTGAGGATGCGCGGGCCCTCTGGCCAGGTGAGGTCGTATGTATCGAAGTGAGCTGCAGAAACTCGAAGGCGTCTGGACCGGCACCGAGCGCATCGACGACGAGGAGGGACACCACGAGGCCCAGGGACGATGGGAGTTCCACACCGTGTTCGACGGGCGGTTCCTGCTGTGCGACTACGTCCAGACCGCGCCGGATCGCCCGACGGCCGTCGCCCACGGGGTGTTTCGCAAGGATGACAGTACCTCCGCGCTCACCGTGTCGTGGTTTCGCAGCCCGCGCGCCTCGAGCACCCAGCAGAGCGACGGCGTCGCCGAGGGCGACAGGCTGGTGTTCGTCGAGGCCACCGCGCAGGGCTCGACGCGCACGACGTATTCGGTGGCGCTGAACCGGCTGAGCATCATCACCGAGCGGTCCATCCGCGGCGGCGAGTGGAAGGCAGTGTTCGAGGGATCGTACCGCCGGCCGCGCGGCTGACCCTCGATCCGGGCCGCCAAGCTGGTAAAAAAACCCCATGGCACTCGAGCAAGAACAGCGCGCCGCGCTCCGCATCCTCGAAGGGATCGAGGAGGGAACCATGAGCGCGAGCGACTCGCTGGCGCTGGTCGAAGCAGCCGACCCGGCGCTGGTCTATCTGATCTTCACGTGGCTGCGCAAACGCTACGCCGATCATCCGAACTCCGACGCCGTGATCGGGCGGGTGGTCGCGATCAGCAGCCGGGGCGCGACCGCCCGGATCATGAAGCAGGGCCAGGCCGATCCAGTCGTGCAGTGGTTCGAGGACAGCTATTCGTACCGCACGCTCGAGAAGGCCGAGTTCATCGAGCTGATCATCGAGAAGCTCGAAGGCTAGCGAGCCGCGTGCGCGCTGGCGCTCGAGGCCCCGCACCGCTTCCGCCGGCGCACCCCTGCGCTGCCCTCCCGCCATGCGCGATGCCCGCCTGATCGAGCGACTCGCCGGCGCCCGGCCGGTGGTCGAGCTATCGCATCCCCGGCAGCGCACCTCCGGGGTCGTCGGCGTGCTGTGGCGCGCCGGCCAGGCGCGGGTGATCTGCGCGCATCGCTGCGGCCTCGCCGACCTGCCGGACAGCCTCGGCGAGCTGTCCGCGCTCGAGCGGCTCGACGTCGGCCACAACGCGCTGCCCGAGTTGCCCGAGCTGCCGCCGAGCCTGCGCGAGCTCTACGTCGACGATAACCAGCTCGTCCAGCTTCCGGCGCTGCCTGCGCTGTCCGTGCTCGACGCCAACCGCAACCGGCTGGCCGAGCTGCCCGCGCTCCTCGGCATCGGCTTCGTGTACCTCGCGGCCAACCGGCTGACCGCCGCGCCGGCGACCTCCGGCGTGCGCTACCTCAACGTCGGCGACAACCCGCTCGGCACCCTGACCTGCAGCGATCCGGCGGTCGAGGAGCTGCGCGCCGAGAACGCCGAGCTGACCGCGCTCGCGATCGACGGCCTCGCCGGGGTTCGCGAGCTGTCGCTGCGCGGCAACCGGCTCGCCACGCTGCCGGGCTCGCTCGGCGCGCTGAGCCAGCTGCGCAGCCTCGACCTGCGCGGCAACGAGCTCGACGAGCTGCCCGACACCCTGCTCGCGCTGCCGCTCGCCAAGCTCGACCTGCGCTGGAACCCGCTGCGCGCGCGGCCGGCCTGGCTCGACGAGCTGTCGCGTCGCGGCTGCCTGGTCTACACCTGACCCCGGGCGCGGCGGCGCGCTCCGCGCAGCGCGGCGGCGACGAGCGCGGCCGCCGTCATCGCCGGACCAACCCGGAGCCGCGGGCGCGGATCACGCGGTGGGCCGTGGCGCTTGACGCGCCTCGCCGGCGATCATCAGATGCCGGCATGACACCGTCCGAATACGCCAGCCACGACGCCCTGGGCCTGGCCGCGCTCGTCGCCCGCCGCGAGGTCTCGCCCGCCGAGCTCGTCGACGCCGCGATCGCCGGGATCGAGCGCCACAACGGCGCGCTCAACGCCGTGGTCTACAAGGCCTACGACGAGGCCCGGCGCACGGCGGCCGGCGCCTTGCCGGACGGGCCGTTCCGCGGCGTGCCGTTCCTGATCAAGGATCTCGGCCGGCGCGTCGCCGGCTGGCCGTGCAGCAGCGGCAGCCTGTTTGCGCAGGCCGGGCCGGCCGACCACGACAGCGTCCTGGTCGAGCGCTATCGCAAGGCCGGCCTGGTCTTCCTGGGAGCGACCAACACTCCCGAGCTTGGCATTCCCGGCGTCACGCACTCCCAGCGCCTCGGCCTGTGCAAGAACCCGTGGAACCTGGCGCACACGCCCGGCGGATCGTCCGGCGGATCGGCCGCTGCGGTCGCCTCGGGCATGGTGCCGATGGCCCACGCCAGCGACGGCCTCGGCTCGATCCGGATCCCGGCGGCGTGCTGCGGGCTCGTCGGCATGAAGCCCACGCGCGACCGCAACCCGTGGGATCCCGACGAGCTCGGCCGGGTCTGCGGCCTCGTGGTCGACCACATCGTCTGCCGCTCGCTGCGCGACTGCGCCGCGATGCTCGACGCCACCGGCACGCCGCAAGCCACGAGCCCGTACGCGCCGCCGCCCAAGGCCGGGCCGTACCTCGACGAGCTTCGGCGCGCGCCGGGCAAGCTGCGCATCACCTGGTCGCGGCAGACGCCGACCGGCCGGCCGATCGCCGCGGAGGTCGAGCAGGCGTTGCTCGACACCGCCGAGCTGCTGCGTTCGTTGGGCCACGACGTCGAGGAGGGCAAGCTCGAGGTCGATCAGATCGCGCTCTACCTCGCGGCGCGCGTCATGCTGGCGGCCAACTTCGCCGCCGAGATGAACGGCCTGATCGCACGCGTCGGCCGCCCGCCGCACGACGGCGAGCTCGACCCGCTCGCGCGTCGCAACTACGAGGCCGGCAAGCTGGTCAGCGGCGCCGACGCGTTCGCCGCCGCGCAGCGCGTGCGCGCCCTGTGCTGGCAGATCCTCGAGCAGTTCCAGCGCGTCGACGTGTTCCTCACCCCGGTGCTCGGCACCCTGCCGCCGCGCACCGACGACCTCGATCCGCTCGCGACCGACCTCAAGACGTTCGACAGCCGGACCGCCTCGAGCTTTCCGTTCACGGCGCCGTTCAACATGACGGGCCAGCCGGCGATCTCGCTGCCGCTCGCGCAGTCCCCGACCGGCCTGCCGATCGGGATGATGTTCGCCGCGCGCTACGGCGACGAGGCCACGCTGTTCCGGCTCGCCGCCCAGCTCGAAGCCGCGCGGCCCTGGGCCGACCGCCATCCGGCGATCTGGGCCTGACGGCGGCATCCCGCGCCGACGATCTCGCGTGCGCACGCTGCGGTCGCGAACGTCGAGATCACACCGCCGCGACGAAGTCCGCGGATCGCGCCCGAAGCGCGGCGGTGCGAGAAGCTCGCGGTCACCGGATGTGCCGCGCCGCCACGCCGCGCGATCGTCCCTCGTGGCGACCCCGCTGCGCGTGCCCGGTGCGGCGCGTCTGCGAGAGCTTCCGATCGCACGCGCCTTGCACCTCCTCCCCATGAACAAGGAGGATTCTCATGGGTTCCAAATCCAGTGTCGATCAGCTGAATAGCTTCCTGCGCGGCGAGATGTCGGCCGTCGAGACCTACCAGATGGCGCTCGACAAGCTCGACAAGATCAGCACAGCCCGCGACGAGCTGCTCGTCAACCTCAAGTCACATCAGGACCGCGTGCTGGCCCTGCAGGACGCGATCATCGCGCTCGGCGGAACGCCCGCCGAGAGCTCGGGCCCGTGGGGTGCGTTCGCGAAGGCGGTCGAGGGCTCGGCGAAGGTGCTCGGCGAGAAGGTCGCGATCGCTGCGCTCGAGGAAGGCGAGGATCACGGCCTCAAGGACTACCGCGGCGAGCGCGACGAGCTCGCCCCCGAGTGCCAGAGCATCATCGGCCGGCTGTTGCCGATGCAGCAGCAGACCCACGATCGGCTGAGCGCGCTCAAGCGCCGCATGGCGTAGCCGGCAGGCGCGCTGCGCGGCGGGCGACCGCTCCACGCCCGGTTGTGACCGAGCGCCGACGGGATTTGACGCCGATCGCTCGCTCGGGTCACGGCTTGGACGGACCGAGCGCCTTGCGCAGCTCCGCGCCGGTGAGGAGCTTGGTGTACACGGGCGTGCCGACGTCGAACTCCCGGGCGCGCGCCAGGCCACCGACCACCACGGGATCGAACCCGGCATCGCTGACCAGGCGCTGGGCGACCTTCAACGCCTCGGCGTCGTCGCCGGCGAGCGGGATTCCCACGCGCGGCGGCTTGCGATGCGCCTCGCTGGACAGGCTACCCGCGTTGATTGCGTTGAACGCGCGGACCAGGCGCGTGCCGGGCAGAAACTCGGGAGAGGCAACCCCGGTGCCCTTCTTGCGCGCGTCGTTGGCCATGTCGCCGTCGCGCCCCGGGTATGGATTGCAGGTGTCGAGGACGATCTTCCCGGCAAGCTCGGCCTTGAGGTCGCGCCCGAGCTCCGGAAGCGCCTTGTACGGGACCGAGATCAGCACGACGTCGCCAAAGCTGGCCGCCTCCCTGGGCGTTCCGACCCGCGCCTTGGGTCCGAGCTGCTTGGCGAGCGCCCGGAGCTCCTCCGGATGGCGGGACGACAGCAGCACCTCGTGCCCGGCCGCGACCCAGAGCTTCGCGAGCGCCCCGCCGATGTGTCCGGTGCCGATGATCCCGATCTTCATCGGCCGCGCGTCGGGCGGCGCCGCGTCGCCCGACGACGTGATCAGAGCGCTCATGACCAGGAACAAGACAAGCGTGCGCATCGATGGCCTCCGCGCACAACATGTCACCCGATCGGGGTCGCGTCCGCAATTTTTGACCGGCACTCGATCAGCGCTTGCCGCGAGCTGCCGAGGCGGAGCTGCCCAGCCGCGAACACAGCAGCGGCGGCCCGTCGACGACGGTGATCATCGCGACGTGGCCGCTGTCCGCGATGAACAGCGACGCGGTCCCGCGATCGAGCTCGAGCGCGCGCGCGATCGTGGTGCGGCTCGCGCCGTCCTCGGTCACTCGAATCCCGGTGATGTCGCCGAGGCGCGCGCGGAGGCCTGCCGGTGAGCGATCCGCGCCCTCGAGCGGCGCCGTGCCGCCGGAGATCCATCGCGGCAGCGACGCGAGCGTCTCCAGCCGGCGCTCGGACGCGAGCAGCCGCTTGTGGATCTGCGAGCGCTTGTCGTCGACGACAAAGCTCGACACGAACAGCCTCAGCGCGGCGTTGAGCGCGTGGTGATCGAGCGGTTGCGGTGCCGCCGGGGGTGGTGGCCTGACCTCACGCTTGGTGCCCACGCCCACACCATAGGCCAGCTCCGGAGATCGCCGAGCTGATTTCGATCGCAATGGCCGGCACCGGACGCGGTGCCGCGGGCCGTCACCGAAAACGAGACACCCCCGGGCGCACGGGCAGCGGGGGGCCATGGAGCTCAGCCGGTGCGGCGCATCCCTGGACGCGGCGCCCGATCGCTGCACGCCATCACGGGCAGGAGCGGTTGTAGCCCAGGAACATCGTGCGGTGCGGGAACGAGTTGTTCGCGCCGTTGAACCCGTACGTACCGGCGTAGTCGTCCGGCGCACCAAAATTCCCGACGATCGAGATCGTCGAGGCGCAGGCCCCCGCGCCCGTATGGGTGCCGTTGATCGAGATGCTGTTGCCCATCGAGACGCCCGTCAGCGCCCAGTTCGGAGCGTCGCAGATGCCCCCGGAGATGTTGCCGCCGACGATCGCGTACGGATACGCGTTGAGATCGATCGTCGCGTTGATGAAGAACGTGACACCGCCGTTGTTCAGCTGGAAACAGGCGGTGGCATTCGTCGCGAAGGGCACGATGTTCGCCTGCGGAGACCCGATCTGCCCGCCGTTGGCCGCAAAGTCCTGGCGGACCGTGCCTGCCTGCGACGCGACTTGCGTATCGGCCTCATTCGACACCGGCTGAGACGATCCCGTCTCCACGCAGGCGGCAAAAGACGATACGGCGAGGCAACACAGCAGGAACTGCTTCGAAAGATGCATCATCACTATCCTTCTTTCTTTCAGGCAATTTGATGTCACACCGGCCACGCCGGCGTGACTATCTCGTGTCGAGTGCGAGATAGACAGCAAAGCTCGCGCGGGTTGCGCCAGGTCGAGACCGACTGGCCGAAGCACGATCGTCATCTGGCTCGTGACGTGGCTCGCAGTGATAGCTTTGCCCACCTCCTCCCCAAGTTGCTGCGGTCACCAGATCGGCGCGGTGTCTCCGGATGCGAGCGACAGCCTATCCGTGGCGAACAAACAGGTAGCGCACCAATCGCTCCGAGTAAACCGATCATCATGACGCATTTCGATGCAGCTTTGGCAAACTTTGCCCACAAACAGGCTCATCCGGATGTGGCAGAAACAGCCATATCGACGATTTCCACCACGGCATTCTCCGTGCGCCACAGAATGCCACCTCGCCGAGCGTCGCGCTCATGTGTGACAGTCTCTCGTCGTGCCGCGGGCGGCGGCGCGTCAGCCCTGACGGGTCGAGCCGCGGCATGACGTCACGCGGCCAGCTCGCCACTCGGTCCGCGGAGATCTGCAATGTACACCGCGTGCCACTCTCGAGACCGGGGACGGATGCCCGGTCACACTCGGTCGCGGGAAGCCGCCGACCTCGTCGAGTTGCTCGCGACCGGAGATCCCGGTCACGGCAAGGCGCCGGGCGCTTGTCGCAGGCTCGCCTGGCGTTCTCCTGGTCGAGGATCCAAGATGCCTCGATGACGGATCGCGACGACCGCGACGAGAGCCGGAGACAGATCGCGCGCCGGGAGCAACGCAAGGCCGGCGATCGGTCGGCACGGCTCGCGAATGCCCTGATGAAGCTGTCGGCGCCGGCCCTGAGCAAGATGGGCCTCGACGAGCAGCTTCGCGAGGCGGTCGATCGCGCCCGCGCGGTGACGGCACTGGGCGCACGTCGACGGGCCGAGCGCACCCTCGCCGGTGACCTCCGGCGCGTCGATCTGGTCGCGGTCGAGGCCAAGCTCGCGAAGGTCCAGGCGACCGGCAGCGCGGAGCCGCAGCAATTTCAGCTCGTCGAGCGCTGGCGTACGCGGATGCTCGAGGACGGCCTCGCCGGCGCCGCCGGGTTTCCAGGCGGCGTGGACGCGCCGTTGCCGCAGCTGATCGAGCGGGCGCAGCGCGAGCGGGCCACGGGCGAGCCACCGGGCGCCGCACGCGCGCTGTTCCGCCACATCGCCGCGGCCTTGAAGGCCCCGCCGGTGAAAGCCGCCGCGGGCGGCGAGCCGCAAGCCGTCGCCGACGACGGCGCCACCGATGAAGATGCCAGCGACGACACCAACGCCGACGACGACGCCGACGACGACGCCGAGAAGTGACGACCGGCATGATCTGCGGATCGGGAGCGGCCCGCAATGCGTGTCCGGAACGTGCCACCTGGGGCAAAAAGCCGTGGGTGGCGATTGTCCGTCACGGTGCGGCGGTGCCCGAAAGGAGGTCCTCGTGACGTGCTCAGCAAGACCTGCGCTCGCCGTGCTCGCCGCCCTGCCCGCGTGTGGCGCTCCGATCAGCGCGACGCGCTGGCGGCGCAGATGATCGCGCTGCTCGATGCGCCGAGTTTCATGGCCAGGACCTGCGGCGCCATGAGGTCCGCCGGCTGGTCGCCCAAGCGCACCGGCTGCTGGCCCAGGTCCGCGCGCTGTCACGCCGAGGGCTACGCCAGCGCGGCCGCGATGCGCTCGAGCGACGCCCGCCGCGCATCCAGGCCGGGGACCAGCGTCGACAGCATCAGCTCGTCGGCCTCGAGCTCGCCGGCGAGCGCGGGCAGCCGTTCGGCGACGCGCGACGGCCCTCCGAGGATCGCGCCCTCGAGGAAGTCGTCGCAGATCGCCTGCTCTTCGGGCGTGAACTTCCGGGCGAGCGCTTCCTCGATCGACACGATCGGGGCGGTCTTGCCGGTCCGTGAGTTGACGACCGCGACGCGCATCGGCGCCGCGAGCCGCTGCGCCTCCTCGTCGGTCGCCGCGCAGATCGTGGTCACCGCGCACATCGCGTAGGGCCGCGCGAGCCGAGCGGAGGGCTCGAACGATCGCCGGTAGTGCGCGATCGCCTCGCGTGCAGCGCGCATCGCGAAGTGACCGGCGAACGCATAGGGTACACCGAGCTGCGCGGCGATCGAAGCACCCGCGAGCGTGGAGCCCAGCATCCAGATCACGCCGGCATGCACGTCGGACGGCATCGGCACGACCTTCTTGAACGGATGCCGATCGGGAAACCGATCGTCCTCGAACGCGAGCAGCTCGGCGAGCAGGTCGTTGACCTCGACGTCGGCGCGCCGCAGCGCCGCCGCGGTGACCCGATCGGTCCCCGGCGCGCGGCCGAGGCCGAGATCGACGCGACCGGGTGCGAGCGCCTCGAGCGTACGAAATACCTCGACGACGTGCAGCGGCGCGTGGTTCGGCACCATGATGCCGCCGGCGCCGAGGCGGATCCGGGTGGTCTTCGCCGCGGCGTGCGCGATCAGCACCTCCGGCGCCGAGGTCGCGATGCTCGGCATGTTGTGGTGCTCGGCGAACCAGTAGCGCGTGTAGCCCAGCCGATCCGCGAGCACCGCGAGCTCGACCGAGTCGCGAACGGCGGTGCTCGGCGCCACGCCGGCCCCGACCGGAGACAGATCAAGGACGGACAGCGGAAGCCTCATGGGGGCACCTTGCCGGATGCAGCTTGTCGCGCAAGCCGCCCGGCGTCGAGCCGTGCCAGCCCGCGCAGCGTGTCATGGCAGCCGATCCCGCATGCATGGCAAGCTCCGTCGCGAGCCGCTGCGTCCGCTCGCAGGCGCCACACGCGCGCCACATCGCGGAGCTCCTTGCCGCGCCCCCAGCGCGCGCCTGAGGGCCCCAGCAGCGGCGCTCCAGGCTACGCTCGGACATGTCCGTGGCGCCACTCGATCGCCTTCGCTTCCGCGAGCACCCGCTCGACGGCGCGATGCTGTACTTCCAGCCTGCACGCGGCGTGCACGTGCGCGTCCAGGTTCCAGCGACGGCGGCGCACCGCAGGCGGGCCCCGCGGGTCGCGATGTTCGGGATCACCAACGTCTGCAACCTCGCGTGCGCGTTCTGCTCACGCGACGCGGCGCGGCCGAGCGCGTGGACCGTCGACACGGCCGCGGCGGCACTGCGTGGCCTCGACGCCGCGGGCACGCTCGAGGTCGCCTACGGTGGCGGCGAGCCGTTCGCGTTTCGCGGCTTCGCGGAGCTGGTCGCCGAGGTCCACGCCACCACCGCGCTCGCCCAGCACGTGACCACGAACGGCGCGCTGATCCGCCCGGCGACGTGGTCGCGGTTCGCCGGCCGCCTCGGCCAGGTCCGGATCTCGATCTACGACGGCATCGACTGGCGCGCCGCAGCCGCCACGCTGGCCATGCACGGCCAGCGCTGGGGCGCCAACCGGATCGTGGATCCGGCCGCGCTCGCGACCCTGCCCGCGCTGCTCGCCGAGCTCGCCGCGCACGGCTGCGACGACGTCTCGCTGCTGGCGTACGTCGGTCCCGATGCTGCGCACCACCTCGATGCCGCCGGCGACGCCCGGCTCGCCGCGATCGTCGAGGACAGCCCGCTGCCGTGCCGCATCTCGGTGTGCTTCGGCGCGCGTGTGCCGGTGCCGCAACTACGCGGCGGCGGCCCCCGCGACGGCGACTGCGGCGCCGGTCGCGACTTCGTATCGATCACGCCGGATCGACGAGTGCAGGGGTGCTCGTTCCAGGATGGCGGCCTCCCGGGCACAACCAGCGACGAGATCCTCGCCGCATGGCGGCTGCACCAGGCGGAGCTCGGGCAGCCCGCAATGCGCCGCGGCTGCGCGCGTATCTTGCCCCGCGCCGCGCCCGACGACCCTGCGCCGCCGATCGCGATCTGGCAGGCGTTCTCCGGCAACAACAGCGGCGAGTGCCTGCTGGTCGCGCGGTTCGCGGCCGTCGCCGACGCCGAGGCCTACCTCGCAGCGCTCCTGCCCGAGTGGCGAGCGAACACGGCCTATCCGCCGGCGTGGCGCGCGCTGTTCGCCGCCGAGGGTGTCGCGCTCGAGGCCGGCGTGGCCATCGTTTCGCCGTCCGACGCCGGGACCACGCCGCGCGAGCTCATCGCGATCGGGCGCTCGGTGATCGCGACCCAGCATGACGCCACGGATGCATTCCCGCAGCTCCGGGCGCTGGCCTGGAAGCGCGGCGCATTCGTCGTTCCGGGCGGTGTCCACGCCCACGGGCCCGTGTGGCTGCTCGCCGCGATCCGCGCCGCCGGGCCTGCCGATCGCGATCGCGTGCTTGCAGCACCGCGCCACGATCTGGTCGCCTGCCAGGCGCACGGCGACCTCGTCATCGCCGCGGTGCCGACGCTCGTGGGCGAGCGCGCGCTCGAGACCGTCGCGGAGGCTCGCGACGTGCTGGTGCGCCTCGCCGGCGACCGGCCTCTCGCCGCCGAGTTGTGCTTCCATGACGAGAGCGAGGTCGAGGACGAGGACGACGGGCACACCGACCCCGTGCAGCTCATCGACGACGCGATCACCGCGGCGCTGCAACGCCTCGGCCACCGCGAGCCCGAAGCTTGTCGGCTGTGGATCCGGTTCTGGCGCGAGGACGCAGCCGCGGACGCAGCCGCGTTCGCCGCCCACGTGCCCGGCGATCGCACCGTGCGCGCCGGGCCAACGCTGCTGATCGACCCCGCTGCCGATCGCAAGCGGCTCGCCGTGCAGGCGCTCCGCCACGGCGGCGACACCCAGGCGCTCGACGGACCGGTCCGGATCACCGCGATCGTGTGGCACGAGGATCTGCCGGACCAGCGCCGCGCTCGCCGCCCCCGGATCCGACCGATCGACGCCGTCGCGCTCGAGGCAGGCCTGCGCCGCCGGCTCGGCCGCCACGGGGAGCTCACCGTCGAGCCCCCACCCTACCGTGGCTCGCGGCAGGCGCCGATCCTCACGATCACGACGCTCGCCCCGCGCGAGGCGGTCGCTGCGCTGGCCGCGCAAGCCCACGAGCTCGGAGCGCGGGTCGACGCCTGGGCCGCGGCCGCAGATCCGATCGGAGCGGCGGTGCGGCGCGTGATCGACGATGTACGCTCCTGAAACACCGTCCTGCCACCGATCCTGAATGGGCGAGACGTTGCGCTCTGCCGAGATCCCCGCGGATATCGAGCTCGACGTCGCCCGGCCGTTCCGGGTCATCGAAGCTGGATCGGCACCGGACGGCCCGGCGGGCCTTCCGTGGTACGCAGGAATGCACGGGGGCGCGGCACGGGTTGCCTCCCCCGAAGCGGGAGGCGTCATGAAGCGTCGAGTCGGGGCCGCGATCGCGGTCGGTCTGGGGCTACTTGTTATCGCGGTGTGGCTGATGCGCGGCGGTGGCGGGGCGACGCGCTCGTCGACGCCGGCGACCGGGCCCGGCCGTCCCGCCCCCGCCGCCAGCGCCGGGCGCGCCGCGACCGATCCGCGCGGTCAGCCCCGCGCGTCGATCCACGGCACGATCCGCGACGAGGCCGGCGCGCCGATCGCGCACGCCCGGGTATGCGCCAGCGCAAAGTCGTGGAAGCTGCCCGACACGCTGACCCGCGCGCCGGCGTGCAGCGACAGCGACGAGCAGGGCCGGTACCGGCTCGGCAACCTGCTCGCCGCGGACTACGCCGTCCATGCCGCCGCGCCGCACTTCGTGCCCGCTGTGTTCGCGCCGAGCCCCGGCTCGAGCCAGCCGGAGTTTCCACTCGCTGCAGGCGAGACGCGGACCGGCGTCGATCTGGTGCTCCGCCGCGGCGGCGTCGAGCTCACCGGCGTGGTGCTCGACATCTCGGGCGGGCCGATCGCGCGTGCCCAGGTCCGTGCGACGACCCGGTGGGGCCGGCTCGGCGTCGCGATCGACTGCGACGACCAGGGTCGATTCTCGATGTGGGTCGCCCGCGGCGCGGTGTTCGTCACGGCGAGCGCGGATGGCTATGCCCCGGGCAACCAGGAGGGCCGCGCACCGGGCCACGTCGAGATCCGGCTGACGCCGGCGGCATCGCTCGCCGGTACGGTCGTCGACGCCGCGACCGATCAGCCGGTCGCCGGTGCGCGGGTCACGGTGTTCAACGTCCGCGAAGGCGGCTGGTACGATCCGGCCGGCAGCGACGACACGGACGCCGACGGCAAGTTCCGGATCGAGCCGCTCGAGCCGGGGCGATTCCTGGCCAACGCGATCACCGAGCGCGGCTACGGCCGCAGCAACGGCTCGACGCTGGTCGGTCTCGGCCAGCACGTCGACGGCATGGTCGTGCGGATGTTTCCCGCCCACCGCGTCGCCGGCCAGATCGTCGCCGCCGGCGACCGCGCGCCGTGCCCCAACGGATACGTCCTGCTCCGCGATCGCCTGCACGAGCGCACCGCCATGCTGCGCCGCGAGCCTGGCGGCCAGCTCGCCGCCGACGGCGTCGTGCCCGGCACCTACGACGTCACGGTCGTCTGCGAGCACCACCGCGCGCGCGACCACTACGATCAGGTGACCGTCGCCACCACCGACATGACCGGGCTGACCTGGGAGGTCGAGGCGGGCGCGCGGATCCATGGCACGCTGCGGACGCGCTCCGGCGAGCCGGTCGAGGGTGCGCAGCTGTTCGCGCAGCGCGCCAGCGGCCGGCACGACAGCGGCGGGGCGGCGTTCGACACCAGCCGGCCCGACGGCAGCTACGAGCTCGCCGGTCTCGCCGCGGGGAGCTTCCAGATCTCGGTGCAGAGCGACCGTGGCGTGCCACCGCGCGACAACTACAGCGTCGAGGTCGCGGCGGGAGCGAACATCGAGCGCGATCTCGTGCTCGACGATGGCGGCAGCGTCACCGGCACGGTCGTCGACGCCGCCGGCACGCCGGTCCCCGGCATCAGGGTGATGGCTCGGCCGCTGTCGCGAAGCTTGTCGTTCGGCGGCAACGACGTGATGACCGGCGGCGATGGTAGCTTCGCGATCGACGCGTTGCCGCCCGGGGACTACCGCATCGTCGCGATGCGCGGCGCCGAGGTCCTGCGCAAGCCCGGCAGCAGCGACGACCACGAGCAGGGCGAGCGAGCCACGGTGCGCGCGACCCAGGCGACCTCGCTCCACCTCGTGATCGACGCCGCAAACGGCGAGATCACCGGCACCGTGATCGACGGCACCGGCCAGCCGGTCCCCGATGCGTTCCTCGCGTCGAGCCGCGAGTCCGATGCCGCCGGCGGGCGGAGCTCGAGCGTCGCCGGCACGCGCCACGAGTGGTGGGGCGAGTCGCGGCCCGTCCTCACCGCACCCGACGGCAGCTTCGTGCTCACCGGGCTCGCGCCCGGCAAGTACACGGTGCGCGCCTATCGCAAAGGCGGCGGCGAAGCCGTGGCCGAGCACGTCGCGATCGGCGCGACCGCGCGGCTCCAGATCAAGTCCACCGGGTCGATCGAGGGCACGGTGCGGCGCGACGGCTCGCCGCCCCGCGATCTCCAGCTCTCGCTACGCGACGGTCGCACCGGCTACGAGCGCAGCGAGGTGTTCTATCAAGGCGAGGGCCACTTCCGCATCGCGGATCTCCCCGCCGGTCACTTCGAGCTCACGGCGACCGGCGACGGCACGCGCGGCAGCGCGACGCTCGATCTCGGCGAGGGCGAGGCGAAGACCGGCGTCGCCATCGCGCTCGAGCCGCTGATCACGCTGACCGGCCGGCTCGTCGATCGGGCCAGCCAGCAGCCGGTTCCCGGCATCCAGATGTTCGCCCGCGCCGCCCAGGGTGGCGGCGGCATGGCCTTCGCCCTCGACCCGGACCCGACCAACACGAGCGACGCCAGCGGCCGGTTCACGATCCGCAATGCCCCGACGGGCAAGGTCGCGCTCCGCGGCCTGCCGGTCAACTGGACGACCGGCGAGTACGCGATGTTCCAGATCGTGCGCAGCGTGCAGGGCACTGGTACCGTCGATGTGGGCGACATCCCCGTGCTCAAGCAGCGCATCAAGAACGGCGAGCCGATCGGCTCGCTCGGCGTGCGCTTCGCGGAGCTGCCGCTGGACGCGCCGCTCGATCAGGCGATCCACAAGATCAGCTGGATCGATCCGGCGGGGCCAGCCGCACGCAGCGAGCTCCGCGTCGGCGATATCATCGTCAGGGTCGACGGTGTCGACGTCACCGGCGGCGACAGCCAGCTGTTCTCGACGCTGATCAGCGCCGCGCCGGGCACCCGGCTCGCCCTCGGCACGCAGCGCGGCCCCACGGTGCCGATCGTGCTCGCAGCCCCGTGACGGCGGCCGTCACCCCGCGGCGGCCTGCACCCTGGCAAACCATGGAACGCACGGGAACAGGGGCCCTGCCCTGCTTCGCCAGGCACGTTCGGTGATAGCTTCCTGCGACGGAGGGCTCGATGGCGTTCCTCAAGGAGACGGAGAGATCACTGCGAGCGTACTTCCTTGTCGTCGGTGTGTTCGGCACGCTGGTGGCGCTCCAGGGACTGGGTGATGCAACCAAGGCTTCGCCGATGGCAACGTCGATCGTCGTGACGCTGGCGATCTGGTTTCCTCCGCTCGCGCACCTGGTGCTGGCCCCGGCGTTCGTGGTCGCTGGCATCACACTCAAGCGTGCGATTGCAGGTGGCGCGCCGCGAACCAAGCAACTGGTCAAGATCTCGGCCGCCGCCGTCACGGTGGAGTGCGTGCTGCGTGTGGTGGCATTGAATCGACTGGGGGCCATCCAGAGTTCCGCGGAGATCGCAGGCAGGGCGTTCGGCCGCGCGCTGATCCCGCTGCTGATCCTCTGGTACATCTACGCCAGCTTGCGGCGGCTCGCGGACGAGTCGCAGCGGCGCACCGTGGACGCGCTCGGCAGCAAGTTCAGCTGACGAACCCGCCACGAGCGGCGAGCACGAACCACGGTACGGGCGAGACCAACGTGAACGCGCCGCTTTCGAGCGGGGAGTGTTCGCGATGGGAAGATCGTACGCTCACCGGGAATCGCGGTCATCTGCGTCATCGCGTTCGCCGCCGCCGGACCGACCCTCAACACCAACACCAGCCCCGTAGGCACCGGCCGACCGCCCGAGCTGGACGCCCCTGTTCGTCGCGATCAAGGGCCGCCCACCCTGCGCGCCAGCGCTCACCGGCGGCCAGGCAATCCTGATATCGACCCACCTGCTCGGCGTCGCCGAGCGGCCGCGCTGCTGCAAGGCGGCAACGGCGACTCCGGGTCACCCCGGGTCACTGGAGGTGCCGTGTCGATCGTCGGGGATCAACAGAAGTCGTTGCCGCACACCGCATCGATCTCGGCTTTTGCGCTGACCGTGAATTGCCGGCCGCCCTGGAACAGGGTCACCGAGACCGGGTACTCTCGAAAGTCCCGCACCCCGCGCACGTTGATGGTGCACAGATCGTCGGTCGAGCCGCAGCCTGACACGATCGCGGCCCCGTTGGTGTTCCACGAGAACGTGTAAGAGCCCGACTCGCTTTGTACGGCGAACAAGATATTGTAGGAAGAGAGTGGACGGCTGGCCAGGCAGTCCGAGCTGAGCGACAGCGGTTGGCCGTCTCTCACCCAGCAGCCGAGAGCCTCTCCACCGAGCGCCTCGGAACGCGAGGTCCCGATCACGCTGACCGCGACAAACACTGCGAGCACCAACGCCGAGCAGAGGATCTTCTTCATCGTTCGGCCTTTCGATTGCGAGTTGTGCGCAGCACATTCGACGAAAC
>DASWRS010000169.1:0-7329 GCA_036403075.1 Kofleriaceae bacterium
CCGTCGGTGGCGCAGGCCTCGGCGGCGATCAGACGGGCGACGTGGCGGCCGCCCTGCAGCGCGCCCTGGGCGACGCCGGGGACCTCGCTGCCGTCGGGCATCACCATCCGCGCCAGGTCGCCGATCACGAACACCTCGGGATGATCGGGGATCGACAGATCGGGCAGCACCTGGACCCGGCCGCTCGGATCGCGCGGCACGCCGAGGCCGGCCGCGAGCGACGATGCGCGCACCCCGGCCGCCCACAGCACGGTCCGCGCCCCGATGTGCTCGTCGCCGCCGGCCGCGCGCACCGTCACGCCGTCCGCGTCGATCGCGATCACCCGCGTGTCGAGCCGGACCTGGACGTGGCGGCGCTCGAGCGCGCGCTGCGCTGCCGTCGACAGCTTCTCGGGATACGTGCCGAGGATCCGACCGCGGCCCTCGAACAGCACGACGCGGACCTGCGTCGGATCGATCGTACGAAAGTCGTGGGCGAGGGTCTGCAGGCCGATCTCGCCGAGCGCGCCGGCGAGCTCGACGCCGGTCGGGCCCGCGCCGACCACGGCGAAGGTCAGCCACTCGCGCTGCAGCGCCGGATCGGCCTCGCGCTCGGCGGCCTCGTAGGCCAGGAAGATCCGGCGGCGGATCTCGAGCGCGTCCTCGATCGACTTGAGGCCGGGCGCGGTCTTCGCCCAGTCGTCGTGGCCGAAGTACGAGTGGGTCGCGCCGGTCGCGACGACCAGGTAGTCGTACTCGAGCGCGCCGTCGTCGAGCGTGACCCGCCGGTTCGCGACGTCGATCGCGGTGGCGGCGGCGAGCAGGACGCGCGCGTTGCGCTGCCGGGCGAGCGCGGCGCGGATCGGATACGCGATGTCGCCGGGGTTGAGCGCGGCGGTCGCGACCTGGTAGAGCAGCGGCTGGAACAGGTGATGGTTGCGCCGGTCGATCAGCGTGACGCTGACCGGGGCGCGGGCGAGCGCGCGAACCGCCGCGAGGCCACCGAAGCCGCCTCCGATCACCACGACGTGCGGTCTGGCCATGCTCGTTAGATGAGGCGATCGACCGCGCGGATGCAAGCCACCTCGAACGCCGCGCAATGATTGCGGGTCAGCGCAGCGCGGCGGCGAGCGCGTCGACCACCTGATCGACCTGGGCGATCGTCAGATCGGGGAACATCGGCAACGAGATCATCTCGTGCGCCGCGCGCTCGGCGACCGGGCAGCTGCCCGGCCCCTGGCCGAGGTGGGCATAGGCGCGCTGGAGGTGGATCGGCCGCGGGTAGTGGATCGCGGTGGCGATGCCGGCCGCGGCGAGGCGCTCGCGGATCGCGTCGCGGCGCGCGGCGTCGACCCGGATCACCATCAGGTGGTAGACCGGCGACGATCCGGCGGGCTCGGCGACCAGGCGCACGCCGGCCAGCTCGCCGAGCCGTGCGCGGTAGTGCGCCGCGAGCTGCCGGCGCGCCGCGTTGCCGGCGTCGAGCCGCGCGAGGCTGATCGTCAGACACGCGCACTGCAGCGCATCGAGCCGCGCGTTGTAGCCGATGTCGACGTGATCGTGGCGCCCGGCCTGGCCGTGGTCGCGTAGCCCGCGGATCCGCTCGGCGAGCCCGGCGTCGCGCGTGGTGATCGCGCCGCCCTCGCCGAGCGCGCCGAGGTTCTTGGTCGGGTAGAAGCTGAACGCCGCGATCTCGGCGATCGCGCCGGCGCGCCACGTCGTCCCGTCCGGGCCACCCCGGGTCGCGCCGTGGGCCTGCGCGCTGTCCTCGACCACGGCCAGCCGGTGCGCCGCGGCGACCGCGCCGATCGCGGCCATGTCGGCGATCTGGCCGAACAGGTGGACCGGGATGATGCACCGGGTCCGCGGCGTCACCCGCCGCGCGGCGTCGGCGGCATCGAGCAGCAGCGTGGCGTCGTCGACGTCGGCCAGGACCGGTGTCGCGCCGGCATGGCTGATCGCCTCGGCGGTGGCGAAGAACGAGTTGGCGGCGGTGATCACCTCGTCGCCGGGCCCGACGCCGAGCGCGCGTAGCGCGAGCAGCAGCGCATCGGTGCCGGTGCGGACCGCGATCGCGTGCGGCGCGGCGGTGTGGCGCGCGAACGCGGCCTCGAAGTCGCTGACCGCGGGGCCGCCGATGAAGCCGCCGGTGTCGAGCAGCCGCTCGAACGCGGCGAGGTACTCGGCCTTGCTCGGCCGGATCAGCGCCGCGAGATCGACGAACGGGACGGCGGTGGTCATAGCGCGATCCGGGCGCCCTGCTGCTCGAGCGAGCGCTGCGCGGCCTCGAGCAGGCGGGTGATCCGCACGCCGACCGCGCCGTCGGAGTCCGAGGCCTTGCCGTCGAGGCACGCCGCGGCGAACGCCTGCGCCATCACCGAGAGCGCCTCCCTGCCATCGAGCTTGGGCGAGGTCACGTCGCCCGAGCGATACTGCACGTTGAGCGCGTACGCCGACTCCTTGTCGATCGCCTTCACGTCGACCGAGCTCTGGTAGATCTTGACCGGCTCGACCGGCGAGGTGTCGTCCCACACCAGCATCTTCTTGTCGCCGGCGATGATGATCCGCCGGGTCTTGACCGGTGCGACCCAGTTGACGTGGATGTGGGCGAGCAGGCCGTCGTCGAACCCGATCGTCAGGTACGCCAGGTTCTCGTGCCGGCCGTAGTGCGACACGCCGATCGCCGAGATCCAGCGCGCGGTCGCGCCGAGGGTGTGGCCGAGCACGTAATCGATGATCGTCAGATCGTGCGGCGCGAGGTCCCAGATCACGTTGTAGTCGGGCTGGAACAGCCCGAGGTTGATCCGCACCGAGTCGAGGTACAGCACCCGGCCGAGCTCGCCGGCGGCGATCACGCTGGCGATCTTGCGGACCGCGGCGGTGTACACGAACGTGTGGTCGACCATCAGCACGCGGCCGGCGCGCGCCGCCAGCGCGACCAGCTCCTCGGCCTCGGCGACGCTCGGCGCGAGCGGCTTCTCGACCAGCACGTGCTTGCCGGCCTCGAGCGCCGCCCGGGCGAGCCCGTGGTGGGTGAAGATCGGCGTCGCGATCACCACGGCGTCGACCTCGGCGTCGCCGATCACATCGGCGGCCTCGGCGACGCACCGGATGTGCGGCACGGTCACCGCCGCCGCCTGGCGCCGCGCCGGCGACACCTCGGCGATCGCCACGACCCGGGTGCGCGGCCCCGCCGCGAAGTTGCGGACCAGGTTCGGGCCCCAGTAGCCATAGCCGATCACCCCGATGCGAAGCGGTGGCGCGGTCACGGCGACCGACCGTCACACGCCGTGCGCGCCCGGTCAAGCCACGCATGACACCGTCGGCCGTCGCCGCGCAATGCGGCGGTGGTCGCGCGCACCACCACGGTGCGGCCGGGCGCGCGTTTGACGGTGTGGTGGATTTCGTCGATCATCTTGCCGGATGCCGGAGCTGGGCGCGGGCCGTGTAGCCGTCGAGGTCCCGCTGCTCGAGGTCGCCGGCGGGCTCGACGCCGCGCGCGTGCTGCTGGTCGGCGAGATCCACGGCACGGTCGAGTGCCCGGCGGTGTTCGGTGATCTGGTGTTCGCCGCGGCGCGGCGCGGTCCGGTCCACGCCGGCGTCGATCTGCCGGCGACCGAGCAGGCCGAGCTCGAGCACTACCTGATCGATCCGGAGGACCCGGTGCGCCGCGCGCGCTGGCTCGCGCGGCCGCTGTTCGTCACCGGCCGCCAGGACGGGCGCACCAGCCGCGCGATGGTGGCGCTGCTCGATCGGCTCGCCCGGTACCGCGCCCAGGGCCTGCCGATCGAGGTGTTCGCGTTCGACACGCCGCCGGTGGACGCGATGCCCGACGACCAGCGCGCCGAGCAGATGGCCCGGGCGATCGCCGCACACGCCGCCGACCGGACCCGCCGCGTGCTCGCGCTGATGGGCAATGTCCACAACCAGCTCTACGGCGGCACGCCGTGGGCGCCGGAGTTCCGGACCGTGGCGATGCACCTCCGCGACCTGTTCGCCGATGACGACCTCCGGTCGCTGACCCTCGACTGGGTCACCGGCACCGCGTGGCAGGAGACCGAGGACGGGATCGGCGAGCACGTGTGCAACGGCTTCCAGGTCGCGCCCGTCGGCTCGGTCATGGTCGAGCGCGATCGCGACGGCGCGCCGTGGCGCCACGCGATCGTCAACCTCGGCACCCTCCACGCCTCGCCGCCGGCGGTCGCCGCCGTGCGCGACGCCGGCCCCGCTCCATCCGCGTCCCCGGCCTGACCGGCGCGGCGGCGGCCGCTACCGCCGTCGCACCAGCTCGGCGAGCGCACTCACCTCGGGATCCGCGGCGCCCATGGCCGCGAGCGCGCGCTCGAGCTCCAGCACGTAGTCGACGTTGCTGCCGCTCGGCCCGCGAGACCGCCGCACGATCTCCGCGGTCGCCTCCAGCGGCTCGGGGCCGATGAAGTACGGATTCGCGGGCGTCGCGAGATACACGAGCCCGCTCACCGTCTCCACGACCTTGCCGGCCTGCTCGCCGCCGGCGAGGCCGAGGTCGACGGTCAACCGCGCATAGCCCTGCTGCTCGCGGACCTCGAGCGCGGCCTCGATTGCAGGCCACTCGGCGCGGCCGATCGCATACGCCGCTCCCCACACCGCGCCCTTGGCCTCGACGAGCGTCAGCACGCGCCCCGGCGCCTCGAGCGTGCCGCGGTGGTCGGTCGACGCCTGCCAGAACCGGCGCGCCCAGCCCTCGACGCGCCCGGCGCGACGCGCGGCGTACGCCATCGCCGGCCGCCAGATCAGCGAGCCATAGCCGAAGATCCACACGAGCTCGTCGGACGTAGTCATCGGTGCTCTTGCGATCCTCGAAACTATAACGTGATCGCCGGCATTCACTCGTAGTGGACGAAGCACGCGCGGGTCGTGCGGCGGTCCTGTCTCCGCCGCGCGCGATCAGCGCAGCAGCGCTGGATGGTCGCTGACGACGAGCGGCGCCGCCGCGGTACCGACCAGCGCGAGACGGCCGTCCGGCCCCCGCACCACGCGCCCCGCGGCCGTGATCCGGTCGCCGGCGATGACCAGCCCCTCGAGGTTGTCCTGCTCGGTCTGCTGGTTCGCCGCGATGATCCCGGCGCCGAACACGCGCGTCGGCCCCACGCTCGCGAGCGCCGCCGGGTGGAGCTCGAGCTGGAAGTCGGCGTGCGCGAGGTCCAGCACGATCGAGCCGGTGTCATCCTCGACAATGAACGGCGTGTGCCGTACCTGGCGATCGAGCCGCTGGACCCGCCGCCCCATGCTCGTCGCCCAGCGCTCGAACACCACTCCCAGCGCGGGCCGGCCCGAGTACGGCCCCGCAACCGTCGTCGCGTCGACTGCACGCACCGTCCCGCGCACGCGGATCGCGGCGTCGCTCGGCGCCAGCGAACCGATCGTCACCGCGACGATCCGCGAGAGCTTGGTCCGCTGCGATGCCTTTCGCACCTGGTGGATCGCGGCGACCACTGCGGCGATCGCGGTGAGTACGATGAAGCTGATCCCGGCACCCGACATGCGCCTTGCCTAGCAGAGATCGCGCCGTGCGTCTCGCGCCCGCGACGCCACTTCCCGTCCATGGCCATCTCCAGCGCCTCCCGATGGCCACTCTCACGGCCGCAGGAACGCGAGCTCGAGGTCGCCGACGGCGACGCCGACAGGGCCGTCGGGAGCCGGCCCCGCGGCCGGCCTGAAGGGCCCCGGCGTCGCCTCGATCGTCAGCTCGTTGGTGTGCAGCGCGATGTCGGGGAGGTCGAATGCGACCGGCGTCCAGCCCGCGAGATCGGCCTCGGCGACGATAGCGCCGTTCCAGCGCAGCGTTGCGTGCCGCGCGCCGGCGGGCGCGAGCCACAGCGTGAGCCGCTGGCCATACGGCATCAGGTTGGGCACCAGCACGGTCGTCGACGGCGCCGTGGTCCAGCGCCAGGCGCGATCGCCGCGCACGGAGCGCGACCAGCCGCCGACCAGGTACGGCTCGATGCCGCCGCTGCCGATGCGCCATGCGCCGCGCTGCGCCCACAGCTCGTCGCCGGCGAGCGCGTCGAGCGGTGGCACCAGCGGGTAGTTGCCGACGGTGCGGTCCCAGCGATCGATCGGCACGCCGTGGCGCCACGCGAACCAGGCGCTCGCCGGCAGCTCGAACGGGTTGCCGATCGCGCCGTACACCGCTGCGACCACACCGCGCACCGGGCGCGGCACGCGATCGCAGCAGCTCGGCGTCAGCCCGTCGGGCGCCGCGACCCCACCGCGCAGCTCGCCGACCCGCACCAGGTTCCACGCGACCATCGGGCCGAGGATCGCGACGGCGATCGCGTGGCGCGCCGCGACCGGCAGCCGCCGCGCGAGCTGGCCGCATCGCCACAGCAGGCTCGCGAGGCCCACCACCAGCGGCAGCGTGACGTTGCACATCCGGCGCTGGCCGAAGGCCGCACCGCCCCACCAGTCGAACACCGTGCTGTTGAGGTAGACCTGGATCGCCACGACGGCGACGAGGCCCGCGGCGACCAGGCGAGCGCGCCGCGGCAGGGTCAGGAGCCCGATCACCGCCGCGTAGGCGATCGGCGTGGTCGAGAACCAGCCGTTGCGCGGCGCGAACAGCACCTCGGCGAGCATCGGCGCCTCCGGCCGCGTGAACCGGGCGCCCTGCGGCAACCCGGTCGCGTGGCCAAACACCAGCTGCCACTCGACGAGCTGTGGCGCGAACACGATCACCGCCACCGCCAGCACCGCGACGCCGCCGAGCCACCACCGCGCCGCCTCGCGCCATCGCCCGCGCCGCCGCGCGGTCTCGGTCACGACCTCGAGCGCGACCACGGCGCCGAAGGCCAGCTCCTGCACCCGGATCAGCATCGCGATGCCGAGCAGCACGCCGAGCACGATCCAGCGCCGCCGGTCAGCGCGCCCGAGGGTGATCGCCCAGTAGTACAGGAACGCCGCGCACGCCAGCGCGTCCATCGCGTGCGCGTAGCTCGGCATGTAGGTCGCGTAGTAGGTCAGTGACGTGCCGAGCAGGACGGCGACGCCGCCGTACACCGGCGCCCACGCCCCGCCGAGGAGCCTCCGCGCCAGCCGCGCGCCGAGCAGCACCGCGGCGCACGCGAACACCGCGCTCGACAGGAACACGAAGCGCTGGTGCCACAGCGTGTAGCCGTGCAGCGCGATGCCGGCGCCCAGCGCGTTGGCGATCACCGCGCCGGCCTGGGCAATCCAGATCAGCGGCGTCCAGACCAGCGCCGGGCCGATCGGGTTGGGCATCCCCTTGCGCCCGGTCGGCGTCGTGCGCTGCCGGAATGGATCGCCGAACCGCGCCAGGTCGTTGTCGAACCGCCAGTCGCCGTCGAGCGC
>DASWRS010000170.1:0-51041 GCA_036403075.1 Kofleriaceae bacterium
GACGACGACGATCACGGCCACGGCGTCAGCAAGCTCGACGAGGCGCGCCGCGCCATCGCCCGCGGCCAGGCGATCTTCAACACCCGCCGGATCGCGATCTCGGGCGTGTCGGGCATCAACGACGAGGCCGCGTTCGGCAAGCCCGCCGTGCTGATGGGCACCTGCACCAGCTGCCACGACACGCCCAACGGCGGCAACCACTCGGTGGTCGCGCCGCTCAACATCGGCCTGACCGACGCCTCGCGCCGGACCAAGGACATGCCGCTCTACACCCTGCGCAACAAGACCACCGGCCAGACCGTCCAGGTCACCGACCCGGGCCGCGCGATGATTGATGGCAAGTGGAGCCACATCGGCCGGTTCAAGGGCCCGATGCTGCGCAACCTCGCGCCCCGCGCCCCGTACTTCCACAACGGCTTTGCCGCCGACCTCGATGCGGTCGTCGACTTCTACGAGACCCGGTTCCACATCGGCCTGACCCAGCAGGACAAGGCCGACCTCGTCGCGTTCCTCCGCTCGCTCTAGCACACGCGACGCCGGGCGCCGCGTGCGGCAAACGCGCGGCGCCCGGCGTCGATGCGGCACGGCGCGGCCATGCCGCCGTCGGATCACCGGTGGATGGGCGGTGTCGTGGCGGCGCGCCCGGCGATCGTCTAGCTTGCTGGCGTGCGGCCGATGCGCGAGCTCCTGGTGCGCAACCGCGACTTCCGGCGGCTGTTCCTGGCCAGCGTGGTGTCGCTCGCCGGCGACTGGTTCTCGTTCGTCGCGGTCGCCGGCCTGGTCACCGAGCTGACCGGCCGGCCCGGCGCCCCGGCCTTCGTCTATGCGGCGACCGTGCTGCCGGTGTTCGCCGCCTCGCCGATCGCCGGTGCGCTCGCCGACCGCTTCGATCGCAAGCGCATCCTGGTGATCGCCGATCTGGCCCGCGTGCCGATCGCGCTCGCGCTGTGCCTGGCCACGTGGTGGCACAGCGCCGCGATCGCGATCGCCGCCGTCGTCGCGCTCGCGGTCGGCGCCAGCTTCTCGGATCCGATCGCGAGCGCCGCGACCCCGAACCTGGTCGACGCCGACGAGCTCGCCGCGGCCCAGTCGCTGATGGGCGCGGTGTGGGGCTCGATGCTGATGGTCGGCGCCGGGATCGGCGGGCTGGTCGCCGAGCTGTTCGGCCGCCAGGCCGCGTTCGCGGTCGATGCCGCGTCGTTCCTGGCCTCGGCATGGCTGATCGCCGGGATCCGCCGGCCGATGCAACAGGCGGAGCCCGGCGCCCGCGATGCCGGCTCGGTGCGCGACGCGCTCGGCTACATCCGGACCACGCCGATCGTGCTGCGCCTGGTGTTCGCCAAGGTCGGCGTCAGCTCGGCCAACGGCGTGGTCGGCCTCCTGCCGGCGTTCGCGGCCCGGCGGTTCGCCGGCACCGGCATCGCGACCGGCCTGTTGTTCGCGGCGCGCGGCCTCGGCGCGATGCTCGGGCCGATGCTGGCGCGCAGCGTCGTCGGCGCCACGCCGGGCCGGCGTGCGATCGTCTGGGTGTGCGGCGTGTCGACGCTGAGCTTCTGCGCGGTCTACGCGGTGTTCCCGCTGACCGGCGTGTTCGTCGGCGCGCTGGTCCTGGTGATCCTCGCGCATCTCGGCGGCGGCGCGCAGTGGTCGCTGTCGACCTACGGCCTGCAGCGCGAGACACCGGATCACTTCCGCGGCCGCGTGATGTCGCTCGACTACGGCCTGGCGACGCTGTGGATCGGCGCCTCGTCGATCGCGGCGGGCCTCCTCGCCGACGCTCGGGGCGAGGTCGCCGCGACCTGGTGGCTCGCCGCGGCCGGCGCCGGCTACGGGCTGATCTGGCTGGTCTGGAGCCTCGCCGCCACCCGCACGCGGTGAGGCGTCAGCCGCGCGCCGCCCACTGGTGCGCCGCGCCGCGGTGGAGCGCGGCGTAGATCCGGTCGCGCAGCTCGTTGGCCTCGGCTGCGGTCAGCGTGCGCTCGAGATCGCGCAGCACCACGCGGACCAGCAGGTTGTGCTGCCCCGGGGCAAGCCCGATACGTGCGCGAGCCGCCGCGGGCAAGGCGTCGTGGGCGGTGTGGCTGACCACCGCGACGCTCTCGACCGCCTGCGCGCGCTCGCCGAGCGCGGCGCGGACCCGATCGCCGAGGTCCTCGGCGGTGTCGCCGGCGTCGGCGGCGATCGACAGGTCGCGGGTCGCCGCCGGCATCACCGACACCGGGCGGTACGGCGCGAGATCGAGCATCTGCCCGGCGATCCGCGGGTCGCTCGCGCGGAGCAGCCGGATGTCCGGGATCTGCTTGCGCAGCATCACCAGCCGATCGAGCCCCAGGCCCATTGCGAGCCCGGAGGTCGTGGTGGCGTCGAGGCCGGCGTCGGCGAGCACCGACGGCGCGGCCAGGCCGCACTCCCCGATCTCGAGCCAGTCGCCCGCGGTGCCCGCAGTGTCCGCGGCGTCCGCGGCCGCGTCGATCTGCAGCCCGTGCTCGGTGTACGGGTGGACCGACGGCACGGTGCGCCAAAGCCAGCCCGGCAACCCGGCGCCGGCGACCCGGCCGATCATGTCCTGCAGGTCGGCGTCGCCGAGCGGGTCGCCGCGCCGGATCCGCCACAGATCGACCTGGTGCGGCTCACCGACGTGGTGGCGATCGATGCACTCGCGCCGGTACACCAGCCCCGGGCACGCCAGCACGACGTCGCGCCACGTCGGATCGCGCGCGAGCGCATCGAGCGCCGGCGGGATCATCGCCGAGGTCTGGCTGCGCAGCAGCACGCCCGGTCCGATCCAGCGCGTGTAGCGCGCGTCGCGGGCGCCGCCGCCGGGCGGATAGTGCAGGCGATCGTAGTTGTCGCGCGCGGTGACCACGGGCGACGCGCGCACCACGCGGACGGTGGCGCCCCACGCCGCGGCCAGCGCCGTGACGAGCGCGTCGCAGATCACCTGGATCGCGTGCGCGCCCTGCTCGGGGTCGGCGAGATCGCGCACCGCGAGGGCGGCGCGCAGCTGTTCGAGATCGATGTACATGACGGGCCTCGCAGAGAGTCGGTGGACGGGAGTTGCGAACCGCAATCCCCGGACCGCCCGGCGAGGCGTGGACCCGAACGACTTCGACGAAGCGCGTCAGCGGCCCATGCCAGACCCGAGGCGGGTCCGGGGGCCGGTAAATCGACGCGCGACGTGCATCCATCACCGGTAGCAGGCGCGCGCCGCCCGCGCAACGCGCTGCGGGTGGCAGCGGTGGCCAGCGGCGCGTGGCGTCGCGCGCGCTGCAGCAATTGGCCGGGAACAATCCCGCCGGCCAGCGTCATCCTCCCATGGCGTCGCTGGGCACGACATCCGACCCCGACGAGGTCCGGCAGGCGGCTCGGCCCTGCGCCGCGCCACACCACGCACGAGGGGCGGGGATGGCAGGGGATCGGCGGAACATCGCTCTGTCGCGCAGCGGGCGGTTCGTGGCGCACCGGCGGCCCGATGCGGTCGAGCTGATCGACGCGCTCGGCACGTCGCCGCGCGGGCGGATCGCGCTGCCGGGCGGCGCGACCGACTTCGCGTGCGTCGGCGACTCGCTGTGGGTGCTGCCGCGCGGCGGGGCGGCGATCGATCGCTATGCGCTGGCCGGGCTCAAGCCCCGGCTGCCGGCGATCCCGGTCGGCCCCGACGCGCAGCGGATCGCGCCGTCGGCGGGCGACCACGCGATGACCGCGCTGATCGTCGGCGAGCCCAGCCTGATCGCGCAGGCGGTCGACGACCAGGTCTCGACCACGCCGATCCAGGCCGGGGGCGCACTGTTCCCGCTGTCGGGGCGGCACCTGCTCGCGATCGCGGGCGACCTCCGGGTGATCGATGCCAGCCGCGGCGAGCTGCTCCGGCTGCCGGTGCTCGAGAAGGCGATCCCGCTCGACGCCTGCAGCCTGTTCGCGGGCCGGGCGATCGCGATCCTCACCCGGCACGCGTCCGGCGCGCGGTTCGTGGTGCTGCATCCCACGCGCGGCATGCTGCACCAGGTCGCGATCCCGGTGCCGCGGTGCTGGGCGTTCGCCGAGAACCGAGGCATCGCGGTGGTGGTCGCCGGCGACGAGCTGATCGCCGTCGACCTGCGCTACGGCCGGATCGCCGAGCGCCACATCGCCCCCGCGGCGATCGACGAGCTCGCGCTCGACGGCGACGCGCAGTTCGTGACCTTCCTCGGCACGCCCGACGACGCCGGCCACGCGCCGCTGGTGCACACCGCCTACACCGAGCTCATGGCCAATGCCCGGCGCGCGACGCCGGCCCGCGCCCCCGCGGCCGCGCCCGACCCGCACGGCGATGCCGAGGGAGATGGCGCGCGCCACGGCGACGGCGACGCCGGCCCGCCCCACCAGGGCGTATCGTATGCCGGCACCGGCGATCGCGACGACACCGCCGGCGGGGCCACCGGCGCCGCGGTCCCCGCGCCGGCGATCACCACGATCGCCGATGCCGCCGACGTGCCGCCGATGCTCGAGGAGGCGGCCGCGCCACCGCCGCCGATCGTCGTGCCCGATCTGGTGCCGCGCGCGTTCGGCAGCGATCTGCCGCCGCTGCGGATCGCGGCGCCGCCCGACGTGCCGCCTTACCAGCTGGCGCGCGAGCACGTCGACGATCTGGTCCACGTGATCGAGCTGCGCGCCGCGCGCGCGATCGCCGAGGCCTGGAACACCGGCCAGCTCAGCAGCCCCGCCGAGGACCAGCGGCCGTTCGAGCGCGAGGTCCTGGCGCTGCTCGGCCGCACCGGCGGCTACGCCCCCGACCTGCTCGCCGACGCCGAGCAGCGTCTCGCCCAGCACTCGCAGCGCACCGCCGCGCGCGCCGCCGCGACGATCGCCGCCGGCACCGCGCTGCCGTACGTCGACCTCGCGCGCGAGATGAGCCTGTCGTCGGTCGCGACCCAGATCCTGCTGGTCGTGGTCGCGCCGCTGATCCGCGGCGAGATCGCCCGGCTCTACGGCGTGCTCGCCAACGACGAGCACCGGCCGCTGGTCGATCGCTTCCTGGTCGAGGTCCTGGTCGCCGCCGGCGATCCGCGGATGCGCGCCGAGGTCGCGGCCGAGCTCGCGCCCGACGCGCCGCTCTTGCGCTACGGCCTGGTCCGCGCGGGCGGCGACTCGCCGCTGTTCGCCGAGCTGTCGGCGGATCCGGTGCTGGTCGACCGGATCCGCGGCCGCGAGGCCGGCGGCACGAACGGTGTCACCCTGCTGCGCGACGCGACCCGGTCGTTCGCCGAGCTCCGCCTGCCCGACGAGCTCAAGCGCGAGCTCGTGCTCGCCCTGGCCGAGCCGCGGCCGGTCGAGGCCCCGCTGCGCCTGGTGCTGCGCGGCCGGCGCGGCGCCGGGCGCCACTCGGTGATCGCCGCGCTCGCCGCCCGGGTCGGTCGCCGGGTCGCCGCGATCGACGTCGGCCGGCTGCCGCGCGCCGCCCACCGGCTCGCGGTCGGCCTGCGCGTCGAGCTGGTCCGCGCGATGCTCCGCCGCGCGATCCCGGTGATCTCGGGGCTCGAGACCGTCGACGCGTCCGGCGGCGAGGGCCAGGGGCCGATCACGGGGGCGATCACCGAGGCGATCACCGAGGTGATCCGGATGCACCCCGGGCCGGTCGTCATCCGGACCACCCCGGAGGGCTCGCTGCCGATCGAGCCGGGCTACGTGTCGATCAAGTTCCCGCCGGTATCGGAGTCCGATCGCACGCGGCTGTGGTCCGAGGCGCTGGCGCGCGCCCGGCTCACCGCGCGCGACGTCGGCGACCTCGCGCAGCGCTTCCGCATCGGCCCGGGCGTGATCGAGCGCGTCGTCGCCGAGGTTGCGAGCCACGCCGGGCAGCTGCAGGTCGATCCGACCGCCGACGCCGGCCCGGCGATCATCGACGCCGCGACGCAGCACATCGCGCGCCGGCTCGGCCACGTCGCGTCCCACGTGACCCGGCTCGCGCGCTGGGAGCAGGTCGCGTTCCCCGAGGACATCCTCGACTCGCTCAAGGAGTTCATCGGCCGGGTCCGCCACCGCCGCACGGTCTACGAGCGCTGGGGGTTCGACGCCAAGATGACCACGTCGCGCGGCCTGTCGGCGCTGTTCTACGGCCCGCCCGGCACCGGCAAGTCGATGGTCGCCGGCCTGATCGCGCGCGAGCTCGGCCTCGAGCTCTACCGCGTCGACCTGTCGCGCGTGGTGTCCAAGTGGATCGGCGAGACCGAGAAGAACCTCGCCGAGGTGTTCGACGCCGCCGAGGACGGCCAGGTCGTGATCCTGTTCGACGAGGCCGACTCGCTGTTCGCGCGGCGCACCGAGGTCAAGTCGTCGGTCGATCGCTACGCCAACCTCGAGGTCAACTACCTGCTCCAGCGCCTCGACTCGTTCGAAGGCCTCTGCATCCTGACCACCAACCTCGAGGGCTCGATCGACCCGGCGTTCAAGCGCCGGATGACGCTGCGCCTCCACTTCCCGTTCCCCGACGAGGAGATGCGCGCCCGGCTGTGGGCGGCCCACCTGCCGTCGGAGACCCCGACCGCCGGCGACTTCGACTTCGCACAGCTCGCCCACCGCTTCCCGCTGTCGGGCGGCTACATCCGCAACAGCGCGCTGCGCGCCGCGTTCCTCGCCGCCCAGGAGGAGCGCCCGCTGAGCCAGAGCTACCTGATCCGCGCGATCCAGCTCGAGTACCGCGAGCTCGGCAAGCTATCCACCACCGGCCGCATGGAGTGACCGTCCGCCGCCGCGGCGGTGATGCCGGACTACTTCAACGCAGCTTTGCGTCGACCGTTGGGCGCCGCTGCTCGGCTGCGATGGGCACTCCGACGCGTTCGCGCATGCGGTGCCAGGAGCTCAGCGACCGAGCTCACCGAGAGTGCGCCGTCCAGCCAGCGTTCGAGCATCGCAACATCCGTGCATCCCATGATGTGACGGCGCTGCTCCCCCGTGGGGGTGAGCCCGCGTCGCGTCAAGATCTTCAGCAACGCCGCCGCCTGGCCTTCCGCGCGACCCTCTGCCTTGCCCTCTGCCTTGCCCTTGGCCTCGCCTTGGGCGAGACCCCGCTCGAAATTCCGGCGTTGCGCTTTGCTGAAGAACTTCTCGAGCCCCGGTTGCATCTCGATCGCCTTTCGTGCTGCGTCGCTCAGGTTCGCCTCGATCAATAGCGAGTATAGCACCCGCTGCTCCTCGGAGAGCCGCAAGATCGCCTTGGCAGCAGCCGCCCCGATCGCTGCCGCGGTCATGACCTCGCCCCGGCCGTGCGCCATCACGGAGAGCACCGCCAGCTGGGGCTCGCGCCGCGCACGGGCCGGATCGGTCAGCTTGGGGACACCATCGGGCCCGACGACCAGTGGCGTGTAGTGGTTCCCTCCACCCAGCTCGATCGGCCGCGCAGCCCACCGCGCCGTTGCTGCATTGGGAGCCACGACCAGCACCACGAACGGGCACTTCTCGCGGGCACGTGCACCCACTGCATAGAGCGGCCAGGTGAACCGCTTCTCCTTCTTGGGCCGCAGCTGGGCCTCGATGATCACCCCGAATACCGGCTTCCTCCGAGTGAACAGCACGACCGCGTCGGCTCGGTACTCCGCAGGCGCTACCTGGTTCAGCGTCACGTCGACGCAGTGTGCTCTGGTGAACCGCGGCACCTCGACGGCGAGCAGCTCGCCGAGCAAGTCCGCTGCGAATGCCGGCCGATCGCGCACCAGCTCGAGCACGCCCTCATGCTTCAACGACACCATGTGACGGAAGGACCCTATTCGCGGGGTCTGACATTGGCAAGTTTCTCTACAGCTCATCAAACGAGCTTTGGGTCGCGATTGCCAACGATGCTGTGCGATCGAATCGCGAGCGCGATCACGCACGCCGCCCGACCTCGCCGCGCGGGTCCGCCGTGAGGACTCCGCGCCGACCCTCACCCGGAGCCGCCAGGCCGCGGCCCTGTGCTGTGCCCGTCGCGCATTCCCACCCTCGGCACAGCGAGGCGTGGCTCCGCGGCGATGCCCGGGATCCGGCGCTCGCGCGCGGGGGTCACAGCTCGGCGATCGCCTGGTCGATCAGGCCGCGCATCTGCTCGACCGGCCGGTTGCCGGTCACGCGCTTGCCGTTGATCACGAACGTCGGCGTGGCCATGACCTCGAGCGCGGCGGCGGTCGCCTTGTCGGCCTGGACGGCGGCGGCGTAGCTGTGGCGATCGAGCGCGGTGCGGAACTCGGCGACGTCGAGCCCGGCGCGCTCGGCCAGCGCGATCAGGCCGTCGCGCGACAGCTCGTCCTGGTGCGCCATCATCAGATCGTGCAGCTCCCAGAACTTGCCCTGGGCGTCGGCGGCCAGCGCGGCCTCGGCCGGCAGCTCCGCGGCCGCGTGGACCGGCATCTGCTTGACCACGACCCGCAGCATCTTGGGGTACTCGTCCCAGAGCTGGTCGAGCGTACCCAGCGCGTTGCCGCAGTACGGGCACACCATGTCGGTGAACACGACGACGGTGACCGGCGCGGTCGCCGGGCCGCGCGACGGGCCGCGATGCAGCCCGGTGCGCTCGATCGTCGCGCGGTCGATCACGGGCATGTCCTCGGGCTCGGGCACGCGGACGCCCCGCACCTCGGCCTTCTGCGGCAGCGCTGGCATCGACGGCGCCGCGGCGGGCGCGTGGGCGGGCCTTGCGGCCAGTGCCGGCGCGGGCGCGGCGGCGGCGGTCGGCGCGGCGGCGACAGCACCGGCGGCCGGCGGTGCCCCGGCGGCGCGGCTGTGAACGACGTAGGCGGTGCCGCCCGCGAGAGCGGCGGCGGTGACGACAGCAGCAAGCTTGATCATGGTTCCTCCGTGCGAACTGGTTGCAGCATCGGCACGGGACGGAGCGAATGCAGGCAGCGCGGCGAGCACGAGTGCGGCCAGGTTGCGCGAGGCACGCGGGGCCCCCAGCGCGCGCTCGACGAGATCGGTGACCCCGTCGGCGAGGTACTGGCGGCCGCGCGCGAGCCGCTGCAGCACGGCGGCCTCGGTCAGGCCCAGCGCCGCCGCGACGTCGCGCACCGAGCGCTGGTCGCGGTAGTACAGCACCAGCACGTCGCGGTAGGTCCCCGGCACACGCATCAGCGCGTCGCGCACCACGCGTCCGGACTCGGCCTCGGCGGCCTGATCGAACGGGTTGGCGCCCTCGAACACCAGCACGTGCTCGAGCGGCGCCTCGCGCGCGCTCCGCCGCCGCGCCTTGCGCGCCAGGTTGCGCGCGATCCCGCAGAGCCAGGATCGCAGCCGCCCGGGCTCGCGTAGCTGGCCGAGCTGCCGCCACGCGGTGATGAACGTATCCTGGGCCACGTCCTCGCTGAGCGCGCGATCGCCGGTGCGGCTGTACGACACCGCGCAGACCACCCCCTGGTAGCGCTCGATCAACGCGCCGAACGCCTCGCGCTCGCCGCGCCTCGACGCTTCCAGCAGCTCTGCATCGCTTCGTCCCATGTCGAACACCAGTGCCCTGGCACCCCCCGGACATGACAGAAAATCTGCAGGTCCGCGAACCAGCGGGCATTGTGCCACGCGCGCGGGCGGCGCCCAACGGCGGTCCGCGCGGGTCAGCGCAGCCGATCGACGTGGTCGAGCAGGCCGCGGAGGTCGTGGCTGGCGTCGTCCGGCGACGCGAGCTGCGCGAGCTCGTACGCATAGGTGGCAAACGGCGGCGCGCGGCGGATCAGGTGGACGTGGGCCCCGAGCGCGCGGGGCATGGCGAGATCGAGCTCCCAGACGTCGCCGCACACCAGGGTCTCGGCGATCGCGTAGTGGGTCGCGCCGAGGTCCTGCCAGAACCCGCACAGCGCGTCGAAGTACGAGCCGCGGCGCAGGTAGATCGGCCGCGGCATGCCCGCGGTGCGCACTGCGCCCTCGAGCTTCTCGAACTCGGCGCGATGTGCCGCGCCCGGGCCGGTGGCCCCGACCGGCAGCTCGGCGACCCGGTACTTCGCGGCGTCACCGTGCACGACGATCCGGCCGCGCAGCTCGCGCGCGGTGTGGAGCAGGTCGCCGAGGCGCATCTGGATCGCGAACCGCTCGGAGTTCGAGATGAACCCGACCTGGAGGCCACGCTCGACGAGCCCCGCCAGGACGTCGGGGACCTCGGGCCGCCACGGCGCCGGGTGGGCGGCGTACGCGCGGCCGTAGGCGTCCGCCGGCACGAGCCGGATCGCCTTCTTGCGCTCGAGCAGCGCGCCGGCCTCGCTGGCCAGGATGTAGGGATCGGCGGCGGCGGGCGCGGTCGACGGTGCGCCGAACAGCGTCCAGCCGGCGCCGGGCGACGCCGCACGGACCTCGGTGAGCGCCGCGTCCCAGGCCGCCGCGAGGTCGCCGCGCGCCAGGCCGTTGGCGTCCTCGAGCACCGTGCGGTAACCGGCGAGGAAGCCGGCGTGGATCGACTCGATCTGCGTGCAGGTGCCGTCGAAGTCCAGGACGACGTAGCGGAGGGCCATCGGGCCGCCAGCATATGCCGGATGCCGCGCCGGGTGCATGTCCTCGGCCAGGTCCTCGGCGCGCGGGGCACGCGACTTGCTGTCACTGGCGGTATGGCCCCGACCACTCCCAAACGACCGCTCTGGCCCTCGGATGATCAGGTGCGCGAGCACGAAGGCGACCGCGTATACAGCGACGACGGTCGCAAGGTGACGGGCACCGAGCACGTCGGCGCCACGGTGCCCGACGCCGACGCAGATCCGGAGCGCTTGCCACCCCCGCCGCGGCCCCCGGGCAAGTGATCCTCGGAGCGCCTCCGCGCGCAGCGTGCGCGGCGCGTGCTCGGCGGCGAGGCCGCCGGTGCGCGACTCGGGCGCGACCCAGGCGTGATCGCGGTGCGCGACCGCGACCGGTCACGGCAGGTTCTTGCCGCGGACCGGCAGACGCTCGCGCTGCGCGACGACGTCCTCGTGCGCAGCGCGCGTCGCGTCCGGATCGACCGCCTCGCCCATCTGCATCAACGGCCCCGGATCGACGTCGGAGATCCCGCGCGGCACGGTCGTGGCGCCGGCTGCGCGGTCGCCGGCACTCCGGTCGCCGACACCGACACCGGCCGCTGAACGCCCACGCGCCCGCCCCCGGCGGCGAGCGTCGAGCACCATCACCGCGCCGATCACCGATCCCAGCATCACGAGCTTGGTTGCCAGTGTCATGCACGCAGGCCACGCAACGCCCGTGCCGCCGCCGTGCGGCCATGGGGTGCGCGCAGGGCAAACACTCGCCCGGCGGCATACGCGGTGCACCCGCTGTGCACGGAGGTTTTCCAATGAACACGACACAACAGATGGGCACTGACGAAAAATTTCGCGGCGAGGGCATGAACCAGGTCGAGGGCAAGACGACCCGGATGATCGAGAAGACCACCGCATCGATCCCGTCGGCGACGTTCCTCGTGCTGGCGGGCGGCGCGATCGTCGGCTCGCTCGCGCTCAAGCTGATGGGCCGCCACGCGACCGCGAACTTCGTCGGCGAGTGGGTGCCGACGATCCTGATGCTGGGCATCTACAACAAGATCGTGAAGGTGCTCGGCAGCGACCGGCAGGAGATCGGCTCGCGCGGCGTGGGCGGCTCGCAGGGCAGCTCGATGATGTCACACTGACGCCGGGGCCGATGCCGCCGCGACCGCCCGGCGGACCGATCACGCCGGGATGTCGTCGACCGCGCGGCTCCAGTGCCGGTGGGCGGCGATCGCGGCGACGAGCCGGTCGGTGAAGCCGGCCGGTGCGCTGCCGCTGCCGCGCGAGGTGACGACGCCCTGCCGGGCGACCAGCTCCTCGCCGGGCGACTCCGCGAGCACCGCCTCGCCGAGCTCGGCAAACACGAGCAGGTCGACCGCGTCGCCGGTGGCGCCGATCGCCTTGCCATGCTTGTAGGCCTCGCGGATCCAGTGCACGGCGTCGCCGTCGGCCTGGAGCGCGGCCGTGCTGACCTCGCCGCCGGGGATGACCAGCGCGTCGTAGAACACCGACGAGCCGGTCTTGAACGTCTTGTCGACCTCGAGCGGCTCGCCGGCGTCGGGCACGGCGCGACCGAGCACCGGCGCGATGACCTCGACGATCGCGCCGCGCATCGCCAGGGCGGCGCGCACCGAGTCGGCCGCGGCGCCGTCGAAGCCATCGGACACCAGCACCGCGATCTTGCGGGTCGCGATCGACCCCTTGGGCTGGTTGTCCAGGCTCAGCGCCGGGGACGCGGTGATGCCGCCGTTGTCGGTGCGCGGGCCGGGAGCCGAAGTCCCCGGCGGGACCTCGATCGGGCCGGTCGGGACCGCCACGCCGATGCCGTCGGACACCGCCTCGGCGAGGTTGCCGTCGATCTCGCGCAGGATGCCGAGCATCCGCGACCGGATCGCCTTGCGGTTGACCTTGCCGAGCTCGAACCGCAGCGCCTCGATCAGGTGCAGGCGCTCCGCCGGCGACTGGCTGGCGACGAACATCGCCGCCTGGCTGAAGTGATCGCGGAAGCTCTCGCTGCGGATCAGCGAGGTCGTGCCGTGCAGCGCCTCGGCGCGATGGACGAAGCCCGCCTCGCCGGCCAGGAACGGGCAGCCGCTGCCGATCGAGTTCGGGTGGTAGTTGGCGTTGTTGGTGTTGATCGTGTCGCGGTGGAAGCCGTCCTGCTGGTGGTTGGCGACCCGGACCACCGGCTGGTTGATCGGGATCTCGGCGAAGTTCGGCCCGCCGAGCCGGGTCAGCTGGGTGTCGAGATACGAGAACAGCCGAGCCTGGAGCAGCGGGTCGCTGGTGACCTCGATGCCGGGGACCAGGTTGCCGAGGTGGAACGCGACCTGCTCGGTCTCGGCGAAGAAGTTCTGCGGGTTGCGGTTCAGGGTCATCTTGCCGATCCGCCGCACCGGGACGAGCTCCTCGGGCACCAGCTTGGTCGCGTCGAGCAGGTCGAAGCCGTACTTGACCTCGTCCCCCTCGTTCATCACCTGGATCCCGAGCTCGTATTCCGGATACGCCCCGGTCTCGATCGCGTTCCACAGGTCGCGGCGATGGAAGTCCGGATCCTTGCCGGCGAGCTTCTGGGCCTCGTCCCAGACCAGCGAGTGCGCGCCGAGCAGCGGTCGCCAGTGGAACTTGACCAGCACCGAGCCACCGTTGGCCGCGATCATCCGGAAGGTGTGGACTCCGAAGCCCTCCATCATCCGGTAGCTCCGCGGGATCGCGCGGTCGCTCATCACCCACATCACCATGTGCGCCGATTCCGGAACCAGCGAGACGAAGTCCCAGAACGTATCGTGCGCCGACTGGGCCTGCGGGATCTCGTTGGCGGGCTCGGGCTTCACGGCGTGGACGATGTCGGGGAACTTGATGCCGTCCTGGATGAAGAACACCGGGATGTTGTTGCCGACCAGATCGAAGTTGCCCTCGGTGGTGTAGAACTTGGTCGCGAACCCGCGGACATCGCGCACGGTGTCAGCCGATCCCCGAGAGCCGACCACGGTCGAGAACCGTACGAACACCGGGGTCCGCACCGAGGTGTCGTTGAGGAACGCGGCGCGGGTCAGCTCCGGGAGCGGCTCGTAGAGCTCGAAGTAGCCGTGCGCACCGCTGCCGCGTGCGTGGACGACGCGCTCGGGGATGCGCTCGTGATCGAAGCGCGTGATCTTCTCCCGGAAGTGCATGTCCTCGAGCAGCGATGGGCCGCGCACGCCGGCCTTGAGCGTGTCGTCGGTGCGGGCCAGCGGGAGGCCCTGGTCCGTGGTCAGCACCGCGCCGCGCGGCCGATCGCGGAACGGATCGAGGGCCGCGACCTTGCTCGTGCTCGCGCCGGGCGCCGACGGGCCCTGCGACGGCATCGGATCGAATGGCTGCTCGGAGTGCGGGCGCATCGCCGGCGGCCGCTCGATGGTGGTGGGAATGGCCGTGGTGTCGGGGACAGGCTGGACGTCGGGGTCCTTGATCGGCATCGCGCAGACGTATGCACCTCGTGCACCAGACCGCGTGGCAGGATCTCCGAGCGACGGCGGAGCACGATGTCAGGGGCGCGCGGGCGTGTGGCCCCGGCGTGCGCCGCCGTCACCGGCGCGGCCGATGCATTGCGTTGCTGCATAACCAGGAGAACGACAATGCCAAATCGTATGGATTCGATGCTGTCTCAGGGAATGGGCGTGGTCAAGGGCGTCAAGGCCCGGCTCTCAGGTCTGGTCGGAGTGTTCAAGACGCTCGCCGAGCAGCACGGTGAGGTCACCGCGCTACTCGAGAGCGCCAAGGCGAGCGATGACAAGTTCACCCAGCTCTGGCCGACGATCCGCCGTGAGCTGATCTCGCATGAGAAGGCCGAGATGCGCGAGGTCTACCCGGTGCTGCGCGCCCGCGAGGCGACGCGGCCGCTCGCGGATCATCACGACGCCGAGGCGAGCGAGCTCGAGCAGCTGATCACGAGCATCGACGAGCTCGCGGTCGGGGCGCCCGCGCGCCGCGAGATGTACCAGCGGCTGATCGATACCGTGCTGCACCACGCTCGCGAGGAGGAGTCAGACATCTTCCCCAAGGCGCAGGACGCGATCGGCAAGGACCAGGCCGAGGCGCTCGACGCCCGGTTCCTGGCCGCGAAGCAGCAGATCGCCGTCGCCATGTGATCATCCCGTGCCCGGGCCGAGCGCCGGCGCTCCGCGCCGGGCCTGCAGGGCGGTACGCCGCTTGCTGCGAATGGCAGTCATGACCTGACTCCAGCAGCAGGAGATCCTCATGAATGCCAAAGCAAAACTCTTCGGTCACCCGATCCACCAGATGCTGATCGTATTTCCGCTCGGCCTGCTGGCGACGTCGGTCGTGTTCGACATCGTCTACCAGGTCACCCGTAACAGCCGCTGGGCCGATATCGCCTACATCATGATCGCAAGCGGGATCATCGGCGGCCTCGTCGCGGCGGTCTTCGGCCTGATCGACTGGCTCGCGATCCCGCAGGCCACCCGGGCCAAGCGGATCGGCGCGCTGCACGGCATCGGCAATGTCGTCGTCGTCGCGCTGTTCGCGGTCAGCTGGCTCCTGCGCTACCGCCACCCGACCACGCCGGGCACGGCGTCGCTGATCCTGTCGATCGCCGGCGTCGCGATCGCCCTGGTCACCGCCTGGCTGGGCGGTGAGCTGGTCGACCGGCTTGCGGTCGGAGTCGACGACGGCGCGCACGTCAACGCGCCGAGCTCGCTGTCGGGGAAACCCGCGAGCGACGTCGCGTCGCGCACCGGCTACGGCGCGCGGAGCTGACCGCAGCGCGCGGGCCGGCGCGCAGCACGCAGGTCGTGACGGCCAGCGCAGCGGTCACGCCGCGCGGCGCGCCGGCACATCCAGCGCGTCGGCGCCGAACGCCCGGCACAGCGCCTCGGCGACGCCGATCATCCGCTCGTGGAGCCCGGCGCCGTCGAAGCGACGGGCCACGGCCAGCATCGCGAGGTGGCCGCGCTGGCCCTCGATCGTCACCAGCGCCGCCGCGGCCAGCCCGCCGTCGGGCGCATCGAGCACGAGGAGGTGGCGCCGGCCGGGCTCGCGGCCGACGGTCAGCGGACCGGATCCCGGCGCTCGGGTCCCGAGCAGCTCGGCGATCGCTGGGAGGTCCTCCGTCGTTGCCTCTCGAACCGTGGGATTACCTGACATCTGCATGGGGATAGTGCAGAACTGGTGCCTGTCATGCCGGTGAATCCCGGAGCATCGGGTGTCGCGCGATCGCCAACGGTGGCCGTCCATTCCGGTGGCACCGGGCGTGCACCGTGTGCGCGAATGCAGCAGCTTCGAGTCTGGGCGCCGAGCGCGACACGGGTCGAATTCGTGATCGAGGATGGACGAAACGATGGGCAAAACGATGGCCGAATCGCCGCGAGTGCCGACGGCGATGGCTGGTGGCGCGGGCCGGAGGTCGGCGATGGAACGCGCTACGCGATCAGCCTCGACGGTGGGCCACCGCGGCCCGACCCGCGCTCGCGGTGGCAGCCCGACGGCGTCCACGGCAGGTCGCGCGCGATCGACCTGCAGTCGCCCGCGGTCGGGGCGCCGGACTTCATGCCCGTCGTGCTGCGCGACGCGGTGATCTACGAGCTCCACCTCGGGACGTTCAGCGACGGCGGCACGTTCGAGTCGGCCGTCGCCCACCTCGACGACCTCGTGGCGCTCGGGGTCACCCACGTCGAGATCATGCCGGTCGCGCAGTTCTCGGGCCAGCACGGCTGGGGCTACGACGGCGTCGACCTGTTCGCGGCGCATAACGCCTACGGCGGGCCGAGCGGGCTGCGCGAGCTGGTCCGGCAGTGCCACCGGCGCGGGCTTGCCGTCGTGGTCGACACGGTGCTCAACCACTTCGGCCCCGAAGGCGCCTACGTCCTCGAGTTCGGGCCGTACCGCACCCACCGCCACACCACGCCGTGGGGCGACGCGGTGAACCTCGACGGCGAAGCCAGCCGCGAGGTCCGCCGGTTCCTGATCGGCGCGGCGATGACCTGGCTGCGCGACTACGGCGCCGACGGCCTGCGCCTCGACGCCGTGCACTCGCTCTACGACGACGGCGAGCGCCACCTGATCGCCGAGCTCGTCGACGAGGTCCGCGCGCTCGAGCGCCAGACCGGGCGCCGGATCGCGCTGATCGGCGAGTACGACGACCACGATCCGACCGCGGTGACCGAGCGCGAGCGCGGCGGCTGGGGGCTCGACGCGCACTGGAACGACGACTTCCACCACGCGGTCCACGCGCTCGTGACCCGCGAGCGCAGCGGCTACTACGCCGACTTCGCCGAGCCCGACACGCTGCGCCGGATCCTCGAGCAAGGCTATGCGCTGGACGGGCGGGTCTCGCAGTTCCGCGGCGAACCGCACGGCCGGCCGTACGGCGACCTGCCGCGCGATCGCCTCGTCGCCTACGTCCAGTCGCATGATCAGGTCGGCAACCGCGCCGCGGGCGAGCGCCTGCACCACCTCACCGGAGACCGGCGCGCCCGGGTCGCGGCGGCGATGCTGTTCGTGTCGCCGTTCGTGCCGATGCTGTTCCAGGGCGAGGAGTGGGCGGCGTCGACCCCGTTCTGTTACTTCGCGCAGCCCGAGTCCGCCGAGCTGGCGGAGGCGATCCGGGCCGGCCGGCGACAGGAGCACGCCGCGGCGCTGTGGAACGGTGAGCCGATCGACCCGATCGATCCGGCGACCCGCGACCGCTGCGTGCTGCGCTGGGGCGAGCGCCGCGAGCCCGACCACGCGCGCATGCTCGACTGGTACCGCCGCCTGATCGCGACCCGCCGGGCGTATCCGGCGCTCCGCGATCCGGGGCCGCACGCCACGTCGGTGACGCAGGACCGCGACGTGCTCCGGATCCGGCGCGGCGAGCTGACCCTGGCGTGCAACCTGGCGGACGAGCCGCGCCGGGTCGAGCTCGCCGGGGACATCGTGCTGGCCAGCGAGGACCTGGCCGGCGCGTCGGAGCTGCCGCCGTGGAGCTGCGCCCTGACTCGCGGGTGACGCGCGCGACGCGTGCTACAACGCGGCCGATGCTGCAAGACTGGCTCGGCACCACCTCGCTCGCAGCGTTCCACGCCAGCCACCTGCGCCAGGCGCCGCTCGCGCGTCCGTCGACGGTCCCCGAGCCCGGCGCGTTGCTCGACTGGGACGTCCTGGCCGAGGTGGTTGCCGCCGACCCCGCGCCCGACATCCTCGTGGTCGCCGGCGGCAAGATCCTGCCGTTCCCGGCCCCGCGCTCGATCGACGAGGTCCGCGCCTACCTCCGGATCGGCGTCGGGTTCTGCATGCGCCACTCCGAGCGCTGCCACCCGGTGCTGCGCCGGGTCGCCGACGAGTTCAGCGCGCTCGGCTCCGCGCAGGTCCAGCTGTTCGTGACGCCCGGTGGGACCCACGGCTTTGGCTGGCACTACGACGACGAGGACGTGTTCATCGCCCACACCGCCGGGATCAAGGACTACTACTTCCGGGCCAACACCGTTGCGGCCGACGTCCGGGCGGATGCCACGGTGTTCGCGCGCTACCGCGAGGAGACCTCGACGCTGTGTGCCGCGACGCTGATCGCGGGCGACTTCCTGTACCTGCCCGCGCGCTGGTGGCACATGGCGGTGTGCAAGGAGACCTCGCTGTCGGTCTCGGTCGGCGTGTTCACGCGGCCGGCTGCCGGCTAGTCGTGACTGCCGAGCACGGTCCCGGCGTGGTTACGGTGCTGCTGGATCGTGTTCTGCGTGTCGGTCAGGAACTGACGGAAGGCTTCGTTGACCACCAGGTCGCGCAGGCCGCCGACCACCACGAACGCCTCCTGGTGCATCATCACCTGCATCTCCGGATAATCGGCGTCGAGGTTGGTCTGGGCGTCGGACTGGAGCTTCGCGAGCCCCGCCATCGCCTCGGTGCGCAGCGAGGTCGAGACCGGGTTATCCATGACGGTGATACTGGCGTTCTGCATCATCGCCTGGAGCTTGGTCTCGTTCGCCTGGTGATCGGCCACGATCTCGTTCGCGAGATCGCGAACGTCGCTGGCAACATTCAGGGACAGCACCAGGTTGGCCTGCGCGATCTCCCCGGTGTTGATCGTCGAGACGATCGAGGCCGCCTTGGCCATGTCGTCCTGATCGCTGGAGCCATTGAAGTTGCCCTGCGCCTGGGTCACGAGGTCGCCGCCGCGGGCGGCGCCGGCGTCGCTCGCCCGCTGCTCGCGGTCGTTGTTATTATTGTTCGAGCAGGACGCGAGTAGCACAATCAAGAACATGTATTTCCGCATGCCGGTGGGGTCTGCATCGGCGATGCCGAGCTCCGCGGCGCTGCGCTTGCCGGACCGTCGCGACCGCATCCCGCCGGTCGCCATCGGCCGGTGATCGAGCGACCGACCCGCGCCACGGGCGCACGTCGCGTCGTGCGTGGGTGCGCCCCAGATCCGGTCGCGCGCGCTCGGCCTGGCGCCGGCCGTTCCGCAAATGCATCCAGGCCGGTGGCCGAGCCGCCCGCCCGGGCGCCGGCCTTGCATCTCGCCCGATGTCTCTCTTCCACAGGAGCTGCCATGGCCCTCGACATTCTCAAGGAGACCGGCGTCCCGCTCGATCGTCAGGTGTTCACCTGGCGCGAGCTCGCCGGCACTCCGTTCAGCAAGCTCGATGACGATGCCTTCACGCGTGTCCGTGTGATCCTGATGAACGGGATCGAATCCGAAGCGGTGCGGTTCAGCCACGCCTGCGCCCGAAAAAATCGCGAGCTCCAGGTGCCGCTCGCCCGCGTCCGGCGGATCGAGCAGCACCAGCAGACGCTGGTCAACTGGCTCAACCCCGGTGACCAGTCCCCGCTCGAGACCACGATCGGCTACGAGCAGACCGCGATCGAGGTGACCGCCTGGATCGCCCAGCAGGAGCCCGATCCGTATCTCGCGTCGGTCTACCGCTTCGGGATGCTCGAGGACTTCGATCACCTCTACCGGTCTCGGCCCTGCTCGATCGGGTCGCGGGCCTCGACTCCAACAACATCCTTCAGTCCTACACCGATGTCCGGCCCGGCCGCCCGACGCTGGTCGAGCACCGTGCGCCCGAGGACGACATCCGCGCGCCGTACGATCGCGCGAAGGCCTCGCCGCTGACCAAGCTCAACGCGCTGACCATCGTGTCGGCCGAGCACCAAGTCCACGACTACTACATGAACATCGGACCGATGTTCACCGATCCGGTCGCCCGCATGCTGTACGCCGAGATCGCCTCGATCGAGGAGCAGCACGTGACCCAGTACGAGTGCCTGGTCGATCCCGACGAGACCTGGCTCGAGAAGTGGCTGCTCCACGAATGCAACGAGGTCTACACCTACTGGAGCTGCCTCGAGCAGGAGCAGAACCCGCGGCTCAAGGCGCTGTGGGACCGGTTCGTGTCCTACGAGCTGGGCCAGATGCACTTCGTGATGGGCCTGATGCGGCAGATCGAGCGCCGCGATCCCGAGGAGCTGCTCCCGGCGTCGCTGCCCGATCCGATCAAGTACGAGAGCCAGCGCGACTTCGTGCGCGAGGTCCTGGCCAACGAGGTCGACCTGCGGACCGACGGCACGGAGATCGTGCCGCGCGACCGCGAGAGCGCGCTGTCGACCCGCTACCGCGACCAGGTCAACTCGGCGGGCTCGCCATCCGAGCTCGTCGCCGCCGACTACCACTTCACCCCGGGGACCGAGCTCGCGCGCGCGGACCTCGCGATCCACTGAGGACCAGCCATGCACAAGCCAACGGATACGGGAATGAACCGGACCGGCATCGCGACCTCGCCGATCGATAGCCGCCGCACGATCGAGGGCGCGGAGCAGGCACAGACCGACTCCGTCGTCGACGGTGAGGCGCTCGCCGCCGAGCGCCTGCTGTGGGCGAGCAGCGCCCCGCCGATCGGGACGATGCCGCCGCCGGCGACGCTCAAGGGCGTGATCAAGACGGCGGTCGAGAAGCTCGAGGGCCACAAGCCGACCGTGTTCCTCGACAAGCTCGGCGAGCGGCTCGCGTTCGAGCGCACCGGGACCCGGCTGTACGAGGCGGTGATGGTCAAGCTCGAGGCCGCCGATCCCCACCCGAGCGGCCCGTCGCGGGCCGATCTCGCCGAGATCCACGCCGCCGAGCGCCGCCACTTCACCGTGGTGCGCGATGCGATCCTGCAGCTCGGCGCCGATCCGACGGCGATGACGCCGTGCGCCGACCTGATCTCGGTCGCCGGGTTCGGCTGGGTGCAGGCGGTGTCCGATCCGCGGACCACGCTGAACCAGTGCCTCGACGTGCTGATGATCGCCGAGCTCGCCGACACCGAGGGCTGGCAGCTGCTGGTCGAGCTCGCCGACCAGCTCGGGTTCGACGACCTCGGCCGCCGGTTCCGCGCCGCGATGGTCGAGGAGGAGCGCCACGTCCAGCGCGTCCGGAGCTGGATCTCCGCCTCGCTGATCGGCGAGGCCGCGACCGGCTCGTCGCACAAGCGCGACGACGACGTCGATCCGGCGATGCAGCCCCGCCACTGAGGCGCGGCCGTACATGCCGCGCACACTTGCCTGAGCATGCCGCTTGCTTGCACGCTCCGGGCATGGTTTCGGTCACCGCGCTGGAGTACCTGGGTCACCGCGGCATCGAGCTGGTCGATGCCGGGGTGCGTATGGTCGTGCTGCACTCGATCGGTCCGCGGATCGCGTGGTTCGGGAGTGCCGATCGCGAGAACGTGCTGTACTGGGACGCGGCGGGCGAGCATCGCCGCGGCGCCTGGCGGCTGTACGGCGGCCACCGGCTGTGGATCACGCGGCCGCTCGCCGATGAATCCGAGGAGATCTACGAGCCCGACAACCGCAGCTGCGAGATCGAGCCGCTCGCCGATGGCGCGCGGATCACGTCGCCGCCGAGCGGCCTCGCGATCGAGAAGTCGCTCGCGGTCCGGGTCCACGACGGCGTGTGGACGATCGAGCACCGGCTGCGCAACGTGGGCTCGCTGTTGTGGTCGGGCGGTGCCTGGGCGCTCACCTGCACGTTGCCAGGGCCGCACACCGTCTACCGAATCCCGCTCGGCGGCGGCCCCGCCACGTGGGACCTGGCGACGATCGTGATCCCGATGCGATGGGGCGGGCAACATACCTCGCAGCTCGACGATCCGCAGATCGGCTTCGCCGCCGATGCGATGGAGATCCGGGCCCACGAGCTCGAGGCCAAGCGCATGGTGCTCGCGCCGCGGGGGCTGCTCGAGATGCACGATCCGGAGCGCGGCGTGTTCCGCAAGCGCACGGTGTTCGAGCCCGATGCGTCGTACCCGCTCGGCACTAACCTGGCGATCTACCTGGGCCCGCGGCGGTTCATGGTCGAGCTCGAGACGATGAGTCCCGTGCGTACGCTCGCCCCCGGGTCGACGCTGACGCATGTCGAGGCCTGGACGCTCGAGAGTTTCTGAGCCGCCGGCGCCGGCCCGCCGCGTGCAATTGGCGAAGTCATGCGAAGAGCTCGCGATCTCGTGCTGTGTCTGTCCCATCTGCGCTGGAACTTCGTCTATCAACGACCGCAGCACCTGCTGAGTCGCTGCGCGCGTGATCGAGACGTGGTATTTTTCGAAGAGCCCGAGCTCGACGGCAGGCTGCCCGAGCTCGAGATCCGGGACATGCCGGGCGGCGTCCGCGTCGTGACGCCGCACCTGCCCCGGGGCCTGTCGGAGCAGGCGACCCGCCAGGCGCTGCGCGGCCTCGTCGACCAGTTGCTCGCGGAGGTCCGCACCAGCGACCTCGTGCTCTGGTACTATACGCCGATCGCGCTCGGCTTCACCGACCACCTCAAGGCCCGAGCGGTGGTCTACGACTGCATGGACGAGCTGTCGATGTTCCACGGCGCGCCACCGTCGCTCGCGGCGTTCGAGGCCCGGCTGCTGCAGCGCGCGGACGTGGTGTATACCGGCGGTCAGAGCCTCTACGAGTACAAGCGCCATCTGCACCACAACATCCACGCGTTCCCGTCGAGCGTCGACGTGCCGCACTTCGCGCGCGCCCGCGAGCTCCAGGACGACCCGCCCGATCAGGCGGACATCGCGCACCCGCGCCTGGGGTTCTTCGGCGTGATCGACGAGCGCATGAACCTCGGGCTGCTCGAGGAGCTGGCCGATGCGCGGCCCGAGCTGCAGCTGGTGATGCTCGGCCCGGTCGTCAAGATCGATCCGGCGAGCTTGCCACGGCGCCCGAACATCCACTGGCTCGGCACGAAGCGCTACGAGGAGCTGCCGGCATACCTCGCGGGCTGGGACGTCGCGATGCTGCCGTTCGCGCTCAACGACTCGACCCGCTTCATCTCGCCGACCAAGACTCCGGAGTACCTCGCCGCCGGCAAGCCGGTGGTGTCGACCTCGATCCGCGACGTCGTCGACCCGTACGGCCGCGAGGGCCTGGCGTGGATCGCCGACACCGCGGCCGACTTCGCAGTGGCGATCGACGAGGCGCTGGCGTCGGATCGTATCGCGCGGCTCGCCCACGCCGACCAGTTCCTCGCCGACCTGTCGTGGGACCACACCTGGTCGCAGATGTGGAAGCACGTCGAGCGCGTCCTGGGGCGCACGCCGCAGCACCGCAGCACCGCTGCCAGCCCCGGGACCAGCGCCAGCGCCGGCACCGCCGGCGTGATGCTGGCCAGGTCGGAGGAATAGCGTGTTCGATTATCTGATCGTGGGCGCCGGGTTCGCCGGCAGCGTGCTCGCCGAGCGCCTCGCCGCCGGCTCGGGCAAACGGGTCCTGATCTGTGACAAGCGGCCGCACATCGGCGGCAACGCGTACGACTGCTACAACGACGCCGGCCTGTTGATCCACCGCTACGGGCCGCACATCTTCCACACCAACAGCCAGCACGTGTTCGACTACCTGTCGCGGTTCACCGCGTGGCGGCCGTACGAGCACCGCGTGCTGGCCTCGGTCGACGGCCAGCTCGTGCCGATCCCGATCAACCTCGACACCGTGAACCGGCTCTACGGCCTATCGCTGACCTCGTTCGAGCTCGAGGCGTTCTTCGCCAAGGTCGCCGAGAAGGTCGAGACCGTGAAGACCTCGGAGGACGTCGTCGTCGGCAAGGTCGGCCGCGAGCTCTACGAGAAGTTTTTCCGCGGCTACACCCGCAAACAGTGGGGCCTGGACCCGAGCGAGCTCGACGCCTCGGTCACCGCCCGGGTCCCGACCCGCACCAACCGCGACGACCGCTACTTCACCGACACGTTCCAGGCGATGCCGCTGCACGGCTACACCCGGATGTTCGAGCGCATGCTCGGGCACGAGCACATCAAGGTGATGCTCAATACCGACTATCGCGAGATCGAGGGCCTGATTCCCTATCGCGAGATGATCTACACCGGACCGATCGATGCGTACTTCGATTACACCTATGGCAAGCTGCCGTATCGCTCGCTCGAGTTCCGGCACGAGACCCTGCCCGAGTCGCGCGCCCAGGCGGTCGGCACGGTGAACTACCCCAACGAGCACGCCTATACCCGGATCACCGAGTTCAAGCACCTGACCGGTCAGGACCACGCCCGGACCAGCGTGGTCTACGAGTACCCGCGCGCCGAGGGCGACCCGTACTACCCGGTGCCGCGGCCCGAGAACGCGGCGCTCTACGAGCGCTACCGCGAGCTCACCCGGGCGACCGCGCGCGTCCACTTCGTCGGCCGGCTCGCCACGTATCGCTACTACAACATGGACCAGGTCGTCGCGCAGGCGCTCAAGCTCTATGCCGACTTGACCGAGGAGCACAGCAATGGTCGATCGATCGAGCATGCCATCGCTCGCAATGTGGGCGGGCATCGAGTGCACGGTCAACCGGGTGGGTGATCGATACTTCGACCAGCTCGTCCGCTCCGGCCATCACGTCCGCGCAAGCGACCTCGATCTGCTCGCCGGGCTGGGCGTCCGGACGGTGCGGTATCCGGTGCTGTGGGAGCGCCACGCGCCGCGCGGGCTCGCCGAGGCCGACTGGACGTGGGCCGACGAGCGGCTCGGCCGGCTGCGCGAGCTCGGGATCGATCCGATCGTCGGGCTGGTCCACCACGGCTCCGGCCCGCGCCACACGAGCCTGGTCGATGCCCGGTTCCCCGAGGAGCTCGCGGCCTACGCGCGCGCGGTCGCCGAGCGCTACCCGTGGGTCACCCGGTTCACGCCGGTCAACGAGCCGCTGACCACGGCCCGGTTCTCGGCGCTGTACGGCCACTGGTACCCGCACGGCCGCGACGATGCGTCGTTCGTCCGCGCCCTGCTCGTCGAGTGCCGGGCGACCGCGCTCGCGATGCGCGCGATCCGCGAGGTCACGCCGGCGGCGCAGCTGATCTCGACCGAGGACCTCGGATCGACCCAGAGCAGCGACGCGCTCGCGTACCAGGCGGCGTTCGAGAACGAGCGCCGCTGGCTCAGCCTGGATCTGCTGTGCGGGCGGGTCGGCGGCGATCACCCGCTGCGGCCGTGGCTGCGCGAGGCCCAGGCCGACCCGGCGATGCTCGACGAGCTCGAGGCCGCGCCCTGCCCGCCTTCGATCATCGGCCTCAACTACTACCTGACCAGCGAGCGCTGGCTCGACGACGACATCGCGCGCTGGCCGGCGTGGTCGCACGGCGGCAACGGCCGGCACCGCTACGCCGATGTCCACGGTGTGCTCGCCGGCAAGCTGGCGGGCATCGAGGCGCTGCTCGTCGCGGCGTGGCAGCGCTTCGGCCTGCCGCTCGCGCTGACCGAGGCCCACCTCGGCGGTACGCGCGAGGAGCAGCTGCGCTGGCTCGTCGACATGTACGACGGCGCGAGCCGCGCGCGCGACCGCGGCGCCGACGTCCGTGCCGTGACCGCCTGGTCGGCGTTCGGCTGCTACGACTGGCACATCCTGGTCACCCGCGAGCACGGGTTCTACGAGCCGGGGCTGTTCGACGTTCGTGGGCCGCGGCCCCGCGCGACCGCGCTGGCGCATGCCGTGCGCGAGCTCGCCGCCGGCCGGCGGCCCGACCACCCGGTGCTCGCGGGCCGCGGGTTCTGGGCGCGGGAGGCGCTCGCGTCATGAATCGCGTGGTCAAGCGGATGAACCAGTTCGCCACCTGGCTGGCGCGCGGCGAGCACCCACGGCCCCAGCTCCAGCGCCCGGACTGGCGCTCGCTCGACGGCACGTGGCAGTTCGCGTTCGACGATCAGGCGCGCTGGTCGCGCCCGGGCAGCGTCGTGTTCGATCGCGAGATCCGGGTGCCGTACCCGCCCGAGAGCACGGCGAGCGGGATCGGCGATCCGCGGTTTCATCCGGTGTGCTGGTACCGCACCACGATCGACGTGACGCCGCCGCAGGGCGAGCGGGTGCTCGTGCACTTCGGCGCGATCGACTACGAGGCCACGGTCTGGGCCAACGGCGAGCTGATCACGCGGCACGCCGGTGGCCACACGCCGTTCACCGCGGACATCACGCACACCGTCGGCCCGCGCGGCAAGGTCGAGCTGACCGTGCGCGCCGTCGATGATCCGCAGGACCTCGCCCAGCCGCGCGGCAAGCAGGACTGGCTCGAGAGCCCGCACGACATCTGGTACCCGCGCACCACCGGGATCTGGCAGACCGTGTGGCTCGAGACCGTGCCGGCGACGGCGATCGAGCACCTGGTGTGGATCCCGCACCTCGAGCACTGGGAGATGGGCCTGCAGATCGAGCTCGCCGGCCGGATCGAGCCCGACATGACGCTGCGGGTCCGGCTGTCGCACGAGGGCGAGATCCTCGCCGATGATCGCTACGCGGTGACCAAGCGCGAGCTGGTGCGGCGGATCGCGTTCGCCGACCCGGGGATCGACGACTTCCGCAATCACCTGCTGTGGAGCCCGGTCCACCCGGCGCTGATCGACGCGGTGGTCGAGCTCTGGCAAGGCGACCGCCGGATCGACAGCGTGTGGAGCTACACCGCCCTGCGCTCGGTCGGCGTCCAGGGCAACCGCTTCATGCTCAACGGCCGGCCGTTCTTCTTGAAGATGGTGCTCGATCAGGGCTACTGGCCCGACACGCTGATGGCGCCACCGGACGTCGCCGCGCTGCGCCGCGACGTCGAGCACACGCTCGCGCTCGGGTTCAACGGCGTGCGCAAGCACCAGAAGCTCGAGGACCCGCGCTGGCTGTTCTTCTGCGACCTCTACGGCCTCATGGTCTGGTCCGAGATGCCGAGCCCGTACCGGTTCACGACGGCGGCGGTGCACCGCCTGATCGCCGAGTGGACCGCCGCGGTCCGGCGCGACATCTCGCACCCGTGCATCTGCGCCTGGGTGCCGCTGAACGAGTCCTGGGGCGTGCCCGACCTGCCGACCAACCCGGCGCACCGCGACTACGTCCGCGCGCTCTACCACCTGACCAAGACGCTCGATCCGACGCGGCCCACGGTCGGCAACGACGGCTGGGAGCACGTCGCGACCGACCTGGTGACGATCCACGACTACGCCTCGAACCCGGCGGTGCTGCGCGAGCGCTACGCGACGCAGGAGTCCGCCGAGCTGGTCCTGGCGCACCAGGAGCCCGGCGGCCGCGCGATCACGCTCGGCGGCTTCACCCCGCACGAGCACCCGGTCGTGCTGTCCGAGTTCGGCGGCATCGCGCTGATCGAGCACGGCGCGACCACCGAGCGCGACACGGCGTGGGGCTATAGCCGGGTGTACGACGGCGAGGAGCTCGCGGGCGCCTACGAGGGCCTGCTGCGCGCGCTGCACGCGTGCCGCGGCCTCGCCGGGTTCTGTTACACCCAGCTGACCGACACGTTCCAGGAGCGCAACGGGCTGCTCACCGCGGCACGTGTGCCCAAGACCGACCTCGAGCGGATCGCCGGCGCGACCCGCGGCAAGCGCAAGGCCGTGGCCATGGACGTGGACCCGGAGGTCTGAGGTATGACCATGGCAATGCCCAAGCTCGCCAGCGCCGTCCACCGCCGCGTGTTGCGCAAGCCCGATGGGCGCGAGCTGGTGCTGTACAGCCGCGAGCCGATGGACCCGGCGATCGACGCCCCGCAGGCGGGCGCGGCGGGCGCGCGGGCCTCGCACCTGCGCTGGCACCCGCTGCGCGGCGAGTGGGTGGTGTACGCCGGCCACCGCCAGGACCGGACGTTCCTGCCGCCGCCGGACTGGAACCCGCTCGCGCCGAGCACCGATCCCGCGCACCCGACCGAGGTCCCCGCCGGCAACTGGCAGGTCGCGGTGTTCGAGAACCTGTTCTCGGCGCTGGGCTCGAGCGCCGCCGCGCCATCGGAGATCGTCGCGACCGCGCCGTGCGGCGGCCGCACCGAGGTCGTGGTGTTCAGCCAGGACCCCGCGGGCTCGCTCGGCGGCCTGTCGCTCGACCAGCTCGCGCTGGTGATCGACGTCTGGGCCGACCGCACGCTCGCCCTGGCCGGGCTCGACGACATCGCCCACGTGTTCCCGTTCGAGAACCGCGGGGTCGAGGTCGGGGTCACGCTGTCCCATCCGCACGGCCAGATCTACGGCTACCCGTTCGTGCCGCCGATCGTCGCGCGCGAGCTCGAGCTGATGCGCGCCCACCACGCGGTGCACGGCCGCGGCCTGCTCGAGGAGTTGATCGCCGCCGAGCTGGCGGCGGGCGAGCGCACGCTGTACGTCGGCGACCACGCGGTCGCCTGGCTCCCGGTGTGCGCGCGCTGGGCCTACGAGATCTGGATCGCGCCGCGCCGCGCCGCGCCGACGATCGACGCGCTCGACGAGCCCGAGCGCAAGGACCTCGCGCGCGCGCTGCAGCTCTGCCTGCGCAAGCTCGACGCGCTGTGGCGCCGGCCGATGCCGTACCTGCTGGTCGTGCACCAGGCGCCGACCCGCGGCCAGCACCCGTACGCCCACGTCCACGTCGAGATCTATCCCTGGCTGCGGATGCCGGACCGGATCAAGTACCTCGCCGGCAGCGAGATCGGCGCCGGCGTGTTCACCGCCGACACCCTGCCCGAGGCCAAGGCGCGCGAGCTGCGCGCGGTGGAGGTCCCGTGATCGCGACGTCGGCACCCGGCCGGGTCAACCTGATCGGCGAGCACACCGACTACAACGCCGGGTTCGTGCTGCCGACCCCGATCCCGCAGCGCACCCGGGTCGAGCTCGAGCCGCGCGCCGATCACCGCGTCGTGGTGTCGAGCGACCAGCTCGGCGAGTGCCGCGCCTACGAGCTCGGCGGCGAGCGCCGGACCGGCGGCTGGATCGACTACGTCCAGGGCTGCACGTTCGCGGCGCGGACCGCGGGCCACCGGCTCGCGGGCGCCGACCTGCGGATCAGCTCGGACGTCCCGGTCGGCAGCGGGCTGTCGTCGAGCGCGGCGCTCGAGATCGCGGTGCTGCGCGCGCTGCGCGAGGCCAACGCGCTGGCGATCGACGACGTCGCGCTCGCGCTGCTCGGCCAGCGCGCCGAGAACGAGCTGGTCGGGGCGCCGGTCGGCGCGATGGACCAGCTGGTCGCCAGCGTCGGAGCGCCGGGCGCGGCGCTGTTCATCGACATGCGCACGCTCGAGACCCGCGCGGTCCCGCTGCCCGACGCCGACCTCGTCGTGATCGCGTCCGGGATCCAGCACGACCACGCGTCCGGCGGCTACCGGATCCGGCGCGCCGAGTGCGAGGCCGCGGCGCACCAGCTCGGCGTCCGCGCGCTGCGCGATCTCGAGCTCGCCGACCTGCCGCGGATCGCCCAGCTGCCCGAGCCGCTCGGGCGCCGCGTCCGCCACGTCGTCACCGAGAACGCGCGCGTGCTCGCCGCGGTCGACGCGATCGACCGGCGCGACCTCGGCCGGCTCGGCGAGCTGCTGCGCGAATCCCACGCGTCGCTGCGCGACGACTACGAGGTCTCGATCCCGCCGATCGACGTGCTGGTCGAGCTCGCGATCGCGCACCCCGAGATCTGGGGCGCGCGGCTGACCGGCGGCGGGTTCGGCGGATCGATCGTCGCGCTCGCACGCTCGGGCCGCGGCGCCGCCGTCGCGCGCGTCATAATCGAAGAATATGCTCGGCGCACCGGCCACGTCGGCCAGGTGCTGCTGGCAGGACAGGTACCATGCGTCCCATCTTGATCACCGGCGCGACCGGCACGCTCGGCCGCGCCTTCGTTCGAATCTGCGCCGACCGCGGGTTGGCGTGCCACCAGAGCTCGCGCGCCGAGCTCGACATCGCCAGCGCCGACTCGGTGGCCGCGGCGCTCGATCGCCACGAGCCCTGGCTGGTCATCAACGCCGCGGGCTACGTCCGGGTCGACGACGCCGAGCACGATCCCGAGCGCTGTCACCGCGACAACGCGCTGGGGCCGAGCACGCTGGCGGGGTGCTGCGTGCGCGCCGGCGTCGCGCTGGTGACGTTCTCGTCGGACCTGGTGTTCGACGGCACCAAGTCCGAGCCGTACGAGGAGCACGACTCGCCCCGGCCGCTCGGGGTCTACGGCCGGACCAAGCACGAGGGCGAGCAGCGCGTGCTCGACGCGCACCCCGCGTCGCTGGTCGTGCGGACCAGCGCGTTCTTCGGACCGTGGGACGAGCACAACTTCGTGGTCCAGACCCTGCGCGAGCTCGCCGCCGGCCGCACCGTGCGCGCCGCGGCCGATACGACGATCTCGCCGACCTACGTCCCGGATCTGGTGAACGCCTGCCTCGACCTGGCGATCGACGGCGAGGCCGGGATCTGGCACCTCGCCAACGCCGGCGCGACCACCTGGGCACAGCTCGCGCGCTCGGCCGCGCGGCTGCACGGCCACGACGACGCGCGGGTGATCAGCGTGCCGATGGCCTCGCTCGCGCTGCGCGCCCCGCGGCCCCCGTTCAGCGTGCTCGGCTCGGCGCGCGGCGTGCTGCTGCCGCGCCTCGACGACGCGCTCGGCCGCCACCACCAGGCGACCGCCCAGGAGGCCGCATGACCGCAGACACGATCCTCGTCACCGGCGGCGCCGGCTTCGTCGGCAGCCACTTCGCACGCCTCGCCGCCGACGCCGGCCGGTCCGTGGTCGTGCTCGACGACCTGTCCGGCGGGCCGCCGGCGTCGCTGCCCGCCGCGGTCCCGCTGATCGTCGGCGACATCGGCGACCGCGCGCGGGTCCACCGGCTGCTCGTCGATCACCGGGTCGGCGCGATCGCGCACTTCGCGGGCAAGATCTCGGTCGGCGACTCGGTGCGCGACCCCGCGACCTACTTCGACGTCAACCTGGTGCGCACGCTGCAGCTCCTGCTCGCGGCCCGCGACGCCGGCGTGACCTCGTGCCTGTTCTCGTCGACCGCCGCGGTGTACGGCACGCCGGAGCGCGTGCCGATCGCCGAGACCGCGCGCCGCGAGCCGGTCAACCCGTACGGCGCGACCAAGCTCGCGATCGAGTACGCGCTCGAGGCCTGGCGCGGCGCCTACGGCCTGCGCTGGTCCGCGCTGCGCTACTTCAACGCCGCCGGCGCGCACCCCGACGGCACGCTGCGCGAGCGCCACGAGCCCGAGACCCACCTGATCCCGCTGGCGATCGACGCCGGCCTCGGCACGACCCCGCCGATCCAGGTGTTCGGCGACGACTACCCGACGCCCGACGGCACGTGCATCCGCGACTACATCCACGTCTGCGACCTCGCGTCCGCGCACCTCGCGGCGCTCGCCCGGCTCGAGGCCGGCCAGACCGTGGGCCCGATCAACCTCGGCAGCGGCCGCGGCTACTCGGTCCGCGAGGTGCTCGACACCGCCGCGCGCGTGCTCGGCCGGCCGGTCCCGCACGCCTTCGCCCCGCGGCGCGCCGGCGACCCGCCGCAGCTCGTCGCCGATCCGTCGGAGGCCGGCCGCCTGCTCGGCTGGCGGCCGGAGCGCTCCGATCTCGCGACGATCATCGAGGACGCGCTGCGCTCGCGCCGCGCCGGCGCCACGCCGCACACCCGCTCGGCCTGACCGCGCCGGCGCCGCCGAGGGTCACGGCTTGCCGGTCTCGACCCGGCGCTTCCAGCGCGCGACCTGCTCGCCGAGCACGCCGTCGACCGGCTTGGCCAGGCCGGCGAGGCCGGTCGGTGCATAGCCGCCGACCTTGTACGTGACCTCGAGCGTGGTCTTGCCCTGGGCCTCGGTCAGCTTGAACGTCATCACCGCGGCGATCGCCAGGTCCTGCAGCGGGCCGAGCCCGCCGGTCAGCCGCAGCAGCTTGCCCGGATCGGCGTAGACCACGGTCATGTGGTGCACGCCGCCGCCGCCCGGCAGCTTCTCGCAGAAGCAGCCGCCCGGCGTCGCCTCGAGCGACAGGTTCGCGGCGTCGCCCGACCAGGTATGGCTCTTGTCCCACCAGCTGCGGGGCTCGACCAGCGCGGCCCACGCCTTCGCGGCGGGCGCGGCCACGGTGGCGGTGAGCTTGACGGTGAAGCCCCCGGCGGCCGCGTCGGCGACCTCGGCGTGCGCCGTGCGCGCGGTGCCGGCCGTTCCGGCGAGAAACGAGGCCAGCGCAACAGGAATCAGACTGCGATGCATCCGGTGGTGATACCCGCGATCCCGAACGGGCTGCAACCGGGCTCGCGAGATCGTGCGCGACCGCGCTCGGTCGACGCGCTTTGACGCCCGACGAGCGCCGCCGAGACGAAACGGGCGGCATGGGGATTGCTCGTATTGCGCGCATGCCTCATTTCATGTCGCCCGCGCAGCGCGAAGGTGGATCGTCGCCGCAGTGGGCGCGGATGCCACGTGCGCGCCAGGCGCTCATCGTTCTGCTGAGTCTCTCGAGCGCGGCTGCATGCACCGCATCGCTGCGCATCTCCGGCGACGATGACGGTGATCGAGGCAACGATACCGGAGGATCTCCGAGCAGCGACCCCGGCGCGAGCGATGCCGGCTCGGCGAGCGCGCGCGGCGCGATCACCGTCGGCGTCCACGGCCCCGGCCGGATCACGTCGACGCCGGCGGGGATCGACTGCGGCGCCGGCGCGACCGCCTGCACGGCGCGGTTCGCCGCCGGCGCGGTCGTGCTGACCACCGACGACACCACCACGGTGCGCTGGGGCGGCGCGTGCAGCGGGAACGCCAGCTGCACCGTCACCGCGGGCGACGCGCACACCGAGCGCCAGGTCACGGCCGAGACCTTCGCGCCGCTGCGGCTCACGTTCGACGGCGACGACCACGGCTCGGACGCCTGCTACGCGATCGCGGCCGGCGCCGGCGACTCGATCATTGCCAGCGGCGAGGTCCAGCGGATCGCGCAGGGCCACGACGCCTGGACCCGGGCGTACGACGCCGCGGGCGGCATCCTGTGGAGCCACGAGCTGTCGACGCCGAGCGAGGGCCACGACCGCGGGACCGGCGTGGTCGCCCTGCCCGGCGGCGGCGCGCTCGTCGCCGGCACCTGGTACTCGGGCTCGAACACGCAGTGGAACAGCTTCGTCCTCGACGTCACGTCCTCGGGCGCGGCCGCGTGGTCCGAGCTCGACGAGATCGTCGGCGACGACCGCTACGCCGCGATCGCGCGCGACGCCGGCGGCCGGGTGTTCGTCGCCGGCACGCGGCCCAGCGGCACCGGCCAGGCCCACGCCTGGTTGCGCGCGCTGTCGGCCGACGGCCTCGAGCTCTGGGCGGTGAACCGCGACGCCGCCGGCGACGCCGCCGGGATCGCGATCGCCCCCGGCGGAGACGTCGTCGTGGCCGGGACCGAGACCAACGCCAGGACCGGCGCCGACGGCTGGCTCGCCGCGTACTCGCCCGAAGGCGCGCTGCGCTGGTCGACCTCGCTCGCCAGCCCCGGGGCCGGCCCCGACGGGCTCGTCGCCGTGGCGGTCTCCGCCGGCGGCAGCATCGCCGCGGTCGGCAGCTTCGGCGGGGCCGGCACGATCCGGGTCTACAGCGCCGCCGGCGCGCCGCGCTGGGACGTCACCGACGCCGCCGGGCCGAGCTGGAGCGGCGTCGCGATCGACGCGGCCGGCGACGTCGTGGTCACCGGCAGCCTCGGCGCCGACCTCGTGGTCCGCAAGTACACGCCCGCCGGCGCGCTGATCTGGCAGCGCACCATCGCCGGCGCCCGCGGCCAGGCCGCGGCGGTCGACAGCCACGGCACGGTCCTGGTCTGCGGCGCGGTCAACGTCGCCGGTGGCACCACCGACGCGCTGGTCGTCGGCTTCCGGCAGTGACCCGCGGCGCGCGCCGCGTCAGCCGTCGCCGCGATCGCCGCGATCAGCGCGGTCGTCGTCCCACGCCACCTCGTGCTCGCCGCGCTCGGCGCTGGCCTGGCGGGTGACCTCGAGCCGGCGGAGCTCGACCCGCCGGATCTTGCCCGAGATCGTCTTGGGCAGCACGGCGAACTCGATCTTGCGGACGCGCTTGTAGGGCGCCAGCCGGCCGCGGACGAACGCGAGGATCTCGAGGCCGAGCGCGCGCGACGGCTCGTGCCCCGGGGCGAGCGCGACGAACGCCTTGGGCACCGCCGTGCGCACCGGATCGGGCGACGGCACCACGGCGGCCTCGGCGACCGCGGGGTGCTCGACCAGCACGCTCTCGAGCTCGAACGGGCTGATCCGGTAGTCCGAGCTCTTGAACACATCGTCGCCGCGGCCGACGAAGGTGTACCGGCCGGATGCGTCGCGCACCGCCTCGTCGCCGGTGCGGTAGTAGCCGCCCGCCGTCGCCGCGCCGTGCTTCTCGGGATCGCCGACGTAGGCCGCCATCAGCCCGGTCGGCCGCGGCGCGAGCGCCACCGCGATCTCGCCGTCGTCGCGCTCGGCTCCGGTCGTGTCGAGCAAGGTCATGCGGTAGCCCGGCAGCGCCTGGCCCATCGAGCCGGGGACGATGTCATCGCCCGGGCAGTTGCCGATCAGCGCGGTGGTCTCGGTCTGGCCGTAGCCGTCGCGGACCGTGAGCTTCCATGCCTTGCGCACCGCATCGATCACCTCGGGGTTGAGCGGCTCGCCGGCCGAGACCACCTCGCGCAGCCGGACCCGGTGCGCCGCCAGATCCTCGAGCACGAGCATGCGCCACACCGTGGGCGGCGCGCACAGCGTGTCGATCTGCTCGCGCGCGAGCAGATCGAGCGTGGCCTCGGCCCGGAACCGGGTGTAGTTGTGGACCACCACCGTCGCGCCGGCGTTCCACGGCGCGAACCAGCACGACCACGCGTGCTTGGCCCAGCCCGGCGAGCTGATGTTGAGGTGGCGGTCGCCCTCGCGCAGGCCGATCCAGTACATCGTCGACAGGTGGCCGACCGGGTAGCTGGTGTGGGTGTGGAGCACGAGCTTGGGCCGCGCCGTCGTCCCCGACGTGAAGTAGAGCAGCAGCGGGTCGTCGGCCGCGGTCGGCGCCGGGGCCAGCCACGCCGCGCCGTCCTCGGCGTACGCGTCGTCGAACCGGGTCCAGCCGGCGACCGGATCGCCGACCGCGACGCGGACGAGCCCCGGCGCCTCGCCATCGAACCGCTCGGTCACCGCCGACTCGACGATCGCGCAGCGGACCTCGCCGCGGGCCAGCCGGTCGGCGACGTCGTCGCGGGTGAGCTGCGTGGTCGCCGGGATGACCACGGCCCCGAGCCGCGCCGCCCCGAGCAGCGTCTCCCACAGCGGCGCGACGTTGGACAGCATCACCAGCACCCGGTCGCCGCGCTGCACGCCGAGCCGGGCGAGGAACCGGGTGACCCGGCGCGATCGCTCGGCGAGCTCGGCGAACGACACCGCGGTGGTCACCGCCCCGGCGTCGTCGATGATCACCAGCGCCGGGCGCGCCAGGCCCGCGGCGTAGACGTCGAAGTAGTCGCTGACCCAGTTGAACGCCGGCAGCTCGGGCCAGGTGAACTGACGCACGGCGGCCTCGTGATCCGCGCGAAGCGAGATCAGCAGGTCGCGAGCGCGGAGGAACCGGTCGAGCGGGCGCACCATGCGCCGGACGATACCTCCCGGCGGCCAGCTGGAACGAACCGTGCACCACCGGTCCGCGATGACCATCGTGATCGACGATCCGAAGTTCCAGCAGATCCTCGAAGTCACGCTCGGCGATCAGCCGATCAGTCCGCTGGAGATCCGGACGATCGGGCAGCTCGTCCAGCTCGCGGCCTCGACCGATCTGGACGACGATCCCGCCGAGTGGGCCGTGCTCCGGACGGTCATGGCGCGGCTGTGCGCGCGGGGCGAGATCGCCCCCGACAGCGTGCCGCTGCTGTCCCCGGTGCCGAGCGACGACGAGGAGCGCGCCGCGCGGATCGCGCGCCTCGTGCCCCGGCTCACCACCACCGGCGCCCGCGACCTGGCGTTCGCGCTCGCCTACCTGGTGATCGTCGCCGACCTCGAGCTCGCGCCGGTCGAGAGCGCGTTGCTCGAGCGCCTGCAGGGCGCGCTCACGATCCCGCGCGAGCGCGCCGGTGACGTGGTCGCGGCGGTGGCGCAGATCGTGACTCCGGACGAAGCCGGAGACGCGAGCGCCGTCGCCACGCCGTGCTGAGCCGGTCGTGAGCGGCACCGCCGCCGCTTGCGGCGGGCGTTCCGGCCGGGGATGCTCTCCGCCATGGCGAACTCCGGCGACCTTGTCTGGTACGAGCTGCTCACCAGCGATCCGAAGGCGGCGATCGCGTTCTACACCGACGTCGTTGGCTGGAAGCCCGAGGCCTGGGGCACCGCCGACTACACGATGTGGGTCGCCAGCCATGGCCCGCTCGGCGGCGTGACGCTCTTGCCCGAGATGGCCAGGAAGATGGGCGCGCCGCCGTACTGGCAGGCGCACATCTCGGTCGACAACCTCGACGCCACCCTGGACAAGGTCAAGCAGCTCGGCGGCAAGATCTATGTCACCGAGGACGTCCCCGACGTCGGCCGGCTCGCGGTGATCGCGGACCCGCAGGGCGCGGTGATCGCGCTCGTCGAGCCGAAGACCCCGATGGCGGCGCACGACCGCGCCAAGCCCGGCGAGTTCTCGTGGCACGAGCTCTACACCACCGACCACGACGCGGCGTTCGCGTTCTATCAGCAGATCGCCGGCTGGGAGCGGCTCGGCGAGTTCGACATGGGCCCGATGGGCAAGTACCTGCTGTGGGGCCGCGGCGGCCAGCAGCTCGGCGGCATGATGACCAAGCCCAAGGGCATGAAGGCGCCCGACGGCAGCGAGGTGCCGACCGCGTGGATGTTCTACGTCACCACCGCCGATCTCGACGCCGCGCTCGCCCGAGCCAAGGCCGGCGGCGCCCGCGTGCTCAACGGGCCGATGGAGGTCCCCGGCGGCCAGCGCATCGTCCAGCTGCTGGATCCGCAGGGCGCCGCGTTCGCGCTGGTCACCCCGCCGGCGGCCTGACCAGCGGGGCCGGCGGGGCCGACGCCGCGAACAGCGCGATCACCCGCGGCTGCATGAAGTGGTGCATCCGCAGGATCCGGCCGTCCCGCACCTCGACCGCCTCGATCGCGCGCACCACGCCGCCGCGCTCGAACGCGAACCCGGCGCCACCGTTGACGCCCAGGGGTACGGCCCGGATCGGCTCGTGGATCCCCTCGTTGCTCCCCGCCCGGGCCCAGCCCGCGAACATCCGGCGATAGAACGCGATGTTGTCGGCGCGGCCCGAGATCCAGGTCGGCGACGGCGGCATCGTCGTGTGCATGTCGTCGTGGACCAGCGCGATCATCTCGTGGATGTCGTGGGCCGCCAGCGCGCGCATGTAGCGGGCGAGCACCGGCTCGTCGACCGCCGCGCCGGCGAACGCCGCCGGATCGCGGCGCGCGACCTTGTGCTCGATCGCGGCGCGGGCGCGGTGCAGCGCGCTGTTGGCCGCCGACACCGATTGCTCGAGCGCCTCCGCCGCCTCCTCGGCGCTGAGCCCGACCACGTCGCGGAGCAGCAGCGTCGCGCGCTGCGCCGGCAGCAGCACCTGCAGCGCCGCGACGAACGCGAGCGCGACGCTCTCGCGCAGCGTGTAGCGCGCCTCGGGATCGTCGGCGCAGTCCGCGAGCCAGGCGTCGGGCATCGGCTCGAGCCACGCGGCGTCGTCGATCGGCGCGGCCGGCGGGTAGGCGCTGCCCGGCGCCGGCGGGCCGACCTCGGACGCGAGCCCGCGCCGCGACCGCCGCGACAGCTCGTCGAGGCACGCGTTGGTCGCGATCCGGTACAGCCACGGCCTGAGCCGGGCCGGATCGTCGAGCGAGGCCCGCGCGCGCCACGCCCGCAGCATCGTCTCCTGGACCATGTCGTCGCTGTCGTGCGACGAGCCGAGCATGCGGTAGCAGTGCAGGCGCAGCGCCGCGCGCAGCGGCTCGGCGGCGGCGGTGAACTCGTCGGCGGTGTCGGTCATATCGAGGCCTGCGCGTCCGAGAGCGCGCGCTTCATGCTATCTCGCGCCGAGATCCGCGCCAGCCAGGCGTCGACCTGCCGGTGGTGCGCGATCTGGAGCCCGGCCGCCGAGGCGATGCTGTAGTGCCCGGCGAGCGCGAAGTCGGCCAGCGTGAGCGGACCGGCGACGAACTCGCGGCCGGCGAGCGCGCCGTCGAGGACCTCGGTCAGGCGCTCGAACTCGGCCGTGCCCTCGGCGACCCGCGCCGGATCGGGCTCGCCGCGGCGGGTCAGCCGCTTGACGATGTTCTCGAACGCGACCTTGCTCATCGCCGGCGCCAGGTGGGCGAGCTGCCACGCGATCCAGCGATCGACCTCGGCGGCGGCCCGGGGCGCCGTGGGTGCGAGCGGCGATCCGGCGGCGAGGTAGCGGAGGATCGCCGTCGATTCCCACAGCACGAGGTCGCCGTCCTCGAGCACCGGCACGCGGCCGTTGGGATTCTTCGCCAGGAACGCCGGCGCTCGCGACGCGCCGGTCAGCAGATCGACGTGCTCGTAGGTGAGCGCGATGCCGAGCTCGTAGGCCACCGCGCGGACCTTGCGGCAGTTGGGGGAGAACGGAAAATCGTAGAGCTTCATGGATACCTCCTGCTGACCAGGACGGTCCCGGGCGCAAAAACTGTTCGCGCCGCCCGCAACTTCGCGAAACTCAACGATCCGGCGCCGGCTTGTCGCTCAGCGTGCCGAGGAACGCCACCACATCGTCGATGTCCGCCGGGCTCAGCCCCAGGTGGCCGACGTGGACCCGGTCCACCGTCGCCGGGACCTCGGGGGCCGGCCAGGCGCCGACCGCCGGATCGGCCGAGCCGGTGTCGCGGGTCACGAGGAAGTCGATCATGTACTGCAGGTTCTGGAAGTAGCCGTTGTGGCCGTACGGCGGCGTGCGCGCGACGTTGCGCAGCGTCGGCACCCGGAACTTGCCGTCCTGGGCCGGGTCGCCGACCGTCACCATCAGGCCGTGATCGACGAAGCGCTCGCCGTCGGGGTTGAACGCGGGCGGCTGGGCGAAGAACCCGCTGTTCTGGTACCGGGGGATGCCGAGGTTGGCGTAGCCGAAATTGGTGAACAGCGGCGGCGTGCCGTCGGGGCCGGGCCGGCTCGGGTGACATCCGGCGCAGTTGCCGCGCCGCGGGTCCTCGAAGATCGCCAGGCCGCGCTGCTCGGGCGCCGTCAGCGTGACGCTCCCGGCGAGGTAGCGATCGTAGCGCGACGAGAACGGCGCGAACACCGCGCTGCGCTCGTAGGCCGCGAGCGCCTGGGCGATCCGCGCGAACGCCGCGTCGACGTCGTCGAGCGCCGTGGGGCCGAACACGTCGCGGAACAGCGCCGCGTGGCTCGATCGCCGCACCGCCTCGACCACGCTCGCCTTGTCGGGGTTGTTCATCTCGAGCGGGTGGAGCAGCGGCATCCCGGCCTGGGTCTCGAGCGAGCCCGCCCGGCCGTCCCAGAACAGCCCGCCGACCCAGGCGTGCGCGGCGGCGTCGTGGCGCAGCGGAGGCGTGAACTGCGCGTACATCGCAGTCGGAGCGTTGCGCGCGCCGAACCGGCCGGCGATCGCGCCGGTCGAGGTCGAGTGATCGCTCTCGGGATCGCGGAACGCGACGCCCGGCGCGTGGCAGTCGGCGCACGATTGCCCGGTGGGATGGGACAGCCCCTGATAGAAGAACAGCCGCGCGCCGAGCTGCTCCGCGGTCGGCGGCGGCGTGCTCGAGCAGCTCGCCAGCGCGACCGCACAGCCGAGCAGCGACGCGCGCATCCGGCCGTCAGCTCCCTGTGATCCCGGTCGGCGGCGTGGTCAGCGGCACGGTGAACAGCTCATCCATGGCCGGGATCGCGCTCGCGCTCGCGGCACACGGCAGCTCGTCGAGCCCGAGCACCGCCTGGACCGTCTTGACGTACGAGCTGGTGTCATAGCTCGCGTGCGAGATGAACCCGGACCTGGCGTTGGGCGAGATCGCCAGGAACGGCGGGTCATCGGCCGCCGGTGTGCCGCCACCCTCGTCCCAGAGCAGGAAGATCACGCCGCCCCGGGTGAACGCGTCGCTGGCGAGCAGCTTGGGCAGCTCGCGCGCGAGCCAGGCATCGCCCCGGGCGATCGATCCATCGTGCATGTCGTGATCGAGGTTCGGCGTGATGAACACGTAGCGCGGCAGCGCGTGGCGCGCGAGGTCGGTGTCGAGCTCGGAGTAGTCGACGACGTGCGCGGCGCAGCGCCGCGCCGGGTGGAACGCGGTGCCGTCCCAGCCGTTGACATCGTTGAAGTAGACGAACGGATCGTGCTTGGCGGCGTAGCGGCCGTGCGACGTCAGCCCGCACGGCGCTCCCATGCTCTCCTGGTAGGCCTTCCAGCTCAGTCCGGCGTGCTCGATCTGGTCGACCAGGTGTGACGTCGAGTCCAGGTGGTGCGAGATCGGATCGTCGTCGTCGAGCACGCCGAAGTTCTGGCCCGCCACCATCCACAGGTAGTTGGCCTCGCTCGGGTGCACGAACGTGTCGTGGTAGTTCACGGCGACCGCGCCGCCGTGGGCGAGCTCGTGGATGAACCGCGGCCCGCCGGGTCCGAGGATCTCGCGCCGGCTCTTGTTCTCCATCACGATCGTGATCACCGAGCCGCCCCACCCCGGCAGCGCCGCGGCGGGACGGGGCGCCAGCGCGCGACAGGTCGCGAGCGTGCTGCCCGAGTTATTGGGGGTACACGCGGCGGCCGCGCCCGAGAGCACGGTGAACAGGACCATCGAACGGCGGCACGGCGTCATCGGCCTCGAAAACGTGAGGTCGGATGGTGTGCTTGGCAAGCACGAAGTGTCCTGCGCGCCCACCCGACGAAGCTCTCGTACGAGGTTGTCGCAGCCAGGTCGACGTTTTGCCAGTCGCATCACGTCGCGTCGCGCGCCCCCCGAGCTGCCGCCGCGTCCCCGCGGTCGCGACGCACGGCCAGCGCGATCGCCCCGACGATGCACGCGCCGGCGGCGACCTCCTGCCAGGTCAGCGGCTCGCCGAGCACCGCCATGCCGCTCAGCACCCCGACCACGGGCGTCGCCAGCGCGGACACCGATGACACCGCCACCGGCACCATGAGGACCACGCGGTTCCACGCCCAGTAGCAGAACATGAACGCGATCAGCACGCTGTAGAGCAGGCCGAGCACCGCGACACCGGTCACCGGGTGCCAGCGATCGTGCTCGAGCACCAGCGCGGCGCAGGCGATCGGCGCACCGCCGGCCAGCATCATCCAGCCGGTCAAGGGCGCGGTCGCGATCGGCAGCGCGAACCGCTTCAGCAGCACCACGCCGAGTGCCCAGGACACCGCGGCGCCGAGCATCAGCGCGACCCCGTTCGCCGCCTTCGCCATCCCGGCGACGTCGGCGCCGAGCAGTACCGCGACGCCGCCCATCCCGAGCAGGAGCGACGCCGCGCGCCGCGCCGTGAGCCGCTCGTCGAGCAGCCACACCGACAGCACCGCGCTCCACAGCGGCATGGTGTAGCCGAGCAGCGCGGCGCGCCCCGACGGCAACAGGCCGATGCCGTAGACCACGAACAGGTTCCAGCCGACGATGTTGCACGCCGACAGCGCCAGCAGCCGCCCCCAGTACCGCGCCGGGACGTGCAGCGACAGCCCGCCGAGCCGCGCCACGGCGAGCACGCCGGCCCCCGCGCCGACCAGGCAGATGCCGCGAAACGTCAGCGGCGGCACCTCGGCGAGGACGAGCTTGATCACCGGCCACGCCAAGCCCCAGCCGAGGGTCACGAGCGCGAGCAGGACGACGCCGAACCCAGACAGTCTCGAGCGTTCCACCGCGGCAGCCTACCCTGCCCGCGCCGCCGGCCGAGGCCGCGGCGCACGCTACCTCGCCGGCGGGATCCGAGCTAAGACGCCTCGCAGGAGGCAGCATGTTCGCGGTCATCTATCGCTGGAAGCTCGTGCCCGGCCGCGAGGCCGAGTTCGAGGCCGGCTGGCGCGCGGGCACCGAGGCGATCGCCCGCGAGTTCGGCGGCTGGGGCTCGCGGCTGCACCGCGGCGACGACGGCATCGCCGTCGCCTATGCGCAGTGGCCCGATCGCGCGACCTGGGAGAAGGCGATGCAGCGCCGGATGCATCACTCCGACGACGCGGCGCGCGACAGGTACCGCAACGCGTTCGAGCCCGGCAGCTTCGAGACCGTGTTCGCGGGCGAGGTCGCGGCCGATCTGCTCGAGCTCCGGCGCGGCTGAGCCGTCAGCGATAGATCCCGGTCGAGCCCGACGGATCGGCCTTGTTGTACTCCTCCTCGGTGATCTCGCGCAGCGTCGCGCTCATCGCGGCACCGTGGCCGGTGACGACGATCGCGAAGTACGCCGCGCGAACCTCGCCGATCCGGAGGTGCAGGAATCCGCTCGCCGATCCGCCCCTCGGGTAGATCGGCAGGCTCGCCATGATCGAGAGCCGCCGCACGATCGGCGCGAGCAGCAGCGCCGGCGGCCGCATCTCCTCGTGGACCTGGCCGTCGATCTGGAGCTCGACCACGCACGAGCCGCGGTCGCGGGCGCGGATCCGCACCTGCTGGGCGCCGCGCGCGAGCGCGGACAGCAGGATCGCGTCGGTCAACCTCACGACCGGCGCTTCGTTCTCCATACGCCATCGTACCGGATGGCGCACCGGATGGCGCACCGGATGGCGCGCCGGACCGCAACCACGCTCAGCGCGGGGTGCAGCCGTTGATCCGGGTCCAGTGCGCCGACGTCGACAGGTTGCTGTTGATCGTCAGGCTGCACGTCGAGCCCTGCCCCGCGCAGGCTCCCAACCAGCTGGAGAACCGCAGACAGTCGGCGATGTTGGTCGTCGACGTCAGCGAGATGGTCAGCGCCGATCCGCCGAGGTAGCCGAAGCTGCACGACGCCGGATCGGGGCAGGCGTCGAACCGGCCGGGACTCGAGATGTCGACGCCGCTCTCGATGCTGGACACCGAGAGCGTGAAGCTCGGCGGGAAGCTGATCGCGCACAGCCCGAGCTTGACGAGGCCCGCGACGCACGGGTCGGTCCCGACCACCGGGACGTACGGGCTGCAGCCGGCATGGCCGCACCCGGCCGTGAACGCGACGTACAGGCTGTTGTCGTTGTAGACCGACACCGCCCCCGGATCGACGTAGCCGCAGCTCGCGGCCCACGCGTTGCGGCCCTGCGCCGCCGCCGGCGCCAGCGACTCCACGACGCATTGCGAGGCGAGCTGGGCCGACGCGACCGACCTCGTCCCGACCAGAATCAGTACACAAACGGTTACACAGAGCTTCATCAACAACCTCCTGCAGAGAACTGCAAAGCAGAAACGATCAGCAATACCATGAATGAATGGCGCAAAATCAGATATGCATAAGATAAATCGAGCTCGCCTGTCAAGCACTCATCCGGCGCTCGCGATCGTCGAGTCACGTCGCGCGCGCCGTGCCCGATGCCGGCATCACCGCGCGCCGACCGCATCATTTTGCGACACACAGCGAGTCATCACGGCGTCACGACGCCGCACACGCGAGTCGCCGGTCGTCCCATCGTGCGGCTGGCTCCGGCATGTGGTGCCCTCGGTGCGTGCAGGCATGGAGAGGACTTGACTTCCCGGCTCACCCTGATTCACTCGAGCTGCATGGACGTCGTACCCCGGCGAGGCGATGAGGCCCCGGACGTGGTCCCCCGGCGGCGAGCCTGGGTCCTGCTCCGCGCCGCCCTGGTGTGGCTCACCCTGTCCGCTTGCAACCAGTCGCTGTTCGATTCCCACGGCGACGATCACGCCGGCGGCGGCGGCGACGACGCCGGCGGCACCGACGTCAGCGTTCCCACCGCCTGCCCGGCGCCCTGCATCGCCGACGCGGCGACCGCCTTCGACGGCACCGCGGACGGCGACGACGGCCACTGGCGCTACGTCGGCGACCAGCGCGATCACACGTGGGCGGAGATGACCGCGTTCGGCGGCGCGATGACCGGCAAGGCCGACAACCGGATCGAGCGCTGCGCCGACCGACCCTCGGCCGATGCCTGCGCCGGCGTGACCCACGCGCTGCTCGTCACGACCAGCGGAGCGGCCAACGCCTCCGATCCCGCGGTCGAATACACGATCACGACGGCCCGCGTCGTCCAGCTCGCGCTGCACGCGCACGTCTCGGCCACGGGTGCCGAGCACCGCATCCGGCTGTATCGCAACAGCCGCGAGGACGTCCTGTTCACCGCGGTGACCGCGCCGGGCGCCACCGGGGCGCAGGTGATCACGGTCGACGCGGTCCCCGGCGATCGGTTCCTGGTCGCGATCGAGCCGACCACCCCGCAGGGCGGCAGCGTCGCACTCCAGTTCTTCCTCGCCGACGCGGACATGACGTTCCCGTCGACGTGCCGGCTCGCCCTCGGGTTCTCCGCGCCGGACATCACCGGCGCCACGATCGACGACCTGTGCGGCGGCAGCTTCACCTCGCTGTTCAACACGACGCCCACCCCGCCCTTGCTCGTCGCCGGGCCGTTCCGCGAGCAGGGCATGGCCGTCCACGTCGAGCCCGGGTACTACCTCCACGGCTCCGGTCCGCTCGGCGGCGGTGACACCACGATCCAGTTCTGGATCCAGAACGAACCGTCCAACGCCGGACTCGCCGCGGTGTTCTCCAACGTCGACGAGGCCACCTTCAGCGGCATCGCCGTCGAGTTCGACGACACGCGCGGCCTCGAGCTCGAGGCGGCGGTCGTCGGCCAGACCAACCCTGTCGCGTACACGACCCAGCACATCACGTTCCCCAGCCCCGGCAAGTGGCACTTCGTGCGCATCGTCCACGCTGGCGGCACGGTCACGTTCTGCGTCGACGGCGCACGCGTGACCAGTCTCCCGCTCCGCAACCCCGCCGCATCGCCCCTCGCCCCGACGCTGGGCCGCAACGGCCCGTGGAGCCCGTCCAACGACCTCATCGGCGCGTTTGATGACCTCCGCGTGTTCTCGGGCACCTTGCCGTGCGATCCGTAGCCGGACCGCACCGCCGGCTCGCCTACTCGGCCTTGCCGAGCTGGCGCTGCACGAACTGCTGGGCGTCGAACTCCTCGGCGACCCGGTTGTCATTCTCGAGGATCGCGACGGAGTCCACATCGGCATAGGCGAGGACGCCCATGTCCTCGTACGCCTTGCGCACCCGCGGCCCCCACAGCCCGATGTCCTTGACCGTGGGCACGATCCGGGTGAACAGCCGCTTGCGGAACTGCACCATCCCGTCCGACCGCGCCACCGCCTCGAGGCACTCGGCCACGGGCAGCCCCAGGTTCTCCCAGACCTCCTTCTGGTTGAACCGGTCGCGCATGTGGTAGCAGGCCTCGACCACGAACTCCTCGCGCTCGGCGCGCTCGGCGTCGGTCAGCTGCGGGTAGTACTCGCGCAGCGCGAGCCGGCCGAACGCCACGTGCCGCGCCTCGTCCTGCATCACGTACGCGTTGACCGCGGCGCACAGCGTGTTCTTCGCCGTGTCGCGGATCCGGTGGAACGAGGCCAGCGCCAGGCCCTCGATCAGGATCTGCATCCCCAGGTACGTCATGTCCCAGCGCCGGTCCGTGATCGTGGACTCGAGCAGCTTGGCCAGCGGCGCCGTGATCGGGTACGCCAGCTTGATCTTGTCGTGCAGCAGGCGCGCATAGGCCTCGACGTGGCGGGCCTCGTCCATCACCTGCGTCGCGGCGTAGAACTTCGCCTCGTACGACGGCACCGTCTGCACGATCTTGGCCGTCGCCATCAGCGCACCCTGCTCGCCGTGCATGAACTGCGACAGCGTGTGCGCCTGCAGGTTGCGGCGGACATGGCCGCGCTCGCGCGCGTCGAGCCGGTTCCACAGATCGGTGCCATACAGCGCGACCGAGGTGTCGGGCATCCCCATCGGGTTGTCCGGATCGACGTCCTGCGACCAGTCGAGCCGCTCCGCGGCATCCCACTGCTGCTGCTTGCCCTTGGAGTAGAGCCGCAGCAGATCCGCGCTGCCGTCCTCGTACTCCCAGGTGAACGCCGTCGTCGTCTGGCCTTCCACCTTCCACTGGGTCTGCTCGACGGGCAAACGGTACAGATAAGTCGTCGACATGGGCCTCGCTTGTTCGGCGCACCATAGCATCCCACCACCGCACCATCGAACCGCGCCTGCCGCGCGCGCCCGCTCTGCCCGGATCTGCCGTAAGCCGGCTTTCAGCGCCCCCTCACAGCGTGGCGCGAGGCAGCGCGTCCGCCTCGTTGAACACCAGGAAGACGCCCGACGCGAGCTCGAAGAACTCGCCGTACACCGTGTCCTGCCAGCCGCTGCAACGGTTCGGGGTTGCCACCCCAGCTCTGGTTAGCTAAGGTTAGGCTGTGAAGCAGGTCAACATCCACGAGGCCAAGACCCAGCTGTCTCGCCTGCTCGAGGAAGTGGAACGTGGTGAGAGGGTGGTCATCGCCCGCGCCGGCGAGCCCGTTGCTGTCCTGGCGCCGTACAAGACCGCAGTGCGGCGGCGCCGACTCGGGCTGTTCGCCGGCGAAGCCACGATGCACGCTGACTTCGACGAGCTCCCGGCTGACATCGCGGCCGCCTTCGGCGTCGAGTGAAGCTCCTGCTTGATACACACGTGCTGTTGTGGAGCGCCACGGCGCCCGATCGCCTCACATCGGACGCACGAGCGGCGCTGGAGGATGGAACGCACGACGTGCTGGTCAGCATCGTCACGGCATGGGAGATCGCGATCAAGCAATCCCTCGGCAAGCTCGAGCTCGCGAGGCCCGCCGAGCTGTGGTTGCCTGACGTGTTGAAGCGGACTGGCTACGAGATCGCCGAGCTCGGTTTATCGGCGGCGCTGTTCGTTCGCGGGCTGCCGTGGCATCACAAGGATCCATTCGACCGCTTGCTGATCGCGCAGGCCCTCGATCAGGGTTACACGATCGTCTCCCGAGACGCTGTCTTCGACGCTTACCACGTTCCCATTCTTCGAGCCTGACCGGATCGATCATTGTCGAGCTCACGCTTTCGCGTGATCGATGATCTCGCCGAGCGGTCCCACGTGGCCGAGAGACCGGCTTGCGGGCTACCTCGGCTCGGCGGCCGCCGGCTCGCTGGAGCTCCCGTAGGCGACCAGGTGGTCCTCGCCGAAGACGAGGGCCACGCTCGCGGGATGGCGCGGATCGCGGAAGCAGCGCGGCGACGCGCGCGGACTGCGCCACGGCGGCCGCCGCTCGAGCAAGGCGCGCGCCCAGGCAGGCACGGTGTCCTGCGCGTCGGACCCGGCGCCGGTCGCGGCCGGGCACGGCTCCCAGCCTGCATGCCAGGCCGCGCCGTCATCGGCGACCTGCAGCACCGCGCGGATGTCCCAGTCGGACGGACCGGGGATCGAGCCGCCGCTGTTGTCGCGGTAGTGGATGATGTACTCGGCGTCGGTCACCGGCGACTTGAGCTTCAGGTAGCGGGCCAGGAAGTCGAGCCGCGGCTGCACGTCGGGCAGCGAGCGGCTGTCGGTGTCGGTCGTGAGGCCGCCGCCCTGGGCGGGTGCCCGGCCCGAGCCGGAGCCGGAGCAGGCCGCCAGCAGCGCGAGACCGAGGACCAGGCCGCGCGTGATCGGCGGCGCGGTCACGAGCTCACCAGGCTGACCAGCAGCCCCGCGCGTGTGCCCAGCGCCCAGCCGTGCTTCCAGAAGATGTTGCCGAACGCCGCCGCGCCCGACGGGTACTCGGCGCCGTGGACGGTCCAGCGATCGCCCGCGGCCGTCAGCTCGGGACCGGGCGAGCCGTCCCAGAGCGCGCCGGCGGCGACCGGCACCGTGCGCGACGACGCAGCGCCGCGCGCGCCGATCACCGCGTCGACTTCGGCCCAGCTCGCCGCCGGGGCACCGGGCTCGCCTGCGTCCGCACGGACGGGCAGCCAGAGCAGCAGCTGGGTCGCGCCCGGGCCGAGGTCGAGCCCGCCGCCGATTGCCAGGCCGAGCCAGGCGCCGCGCTGGAACACCGAGGGAATGGCGATCTTGCGCCGCCGCAGCTCGTCGAGGTCGTCGTGGCGGGTCGTGGGCTGCATGAGGCCTGCGCTCAGCGCGTCGTCGGATAGGCGCGGCGGTCCGCGGGACGGCCGGTGCGGCTCGGGCGTCCGGGGTCATTGGGCGTGGCGTTGTTGCCCGGGCTCGTCGCCGGCTCCATCGTGGCGTCGAAGTCGAACGGCTGCGAGAACGTGCCGCGGTTGAGGTACTCGTGGCCCAGGCCCGTGATCTCGAATCGCCCGTTGGCCGCGTCCGGCGTGCCGGTGGCGATGTCCACGTTGCCCGGATTGAAGTTGTACATGTCCTCGGCGTGGATCGTCATCTCGACGTGGAAGTGGCGCGAGAACGTGGGCGGCCCGGCCTCGGTGCTGGAGCCCTCGCCCGGCGCCGGCACGCCGCCCGGCAACGGCTCGCTGCCGGCGTCGCGCAGCCGGGTCACCGTCACGGTCACCGTGGCTTCGATCCAGATCGAGTGGGCGCCGAGCGCCTTCTGCCAGTTCTCGGTCGCCGGATACGGATAGCGCGCGTCGCCGGCGGTCACCGACATCGCGTTGGTGCGGATCTGGTACGTCCGCGTGCCCTCGGTCGGCGCCGCGCCGGCCAGGTCCTGATCGTGGCGCTGGAGCGCGGCCTGCCGCGTGTCCTCCATCGCCGACGCCAGCACGGTCTGGCCGGAGCTGTCGTTGGCCAGGAACCGCCCGTACTGGACGTCGCGCTCGGCACCGTTGCCGAACAGGAAGTGCCGGTACGCGGCGGTGCCGTCGACCAGATCGGGCCGCAGCAGCTCGGCCGCCTCGAGCTTGGCGATCCACTTGGCGCGCTCGAATCGATCGGCCCACGTCGGATCCTGGCGCAGGCTGTCGTCGATGTTGCCATTGCCGTCGTCGAGGAAGCCGTGATCGTGGTGGATCACCGGGCCGTGGTCGCCGGGAGCCTCGTCCTGGAACGCGCCGTGCTGCCCGCCGCCGCCGCCGGCCGGCGTGTCGACCCCGCGCGCGTTGCGCTGCTGATCCACGGTGCCGCGCACGTCGAGCTGGACGGCGTCGAGCCGATGCTGCACCGCCGTGCTCGCCTGTGCCGCACCGCCGCCGCCCGCCATCTCGTCGAGCAAGGCCTCGCTCGATCCGCCGCGGACCACGGCGTCGGCGACGCGATCGGCGTGCTGCTCGTAGCGGTCGCCTGGCTGGCCGACGCCGCCGCTCAGCTGGACGCCGGCGCGCTGCTGCATCACGTGGGCCGCCTCGTGCGCCGCGGTGTGCAGCGTCGGCGAACCGGCGAACGCCACGTGCGCGCCGGTCGCATACCCCTCCGCGCCCATCGCCCGCGACGCGGTCGCCGCCGCGCCATCGGTGTGCGCCTGGACGCCGCTCACGTCGTGCCGCCCGAACGAGCGCTGGATCTCGCCGAGGTGCGGCAGCGGCCCCGCGGCGCCGCTCGTGCCCTGCGCGGCGGCCTCGGCGATCTGCTCGGAGCCGCCCTCTGCCGACGCCTTGCGCTGGAGCGCCGCCCCCGGTGCCGCCGCCGCCCCCGGGGCTGGCCTGGGCAAGAGCCCGTGCTGGGCCAGCAGCCCCGCGGGCATCGCGCGCTGCAACTCGCGCGGCCCGCGCGCCCGGGCCATGGCGCCGGCAAACGCCCCCAGGCCGGTCCGCGGCCCCGGTCCGCTCGCCGCCGCCGGTACGGTCGCGACCTTCGGCTTGTGGCCCGCCGCGGGAGCGCCATCGCGCGCCTTGGCCGACGCCGGCCCGTGCTGCTCGTCACCCTCTCCCTGGGCCTGCTCGACCAGCGTGCGCTTCCCCGGCGCCGCGCTGCCCCCGGCACCGGCCTCCGGCCCGCGCGGTGTCGCTGTCTGCTTGCCCAGGTCGTGGTCGGACATGCTCGCTCCTCGGGGTCGTCGTGTTTCGCAGCACTGCAGCAGCCGCGTTCAGCGACTCGGCTCAGTCTAGCAAATCGCCGGCACTGCCGGGGCGTGGTTGCGCCGGTGCGTGCTGCGCGCGACCGTGCCGGCGGTCACCGCGGTCGCAGCCCGACATCACCGACCTGCGCTTGCGCGAGGCCCGGTCTACTCCACCGTCCATATGAACTGGGCAGGTGCCGTGCCGACCGCTCTGATCGCATAGAGGACCTTCCCGGACAGCGCCTTGGCGTCGATGATAGTCAGAAATCGAAACCCCGGGCCGCCGGAGCCCGACAGATGCATCGAGCGAGCCCGCACGTCACCGTACGCAGGCGCGGAACGCCGGTCGATGACGGCCGATTGCCGCGGCACCACGGCCGCCGAAATTCGGCGACACTGCGCGCGTGAGAAAGCTCGCGATCCAGGGAACGTGCTTGTGCCAGGCCGTGCAGCTCGGCGCGGCGCGGTTGCCACGGCAGGTGACGCAGTGCAACTGCTCGGTGTGCCGTCGCTATGGCACGCTGTGGGCGTACTACCGGCGCTCGGCGGTGTCGATCACCGCACCGCGCGGCGCCCTCGAGGACTACTCGGTCCGGGCGGGCGGGCTGAAGTTCGTGCGCTGTCGGTCGTGCGGCTGCGTGATCTGCTGGGATGGTCGCGGCAAGGGTCGCGATCAGCGCATGGGCATCAACACGCGCCTGCTCGATCCGGCGCTGATGGCTGCCGTTCCCGTCAAGGTGCTCGATGGCGACAAGACCTGGCGCACGCTCGGCACCTACGTGAAGCCGGAGATGTGGCACTCGCCGCCTGGCGAGCCGGCACGGCCAGCACCGCCGCGTCGCGCGCCCCGTCGTCGGCCGTGAGGGAGCGTGTCCAGATCGAGGGGCATGGGAATTCTCTCGCCGTGCGCCCGCGCCTGTGGCTACGAGCGCGCGGCGATCTCGCGCTCCCACTCGATGGGATCGCGCGACTCGACGCCCGGGACCCCGAGCTCGCGCAGGACGCCGATCACCGTCTGCCGGCGGACCACGCCGACGGTCAGGATGTGGGCGATCACGCTGCCCAGCGTGAAGCTGACCGGCGGGGTGCACAGCGCGTCGACGAAGACGTCGTCCCACTCGTCGCGATCGCGGATGCGCCGGACCAGCGCGGTGAACTGCGGCTGCACGGCCGCCAGCCGCGCTTGCAGTGCCGCGATGCTGCACTGGTCGCGCGGCGGGATGTCGCGCCCGCCGATCGCCGCGGTCCACACCTCCTTGGTGAAGACGATGCGCTCGAGCATGGTCCTCACATCGGGCTCGGGGCCCTCGAACGCGTGCACGACCAGCCCGGGGCGGATCGGGCGGTCGAGGGCGTCATCGGGGAGCGTGGCCGCGTTCTCGAGCAGGCGCGCGGTCAGCCAGTGGTCGTGCTCGACGAGACGATCGGAGAGATCCATGGTCGTGGTCCTCGGCTGGCCGGGCAGCAGCAGGCCGCCCGGTGGGTGGAAGTGGATCGCGTTGGGCGC
>DASWRS010000171.1:0-13099 GCA_036403075.1 Kofleriaceae bacterium
CTCGATCGCGTAGCCGTCGATCACGACGTTGGCGATGTGGGCGAGGACCTCCTGGTGCTCGGCGACGCGCTCGCCGAACGCCGCCACGGCGCCCGACAGCATCGCGACCGTGAGCCGCTTGGCCGCGGCGAGCACGGCGCGGTCGCCGGTGCCGCCCGCCGCGATCTCGGCGGGGATGCCGGCGCGCAGGATCCGGGTCGGGATGATCAGCCGGTTGATCTCGTTGGTGCCCTCGTAGATCCGCGTGATCCGCGCGTCGCGGTACGGCCGCTCGGCCGGGAACTCGCGCGAGTAGCCGTTGCCGCCGTAGGTCTGCAGCGCCTCGTCGACGACGTACGCCAGGATCTCGCTGGTCGCGACCTTGTTGATCGAACACTCGATCGCGAACTGCTCGATCGTCGAGAGCACCGCCGCGCCGTCGGCCGGGTCGACCCCCGCCAGCGCGCGATCGACCTCGCCGAGCGTGCGATAGACCATCGCATCGCCGACGAAGATCCGCAGCGCCATCTCGGCGAGCTTGTGCTTGATCATCCCGAACTCGCCGATCGACTTGCCGAACTGCTTGCGCTCGCGGGCGTAGCGCGCGGCGTTGCTCAGCGCGAACTTGCCGCACGCCAGGTTTCTCGACCCGAGCTTGACCCGTCCGAGGTTGAGCGTGTTGAACGCGACCCGGTGGCCCTCGCCGATCGTGCCGAGCACGTTCTCGACCGGGACGGCGACGTCCTCGAGGATCAGCTCGGTGGTCGACGAGCCGTCGAGCCCGAGCTTGTGCTCGTCGGGGCCGCTGACCACGCCCATGCCGCGCTCGACCAGGAACCCGGTGAACTTCGTGCCGTCGACCTTGGCGAAGATCGTGAACAGGTCGGCGGCCCCGCCGTTGGTGATCCACATCTTGCGGCCGTTCAGCAGGTAATGCCGCCCGTCGGGGGTCAAGACGGCGGTGGTCCTGGCCGCGAGCGCGTCGGAGCCCGAGCCCGGCTCGGTCAGCGCGTAGGCGCCGACCATCTCGCCGCTCGCGAGCCGCGGCAGGTACCTGGCCTTCTGCTCGGCGTTGCCGAAGTACAGGAGCGGCATCATGCCGATCCCGGTGTGTGCGCCGATCCAGCCGCCGAACGACGGGTTCATCCCGATCTGCTCGAACACGAACGCCGCGCTCGCCTTGTCGAGGCCGAGCCCGCCGTAGACCTCGGGGATCTCGAGGCGGAGCAGGTCGAGCTCGCCGGCCTTGCGCAGCAGCTCGCGGGCGAACGGCCAGTCGCGCTGGTAGAGCCGGTCCGCACCGGGCAGGACCTCGCGCCGCATGAACTCGGCGGCGGTGTGGCCGAACAGCTTCTGCTCGGCGGTCAGATCCTCGCGGGTGAACACGTCGCCGGGCCCGACGTTCGAGGTAAGAAATCGACCCACCTGGGTCGGGCGCGGCCGGGACGTGGTGGCGGACATGGGCCTCCGTCGATGCGTGTTATAAGGACCCGCGGAGTTTATCAAGATGTCCGGCAACGCGCACGTGCTCGCGGCGGCGCGGTCGCGGCGCCCCCCGCGATTGAGGAACTGACCTGGAGCCTGAATGGCAGACCACGCAGATCTCGTGCACAGCCAGCTCGAAGACGGCGTCGCCGTCCTGACGATCGACCACCCGCCGGTCAACGCGCTCGGCGCGGCGGTCTGGCAGGCGATCGACCGCGCGGTGGCGCGCGCCGCGGCCGATCCGGCGGCCCAGGCGATCGTCCTTTGCGGCGCCGGCTCGACGTTCGTCGCCGGGGCCGACATCCACAGCTTCGCCGCGCTGCGCACCCGGGACGACGCGCTCGCCCGGGTCGCCGGCAGCCACGCGGTGTTGAACCGGATCGAGGACGTGGCCAAGCCGGTGGTCGCGGCGATCCACGGCCATGCGCTCGGCGGCGGCCTCGAGCTCGCGATGGCGTGCCACTACCGGGTCGCGACCCCGGGCGCCAGCCTCGGCCAGCCCGAGGTCCTGCTCGGGCTGATCCCGGGCGCGGGCGGCACCCAGCGGCTGCCGCGCCTGGTCGGCGCCGAGCTGGCGATCGAGATGTGCACCGAGGGCAAGCCGCTGTCCGGGCGGCGGGCCCGCGACGCCGGCCTCGTCGATCACCTCGTCGAGCGCGACGGCACCGCCGAGCTCCGCGCCGGCGCGGTCGCGTTCGCCCGGGCGCGGGCGGCCGCCGGAGAGCTCCGCCGGGTCCGCGACCTGCCGCTCGACACCCAGGCCGGGCTCGTCGCCGTGCTCGCCGCGCGCGGCGTGCTCCGGTCGCGCCTGCCCGCGCCCGTCGCCGCGATCGACGCGATCGAGGCAGCGATCGAGGCGGCGATGACCGGCTCGTTCGCCGATGGCTCGGCGCGCGAGCGCGAATTGTTCGCCGGGTGCGTGGTCTCGATCGAGTCCCGGGCGCTGCGCCACCTGTTCTTCGCCGAGCGTGACGCCGCCAAGGTCGCCGACGTCCCGCGCGACACCCCGACCACGCCGATCGCGCGCGCCGCGGTGATCGGCGCCGGCACGATGGGCGGCGGCATCGCGATGGCCTACGCCGGCGCCGGCATCCCGGTGCTGCTCAAGGACGTCGACGCCGCGGCGGTCGAGCGCGGCATGGCGACGATCCGCAAGAACTACGAGTCCTCGGTCGCCCGCGGCAAGCTGAGCCCAGAGGCCTGCGCGAGGACCCTGGCGCTGATCACGCCGACCACGACCTACGATGGCTTCGACACCGTCGACATCGTCGTCGAGGCGGTGTTCGAGAACATGGACCTGAAGAAGACCACGTACGCCGAGCTCGGCCGCGTCACCCGCCCGGCGTGCATCCTGGCGACCAACACCTCCACGCTCGACATCGACGAGCTCGGCGCCGAGAGCGGCCGGCTGGCCAAGGTCATCGGCCATCACTTCTTCAGCCCGGCCAACGTGATGAAGCTGCTCGAGATCGTACGCGGCCGGCAGACCTCGGCCGAGACCATCGCGACCTCGGTCGCGCTCGGCAAGCGGCTCGGCAAGATCCCGGTGGTGGTCGGCAACTGCTTCGGCTTCGTCGCCAACCGCATGCTCGCCTACTACATGCGCGAGGCCTACCTGCTGCTCGAGGAGGGCGCCTCGGTGCCGCAGATCGATCGCGTGCTGACCGAGTTCGGCATGCCGGTCGGACCCTTCGGCATGCAGGACATCGCCGGGATCGACGTCGGCACGCGGGTCCGCCAGTACCTCGCCACGTTCGGCAAGACCCGCGCCGACGGCCCGCAGTCCGAGGTCCCCGACCGGCTGTTCGCCCTGGGCCGCTACGGCCAGAAGACCGGTGCCGGCTGGTACCGCTACGAGCCCGGCAGCCGCAACCGGATCCCGGATCCGCTGATCGACGAGATCGCCACCGAGGCCGCCGCCCGCCGCGGGGTCACCCGCCGCGCGATCGCCGATGACGAGATCCTCGCGCGCACCATGACCGCCCTGGCCAACGAGGGCGCCCGGGTGCTCGAGGACGGCTTCGCCCAGCGCCCCGGCGACATCGACGTCATCTACTGCCATGGCTTCGGCTTTCCGCGCCACCGCGGCGGGCCGATGTTCCACGCCGACACCATCGGGCTCCCCACCGTGCTGCGCCGGGTCGAGGACTACCGCCTCCAGCTCGGCGACCACTGGAAGCCCGCCCCGCTGCTTGTCCGGCTTGCGGCCGAGGGCCGCGGGTTCCACGATTCCCCCAAGTGAGGTCATCGCCATGAGAGAAGCCGTCATCGTCGCCAGCTCGCGCACGCCGCTCGCCAAGTCGGTCCGCGGCTCGTTCAACGCCACACGCCCGGACGACCTGGCCGCCCACGCGATCCGCCACGCGATCGCCAAGGTCCCCGGCCTCGATCCCAAGGAAGTCGAGGAGGTGATCCTCGGCTGCGGCCAGCCCCACGGCGCCGCCGGCCACAACATCGCGCGCGTCGCCGCGCTGCGCGCCGGCCTGCCGACCAGCGTCGCCGGCGTCACCATCAACCGGTTCTGCAACTCCGGCCTGCAGGCGATCGCCCAGGCCTCGCACATGGTGATGTGCGAGGGCGTCGACGCGATCGTCGGCGGCGGCGTCGAGTCGATCACCATGATGGAGCGCGACAACTCGCTCAACCCGTGGATCGTCGAGCACCACCCGGCGCTCTACATGGCCATGGGCGTCACCGCCGAGGTCGTCGCCAAGCGCTACGGCGTCACCCGTCAGGCCCAGGACGAGGTCGCGCTCGCCAGCCAGCAGCGGATCGCGCGCGCCCAGAAGGAGGGCTGGCTCAAGGACGAGATCGCCCCGATCCAGGTCCGCCGCAACCTGCTCGACAAGAAGACCGGCGCGGTGACCGGCCAGGAGGACGCGCTGGTCGACACCGACGAGTGCAACCGCGCCGACACCACGATCGAGGGCCTGGCCAGGCTGCCGGCCGTGTTCGACACCGAGTCGGGCAAGGGCAGCGTCACCGCCGGCAACTCCTCGCAGCTGTCCGACGGCGCCTCGGCCACCCTCGTGATGTCGCGCGAGCGCGCCGCCGCCGTCGGTGCCCAGCCGCTGATCGTGTTCCGCGGCTATGCCGTCTCCGGCTGCGAGCCCGACGAGATGGGCATCGGCCCGGTGTTCGCGATCCCCAAGCTGCTCAAGAAGCACGGCCTCAAGGTCGACGACATCGATGTCTGGGAGCTCAACGAGGCGTTCGCGTCCCAGGTCGTCTACTGCCGCGACAAGCTCGGCATCCCGATGGACCGGCTCAACCCCAACGGCGGCTCGATCGCGATCGGCCACCCGTTCGGCATGACCGGCTCGCGCCTGGTCGGCACCATCGCCTACGAGATGCGCCGCCGCAAGCAGCGCTACGGCGTCGTCACGATGTGCGTCGGCGGCGGCCAGGGTGGCGCGGCGCTGTTCGAGCTGGCGTAGCGCACCCCGCGGCGAGCTGTTCGCGGCTCGATGCCGCCGGGCGCCGCGCCGGGCCACGGTCACCCCGCGTGGGCACGCTTGAGCTCGGCGATGTCGAGCTTGCGCATCTTCATGAGCGCGGCCATGACTCGCTCGGACTTGGCACGCTCGGGATCGGTCAGGAGCCGGTCGAGCACCGCCGGCACGATCTGCCACGACATGCCGAACTTGTCCTTGAGCCAGCCGCACTGCTCCTGGCTCGGGTCGGCGGACAGCTTCTCCCAGTAGCTGTCGAGCTCGGCCTGGGTCTCGCACTTGACCATGAACGAGATCGCGGGCGTGAGCGGGAACTGCGGGCCGCCGTTGAGCGCCATGAACTGCTGGCCGTTGAGCAGGAACAGCGCCGTCATGACGCTGCCCTTGGGCCGTGGGCCGGTCGGCCCGTAGTGCGTGATCGCCAGTATGCGTGAGTTGGGGAAGATCGATGTGTAGAACCGCGCCGCCTCTTCCGCCTTGTCATCGAACCACAAGCAGGGAGTGATGTGCTGCATGGGATTTCTCTGATGGTTAGTGGGAAAGCGTGAGTATCCTGCAACGCTACCCGTGCGACCCATCACGGGCAACCTGCCCAGGCCCGCCATCGTCGTCGGGGATCTCCCATGAGCGCTGCGGCCGCGTGCGTACACGCGCGGATGGAGGCAATGTGTCACGCGGCGTATTTGCCGTGTACCGTGCGCAAACCGCTTCTCGCGGCGCGCGAGCCCGCTGGCTGTTCGCGGACGGCGAGGACGCGACGATCGACGAGCGCGCGCGCTCGTCGGAGGCAGACGGCGGCGGGCATACCCGGGTGCGGCATACGCGGCGGGTCGTATGAGAAGCACGCAGGCGAAGCTCCGCACATCGGCGGGGGAGATCCCGCCACCGCTGGACGGCGCGTCAAACCGGCGTGATCGGCATTGTCCGGCGCCGAACCTGGTCCGGATCGCGGACCGGCGATGTCGCCGTGACCGGGCGACGGGGCGCGCGGCCCCGTCAGTTGCCGACGCTGCTGGCCTGGGCGGCCTGGACGAAGCGGTCGACGTCCTCCGCAAGCAGGAAGCGGTCGCGGGCCAGCGCCTCGGCGGCGGCGCGGACCTGGTCGACGTAGCCCTGGTGGCTCGGATAGCGCTCCTCGAGCGACGGCCGCGGATCGCCGGTGGCGGCGCGGTCGGCGCGGGTCTTCGCGAACGGGATCGCCTGGCCGAACGCGTCGCACAGGTCGGGGCCGGCGAACCCGGCGGCGCGGAAGCCGTAGCCGGTGTAGGTCGCGACCGGGACCGCGACGTCCGGAAACCGGACGCCGGCTCGGTCGTTGCCGTCGGCGTCGGTCGCCGGCACGAACACCGGGTACGGCGACCCGATCACCGGCGATACGATCACGCCGTTGCGGATCGTGACGTCGAGGATGCCGTCGTCGAACCGCCGGCCGAAGTCGAACCGGTCGCCGGTCGACATCGCGCCGGTGTAGCGGACCCCGGGGATCGCGGGGAACCCGACGCCGCTCCGGGGCAAGGATGGCACCAGCGTGCGGTCGAACCGGCGGGGCAGGCGGCTCGCCGGCGGCGCGGCGCCGCGGCTGATCCAGTCGTCGAGGTCGACCAGCAGCGCGCGCAGGCCCGGTGCCGGCGACAGCGGGTTGCGGCTCTGCTCGCAGATCCCGGCCCCGGCGGCGGGCGAGTGCGGCAGGCTGGAGAACAGGTAGGTCCGGACGCCCGGCGGATCGAACACCAGATCGTGGCCGCGGGTGTCGGTGTGGAGCAGCGAGCCGCCCTTGACCCAGTACTCGTTGCTCGAGTTGGCCTCGAAGATCTTCGGGCACGTGCCGGTCAGCGTGCAGCGCACGAGCCGGCCGCCGAGCCGCCCGGTCACCGGATCGAACAGCAGCTGGTCGGCGAACGGGAACACGCGCTCGGGGGTCCAGCGCCCGATGTGCTGCCGGTGGGTGCGGAACGGCTGGGCGAAGCGCTGGTTGAAGAACCCGCTGCTCGCGCCCGCGATGTAGCTGAGGATGCCGTCGAACACCCGGCGGCCGCGCTCGTCGCGGTTGAACCCGAGGTGGACGACGTCGTGGAGCAGGCGCGCCGGCTGCGAGATGCCGTGCGCGATCACGACGTCGATCCGGCCGGCGAGCGGGCTGGCCGCGCCGGTGTCGTCGGCCGCGGCGTGGTGCAGGAACGCGGGGATGTCGCGGACGGCGGCGAGCGCCAGGCCGGTGACCAGCGGATCGCGCGCCTGGTAGGCCAGCTCGTAGAGCGCCCCCGGCGCGAACCGCGTGCCCTCGGGCAGCAGCTGGATCGTGCGCGCGTCGTTGAACCGCCAGCCGGTCGCCGGGATCGCGGTCTGCGCGTCGTCGTAGTGGCCACGCACGGTCAGGGTCGCCTGCGCGGTGTCGAGCGTGGCCGCCGGGTAGCTGAGGGTCGCGGTGGTCGGCTGCGCCGCCGGTGAGTTGTCGAAGATCAGCTCCTCGATCGCCGGGCCGACGACCGGCGAGCCGTCGCGCCGCGTCGCGACCGGGTAGTGCGACGCGAACGGTCCGATCGCGGAGGCGTCCCAGCCGGTGAACAGGATCGTGTAGCCGTGGCGCATCAGGAACCCGTTGCCGGCGTCGGCCGCGGTCGGGTTGGTGGTCGACGGGTTGGGGCTGTCGTTGAGGGCGCGGAGCGACAGGATCACGCCGCGGTTGGTGAGCTCGTAGAACAGCCGGCGGTTGCCCTTCGCCGCATCGATCGGCCGCAGCACGACGATGCCGGTGTCGTACTCGACCATGCCGCGGACGTTGCGCGGCGCGAGCTCGAGATCGGTGATGTCGCGGTTCTGCAGATCGTGCGGATCGACCTCGCCGAACGCGCGGCCGATCAGCTTCTCGTACGGCCCGGTGTCGCCGAACGACGCGCCGCCGAACGCGGGCGACTCGATCTGGGTGATCTCGATCCGCGTGATCCGGGCCGAGGCCACGGCCGGCGCTCCCAGCGAGACGCAGCCGATCGCGGCTGCCACGAACGTCCGCATCGCGGCACGTGGGGGGTTCTTCATCGCGGTACTCCTTGGTTGTGTTGGCGCCGATCCTCGTCCTCGCCGCCGGGCAAGTCGAGGGCTTCCGCGGCGCCCACGGTGAGCTGCCCACAACACAATGTTGCGGAGCGCCGGGCGCGATCGAGGAATCACGTGGTTCCTCGAGCTGCCTGCCCGACGGCGCGCGTTCGCGACGCGTGGCGCCGTTGCCGGCCTGTGGTCCGGGCGGTGACCGCCGATCGAGGAACTCGCGTGAGCCAGCACTCACAGCACGGCGCCGGCGCGCGCCGTGGCCAGGCGATCGCATGCCGTTCCTTTTGAGGAACATCGGGCGCGACATCGGCCGGTAGCGAGCGGATGCGCGAGCCGGATCGCGCGGGCACGTCGCCAGCGGTCACGCGCCGGGTGTGGTGCGGGGTTGCAGAGGTGCGAGGTTCTCCGTCGAGACCGCGACGGTCTGGCGTGCCGCGCTGCGGCATGGGCGCAGACGCGCATGCACATTCGAGTTTCCGACGAGGTCTTCCATGAGGCCGGCTTGACAACCGTGTTACAGCTGTGACCTCATACACGAAACGTCGGAGGTATCCCGTGGATCGACGGACCTTCATGAAGCTTGGGGCGGCTGTCAGTGGTGGGGCTGCGCTGGGATTCGACTTGAGGAGCGCTCGCGCAGAGATGCGCGAGTTGAAGATTGCCCGTACCACGGAGACGCGGAGTACCTGTCCGTACTGCGCGGTGTCGTGCGGTGTCATCATCCATACCCTCGGGGACCGCGCGAAGAACGTCTCGCCCTCGGTGGTCCACGTCGAAGGCGATCCTGATCATCCGATCAGCCGCGGCAGCCTGTGCCCCAAGGGCGCGGCGCTCAAGGGCGACATCCACCACGCCAACCGACTCACCAGGCCCAAGGTCCGTCGTCCGGGCAGCGCTCACTGGGAGGACATCTCCTGGGATGACGCGATCGCCGGCATCGCCAAGCACGTCAAGGACACGCGCGATCGCACGTTCGTCGAGAAGAACGCCAAGGGTGAGCTCGTCAACCGCACCCCGGGCATCGCCTGGATCGGCGGTTGCACGGATACCAACGAGTTCAACTTCCTGCAGTGGAAAGCGCTGACGTCCTGGGGCGTGCCCTACCGAGATACCCAAGCTCGAGTTTGACACGGTCCCACGGTGGCCAGTTTGGCCGCCACGTTCGGTCGCGGTGCGATGACCAATGGCTGGGTCGACATCAAGAACGCCGATGTCATCCTCGCCATGGGGGGGAACCCTGCCGAGAATCACCCCGTCGGCTTCAAGTGGTTCATGGAGGCGCGTCGCGGGCGCGGCGCCAAGATCGTCGTCGTCGATCCCCGGTTCACGCGCACGGCCGCGGTCGCGGACTTCTACGCGCCGATCCGGCCGGGCACCGACATCGCGTTCCTGCTCGGGATCATCCGCTACGCCATTGAAACCAAGCGCTACCACGAAGACTACGTCAAGCTGCACACCAACGCGTCGTACCTGATCTCCGACAAGTACGCATTCAACGTCGAGGACGGGCTGTTCTCGGGCTTCAACCCCGAGAAGAAGGAGTACGCGCGCGACACCTGGGCGTACGCCACCGAGGACGAGTCCAAGGCGTACAAGGTCGACCCGACGCTGACCGACGAGCACTGCGTGTTTCAGCTGCTCAAGAAGCACGTCGAGCGCTACACGCCCGAGATGGTCGAGCGGATCTGCGGCACGCCCAAGGCCGCGTTCCAGAAGGTCGCCGAGATGGTGACCTCGACCGGCAACGCCGAGCGCGTCGGCACCATCACCTACGCGCTGGGCTGGACCCAGCACTCGACCGGCGTCCAGATCATCCGCGCGGGCGCGATGCTGCAGCTCCTGCTCGGCAACGTCGGCCGGCCGGGCGGCGGCGTCAACGCGTTCCGCGGCCACTCGAACATCCAGGGCGCCACCGACATGGCCGGGACGTTCGAGATCCTGCCGGGCTACCTGAAGACCCCGACCGGGCCGCAGCAGACGCTCGCGCAGTACAACGAAGCCACCACACCGACCACGATCAACAAGGTCGCGTGGACGTCGATGAACTACTGGGTCAACACGCCCAAGTTCATGGTCTCGCTGCTCAAGTCGCTGTGGGGCAACGCGGCCACCGCCGAGAACGAGTTCGGCTACAGCTGGCTGCCCAAGATCGACGGCAACTACTCGTGGATGTACATCTTCGACGACATGTACCGCGGCACGTCCAAGCGCGCCGGCGGTGACGAGCCCGGGCCCGAGGGCTTCATCAGCTTCGGCATGAACCCGGTGGGCACCGGCCCCAACTCGAAGAAGATGGTCGCCGCGCTGGCCAAGCTCAAGTGGCTGGTGATGGTCGAGAACGTCGAGACCGAGACCGCGATCTTCTGGAAGGCGCCGCCCGAGTACGACGGACCGCCGAGCGCGCAGATCAACACCGAGGTCTACCTCCTGCCGGCGGCGTCGTTCGCCGAGAAGGATGGCACGTTCACCAACTCGGCGCGGTGGCTGCAGTGGAAGTGGCGGGCGACCGATCCGCCGGGTCAGGCGAAGAGCGATCAGGAGATCCTCGCGCGCCTGGTCCTGGCGGTGCGCGATCTCTACAAGAAAGACGGCGGGAAGTTCCCCGATCCGATCCTCAACGTGTCGTGGTCGTACGCCAACCCGGCGGTCCCCGATCTGGGCGACGTGCTCAAGGAGATCAACGGCAAGGCGCTCGCCGACCTCACCGATCCCAAGGATCCGACCAAGGTCCTGCGCCCCGCCGGCCAGCAGCTCAACGGCTTTGGCGAGCTCCGCGACGACGGCACGACGATGTGCGGCAACTGGCTGCACTCGGGCGTGTTCACCGAGGCCGGCAACAACGCGCAGCGCCGCAGCACCGCCGATCCGACCGGCCTGGGGATGTTCCACAACTGGGCGTTCTCGTGGCCGGCCAACCGCCGCATCATGTACAACCGCGCCTCGGCCGACGCCCAGGGCGCGCCGTGGGATCCCAAGCGCATCGGCGTCCGGTGGAACGGCCAGGCCTGGATCGGCGACGTGCCCGACATCAAGCCGGACTCGCCGCCGGGGACGTTCGGCGCGTTCATCATGCTGCCCGAGGGCGTGGGGCGGCTGTTCTCACCGCTCAACGACGGCCCGTTCCCCGAGCACTACGAGGCGGTCGAGGCGCCGATCGACAACCCGCTCCACCCCAAGACCACGTCGAACCCGGTCTCGAAGCGGTTCACGAGCGACAAGGACGTCTACGGCAAGAAGGAAGACTTCCCGATCGTCTGCACGACGTACCGGCTGACCGAGCACTTCCACTACTGGACCCAGCACCACGCCAACGGCAAGCTCAACGAGCTCCAGCCCGGGTTCTTCGTCGAGGTACCCGAGGCGCTCGCCCAGCAGAAGGGCATCGTCAACGGCAGCCAGGTCGTGGTGAGCTCGGCGCGCGGCAAGATCAGCGGCGTGGCGATGGTGACCAAGCGGTTGCCCACCCTCAAGGTGGACGGCAAGGACGTCTGGCAGATCGGGTTTCCGATCCACTGGGGCTTTGCCGGTGAAGCCGGTCATACCGGGCCGCTCGCCAACATGCTGACTCCGTCCGCCATGGACGCCAACACCTGGACGCCCGAGTACAAGGCGTTCCTGGTCAAGCTGGACAAGGCGTAAGCCAGGAACGACGAGGCGCCCATGAGCAATTCCCCCCAGCTCGAGATCAGGCAGCGCTCGGCGGCCCTGCGCGGTGAAAAGACCGGCATCCGCGAGTTGCCGGTCGTATCGAAGTTCATCGACACCACGACCTGCATCGGTTGCAAGGCGTGCGAGGTCGCGTGCCAGGAATGGAACGATCTGCAGCTGGTCTCGACCAAGCAGACCGGCACCTACCAGACCATGCCGACGCTCGACGCCAACTTCTGGAACTTGATCAAGTTCCGGGAGGAGGAGCGCGACGGTGTGCTGTCGTGGCTGATGCGCAAGGACCAGTGCATGCACTGCGCCGATCCGGGCTGCCTCAAGGCGTGCCCGGCGCCCGGCGCGATCGTGCAGTACGAGAACGGCATCGTCGACGTCAACCCGGACTCGTGCATCGGCTGCGGCCTGTGCGCCACCGGCTGTCCGTTCGACGTGCCCCGGTTCAACACCAAGACCGGCAAGATGTCGAAGTGCACGCTGTGCGTCGACCGCGTCAGCGTCGGCATCGAGCCGGCGTGCGTCAAGGCGTGCCCGACCGGGTGCCTGCAGTTCGGCACCAAGGAAGACATGCTCGTGCTCGGCGAGCAGCGGGTCGCGACGCTCAAGGCGGCCGGCCACACGCAGGCCGCGCTCTACGATCCGCCCGGCGTCGGCGGCACCAGCGTCGTCACCGTGCTGGCGCACGCCGATCACCCCGAGTGGTACGGCCTGCCCGCCGATCCGCAGATCCCCGCGTCGGTGTGGTTCAGCCGCAAGCTGCTCCGGCCGATCGGCCTGCTCGCGATGGCCGGCTCGGTCGGCGCGGTGCTCGGCCACTTCCTCAAGTTCGGGCCGAGCGAGCCCGTGCAGCCTCAGCCCGAGGTCCAGCCCAGCGTGTCCGGGCCCGAGGACATCGTGGTCGGCGATCACCTCGTGCGCCACCGGCTGTCGACCCGCGTCGTGCACTGGACGACGGCGATCGGGTTCTTCGGCGCGCTGCTCAGCGGCCTGCCGATCTGGACGCCGATCTTCGGCTGGATGGCCAACCTGTTCGGCGGGCTCTCGGTGTGCCGCTGGCTCCACCCCTGGTTCGGGGTCGCGTTCGTCGCCGCGACGGTGGCGATGTTCGCGCTCTGGGCCAAGGACATGCGGATGGAGCACGGGGACTGGGGATGGCTCGGTCCCAAGGCCCTGGCCTACATGCGCCACAGCGGCGGCGAGGACTCCGATGTCGGCAAGTACAACGGCGGCCAGAAGCTGTTCTTCTTCGCCGTCGCCGGGCTCGCGCTCGTCCTGCTCGCCACCGGCCTGGTGCTGTGGTTCCCGCGCGAGCTCGCGGCGCCGCTGCCCGGACTGTCGTGGGTGATCCACGACGCCGGCTTCCTCGTGTTCGCGGTCGCGATCATCGGCCACATCTATCTCGGCACCGCGGCGCTGCCCGGCACGTTCCGGTCGATGACCCGCGGCACGGTGACCAAGGCCTGGGCCCGGCT
>DASWRS010000172.1:0-10914 GCA_036403075.1 Kofleriaceae bacterium
ATGTCCACGCTGATTCTCTTCGCCATCGTAGCCTCCCTCTGGGCTGCCACCGCGGGTAGCAGATTCGGTGAGGCAACAAGGCGTGCTCGGTAACATTTCAAGCGGAGCAATGCGGCGGGGAGATCCAGTTGTCGCTCAGCACGGTGCGGTGAATCGGTCGGCTTTGCCGGCCGAGAGGGGACGGGAAAGTCCCCTAGTTGATGACCACGAGGTGGCCGGCGTCTTGGCCGCAGAACCGGGCGTTGAGATCGTACTTGCTGCCGCAGACCGGGCAGATCCGGGCGATGACGCCGGCCGGCTCGGTGGTACGGGCGCGCCGCGGGCGCGTGGCGTTGTAGACCGGGAACGGCACCAGCTCGTTGCCGTCGTGCGGGCAGCTGCGCAGGCCGGGCTCGTAGGCGCGGCGGCACGCCATGCAGACCAGGCCGGCGCTGCGCGACAGGGCGCGCATCGGCCCCAGGCCGGGGCCACCGAGCATGTCCTCGGGAGGCACCAGCCTGCGAGCATCTTGGGTGCAGTACGCCATGCCGTGGTACTCGGTGCGGCAGGTCGGGCATACCATCGCGCTCGAGGTCGCGATCGCGAGGCCGCCGGCTGCACCGCCACCGCGGGTGTGTTGTGCCGGTCGCGGCCGCGGGCGGGGCAGCGACGGCACGGGCGGCGCGACCGCCGGCGCACGGGTCGCACCCAGCGCGGCGGCGGCATGTGCACGGTTGCGGCGGCGCAGCAGGATCGCGACCGTGACCAGGCCGACGATCACGAGCGCCAGGAGCCCGATCACCGCGACCAGCAGCTGCCGGTCGCCCGTTCCCGCCAGCACTGCGGTCGATGGAGTGAATCCGGACATCGACGGTGGCCTGGTCGAAACAAGGCTAGCAACCGGCCCGGCACCGGTCAATGCGGAAATCGGTACTCACCGACGGCGCAGCGCTTCCAAATTGTCCGGTTCGCGGTAACACCGGTCGCGATGCCCGATCTGGTCATCGGTGGTCGCCGCGCAAGCGCTGCCAGGCCGTGGCGCGCCGCGGTGATCGCGCTTGCCATGGTCGGCGTGGCCGTGGTCGTGGCCTGGTTCATCTATCGACGCTCGGTCGCGTACGAGGTGCCCCCCGGCGACGTGCAGGGCGAGATCTCGTGGTCGCAGCCGGCGCCCGGGACACCGCCGACGCTGGTGTACGGCAACGCGTCGCTCGGCTGGCTCGGCGGCGTCGCCGTGCTCCACGTGTCGGGAGATCCACATGCGATCGGCGCGTCTCATGGTCGCCTGCTCGCGCCGTGGTTGCCGGCGGTCGCCGCGGCGGTTGCGCCGTCGATCTCGGGCACGGTGTCGGACGACGAGACGCTGGGCTCGATCACGCACGGCATCCGGCTCGCGTGGCGCTGGCGATTCATCGACGATGGCCTGATCGATCCGGATCGCCGGATGGTCGCCGGGCTGTCGCGCGGTGCGGCGGCGAGCGGCGTGGCGCAGGGCTACGATCAGCTGCTGCGCGCCCAGGCCGTGCTCGACGTCGGCGCGCCGTCGCCGGTCAGCGATCAGGCCGAGCAGCACCGGGTCGCACACAGCCTGACGCTGATCGGGGCGCACGCCCAGACGCCGGCGCGGGTGTGGATCGGCCGCGCGGTCTCGCTCCCCGGGCTCGACGATGGCGGCGACGCCGCGATCCCGGTGGTCACGATCGCCCGGCCGGACGGTCGGATCGCGTGGGCCGGCGTGGGCTGGCCCGGCCAGCTCGGCGTCGTCACCGGGATCAATGCCGAGGGCATCGCGGTGCTGGTCGATCCGGCGCGGACGATCGACGTCCGGGTGACGCGCGCCGCGCGGCCGATCGCGCTGCTCGCGCGCAGCGTGCTCGAGCAGGCCCGCACGCTCGACGAGGCGATCAAGCTGATCGAGGGCTCGCCGACGCTGGGCAGCGCGGTGTTCGCGGTGGTCGACGGTACCAGCGGCAAGTGGGTGCAGATCGAGCGCACGCCGAGCAAGGCGATCCTCGAGCGCAGCCCGCGGTCGCCCGCGCTGGGCGACGTGCTCACGACCAACGCGCTGTCGGGCGATCCCGAGAACGACCGCGCCAAGCGGATGCTGGCGACGCCCAGCCGGGTCGAGCGCGCCGCCCGGCTGCTGCGCGCGCCGCTCGGCGACGCCGCGGCCATGGCGGCGATCCTGCGCGATCGCCGCGGCCCCGATGACTCGCCCCGCCCGCCCGGGCACCGCGGCGCGATCGACGATGGCCGCGCGGTGCAGACCGCGATCATCGATCCGGCGTCGCTCGCGTTGTGGGTCGCCGACCCGCGCGCCGGCGGCCGGATGCGCGCGATCGACCTGCGCCACGAGCTGCGCAACGAGGGCGACCGCGCCGCGCCCGCGTCCGACATCCCCGCCGAGTCCGGCGTCGAGCTCGATGTCGCCGAGGTGCTCGCGGCCGCGCGGGCCGATCTACGCGCCGCGCGCCGCGCGCTGGCCGCCGGCGCCGCCGCGCGCGCGGCCGAGCTGTGCGCGCGGGCCCGAACCCGCGCGCCGGCGCTGCCCGAGGCGATCGAGCTCGAGGCGATCATCGCGCAGGCGCGCGGCGATCAGGCGCGCGCACACGCCGCGTTCCAGGCCTGGCTCGACGGCGGGCCTGATGATCCGCGCGGGGAAGAGCGCGCCCGCGCCGCGCTCGCCCGGTGAGCCGCGAGCCGCGAGCCGCGTCACTCGCCCGGTGAGCCGCGAGCCGCGCTACCGCGCCATTCCCCCGGTGAGCCGCGGGCTGCGCCACCGCGCCACTCGCCCGGTGAGCCGCGAGCCGCGGCGCTCACCCGGTGAGCCGGAGAGCCGGGCGGCTGCGTCACTTGCTGAGCAAGAGGCCCGCGACCGTGCCGCCGGCGGCGCCGATCGCCAAAAGCGCGATCACCCACCAGAGGAACCGGCTCTGCGCGCGCCGCGGCGCGGGCGGCCGGCGCGCCGCGTGGGGATACGTTCCCATCGGCAGCGACGCGCCGTGCATCATCGGGGTACCCGGTCGGCCGCCCGGTGGGCCGCCCGGGAGCCCCCCCGACGGACCGGCCAGCGGACCGCCGGGCGGGATCGGATAGGGCGTCGGCGGATGCGGGTTGTAGACCGGCGAGCCGACCGGCGGTGTCATCACCTGCGGCTGCGGCCCCGGGTGCGGCGCGGCGGACGCCGGCGGCCGACCGCCCGACCTGGGTGCCTGCGGCGCGGATGGCGTCCCGGTCATCCCGGCGGCGGCGATTCCCGAGCCCTGCGGCTGCGGCGCGATCGGCGCCCCCGACGCGGGCATCGCCGGCGGCACGACGTTGGGCATCTCGCCGCGCCGGGTCTCGAGCAGGTCGACCGACGACGGCGGCGGGCGGTGGTTGCCGCCCGGGATCTGGAGCTGCTTGAGCGCCGCCAGCTCGCTGCTCTGCCCGGAGATCACCCCCTGCAGCGCGACCGCGAGCGCCGAGACATCGGGGTAGCGGTTGTTCTTGTCCTTCTCGAGGCACTTGAGGATCGCGCGGTCGGCCGCGTCGGGGAGCATCGCCTTGGGGTGGGCCTGCGACGGCGGCGCCGGGGTCTGCTTGAGCTGCGCCGTGATCAGGCCGGCCGGGCCCTTGGCATCGGGAAACGGCAGGCGCCCGGTGATCATCTCGTAGGCCAGCACGCCGAGCGCGTAGACGTCGCTGCGGCCGTCGAGCGGCTTGCCCATCAGCTGCTCGGGCGACATGTACTCGAGCGTGCCGAGCGTCTGGCCGGTCGCGGTCAGCTGCGGGGATTGCGGATCGATCGTCTCGCCGCGCATCACCTTGGCGATTCCGAAATCGAGGATCTTGACGAACTCGGGGTTTCCCGAGCGCGCCTCGAGATAGATGTTCTCGGGCTTGAGATCGCGGTGCACGATGCCCTGCGCGTGAGCCTCGGCGAGCGAGCTGCACATCTCGGTGAGGATCTTGAACACCCGCTTCCACTCGAGCGGCGCCTCCTCGTGGAATACCTGATGAAGGCTCTTGCCCTCGAGCAGCTCCATCGCGATGTAGAGCGTGCCCGACGGTGTCTGGTCGAAGTCGTAGGTCGTGATCGTGTGCGCGTCGCGCAGGTTGCACAGCACCATGCCCTCGCGGCGAAACCGCGCGACCAGGTTGTCGTCCTTGGTCATGTCGGGGTGCAGGAGCTTGAGCGCGACCTTGCGGCCGGTCGCGAGCTGCACGCCGCGGTACACCGCGCCGAACCCGCCCTCACCGATCTTCGACTCGACCTTGAAGCGGTTGTTGAGCACCTGGCCGAGGTACACGTCGTCGCTGGTCTTGTTGCGCGCCTTGGGCGTCGCGCGCGGCGCCTGCTTCGCCGTGCCGGCCGCGTTGGCCCCGGGCCTGGCGGCCGCCGGATCACCGTCGGTGTGGCCCAGCGGAGTCAGCGGCCTGGGCCGAGGCTGGAGCACCGGCGCCGGCGTCCGAGGCTGGGGTGCGGGCTGGAGCACGGGCGGCGGCGTCCGGGGCGACGGTCCGCGCGCACCGTCGGCAACCTGCGGCGGCCCCGCAGGCGCCGAGCCTGGCCTGCTGCGGCTGGGTGCCAGTCGGTGACCGCACACGCCGCAGAACCGAGCGTTGGGCTCGAGCGGCGAGTTGCACGACGGACACGTCATGTCGACGAATTTTCGCAGAACATCCCGGACTTGGCACGCAGGATTCCAGCAAAACGCTCATCTAGCAATGCAGCGCGAACACCAGGATCACGACGAGGATTGCAGCACCGACGATCACCGGCACCAGCCATGTAGGGCGGGCTGCCTCGACCGGCGCAGGCGGCAGGGCTTCGATCGCCTTGTCGTCGCCCACGAACAACCGGATGCGCGGGCCGCCCGGGCCAAACTCCACGGCCACCGGGATGTTTCTCACGATCGGGGTCTCGGTCACCCGGTGGCCGTCGACGTAGGTGCCGTTCGAGCTCCCGAGATCGGTCAGCACCCAGCCGGCGTCGGCCTGGCGCAGCTCGGCATGACGCGAGCTGGCATCGATGTCGCGCTGCGGATCGAACGAGACCTCGCACTCGGGGTGACGGCCGAACCGCACGCGCGAGCCCGCCGCGAATTCCTGGCGCTGGCCTCGGCGGCTACCTGCGACATGGTCGACGACGACCCGCACGGGGGGAATGGTATCACCGGCCGCCGAGCCACCACGCGATCGCGCACGCGATGACCGCGATCACCGCGAATGGCCACCACGCCAGCCGGCCGGCGCGCAGCCGGCGGCGGGCCGGGCCGTCGATGTCCTCGATCGGCAGGGCGGTCGCCGGGAGTCGGATGCCGATCTGCGAGCGCAGCACGGCGTGCTGCCCTGTCACAGGGATCGACGGCGGGATCGATGGGGTCGGCAGGCCGATCCGCGCGGCCAGCCGGCGGGCGACATACGACGTCGCGGTCAGGGCCGGGTCGCCCTCCTGCTGCGGGTCGAACTCGCGGAACGTCGGCAGGTCGTCGTCGCCGGCGGGCGGGACCAGTCGGTCGCCGGACAGCTCGCACACCACCGCCGTGATGTTGTCGGTGCCGCCGGCGGCGCGCGCGGCGGCGATCAGCAGCTGGACCGCCTCGGCCACGGTGTGGGGCTCGGACAGCAGCAGCGCGAGCGCGGGGTCGCCGACGAGGCCATGCAGCCCATCGCTGCACAGCAGCACGCGGTCGCCGCGGCGCAGCTCGATGATCGACAGCGACGGCTCGACATCGGACCCCACCCCGAGCGCCTGGAGGATCGCGCCGCCGGCGGTCGCGGCCTCGTTCGGGGTGTGGCCGGCGGCGAGCAGCGCCGACTGCAGCGACTGGTCGCGCGTGACCTGGACCAGCGCCCCGGCGCGCAGCACGTAGGCGCGGGAGTCGCCGATCGTGGCCAGGATCAGCCGGTCGCCGACCACGCCGGCCGCCGACAGCGTGGTTCCCATGCCGCGCAGCCCGGGCTCGCGGCGCGCCATCGCGTGGACGTCGTGGTTGGCGACCCGCACCGCGCGGCGCAGCAGGCGCGCGAACACCTCGGGGTCCCGGGTGGCGGGGGTCCGCTTCATCTCGCGCCAGGTCACCAGCGCGGCGAGCTCGGCGGCGATCTCGCCGCCCACGACCCCGCCCATGCCGTCGCACACCACCAGCAGCGGACCGCGCTCGCCGATCGACCGCCACGGCTCGACGATGTCGACCGGGAGGTTGGTGTCGAGGTCGCCGACCAGCAGGTGATCCTCGTTGTGCTCGCGCACCTGGCCGACGTCGCTGGCGCCGACCACGACGACCTCGAGCGGAGCCGGATCGACCGAGCCCGGCGGCGCCGGCGGCCCCGGCGGCGGTGGATCCTGCGGCGCCTCGCTCACGTCACTTGCCGAGCTCGATCCGCAGGAGCTGGTCGCCCATGCGGACGTGATCGCCGTGGCGCAGCACCGTCGGTCCGGTGATGCGCACGAACGTGCCGTTGGAGCTGCCGAGATCGGTGATCTGGGCGCGCTTGCCGTCCCAGGTCACCGCGGCGTGGCGCCGCGACAGGAACGCGTCGTCGCGAAACACGAGATCGCCCTCCTCGCGGCCGAGCACGATCTCGTCGCCCGCCAGGTGACGGACGTCGCGGTAGCCGCCGGACGGGACGAGCTGGACGAGCCGGCCCCACGGCTCGCGCGGCGGGGAGCCGAACAGCGCCACGCCATGGCGGACCAGCGGGTAGAGCTTGATCTCCTCGGGATCGATCCGCTCGTAGCGCAGCACCTCGCGGCCGACGAGGATCGTCATACCGTCGACCAGCTCGACCGGCGCATCGGACTTGCGGAACACGCCGTTGAGCGCGTCGATCGGGTGGACCCGGACCACGCCGTCGGCGCCGCGCTCGAACCGCGCGTGCTGGCGGGCGAGGAAGCGATCCTCGTCGAACGCGATGTCGGCGCCGGCGCGGCCGACGACGACGTACTCGCCGGCCAGCGGGTAGCGCGTACCGTCGGAGCCATCGCGGTTGACCAGCACCGTGGCCCCCCAGGCCGGTCCGGGCAGCGGACGCACGCCCGAGGCGCCGCTGCGGGCCGCGGCGATGCTCGCCGGGACGTCGTCCTGGGCGAGCGTGCCGGCGTGCGGATCGATCGGCGCGTCCGGCCGGCCCGCGAGCGCCGGCAGCGGCAACGGCCCGCGGGGCGCGGCGTCGGTGGCGGCGACCCCCTGGAGGTTCAGGCCGCACTGCTGGCAGTACGCGAACCCGAGCGGGGTCTGGGTGCCGCAGCGCGGACACCCGATCGTGCTGCCCTGCGCGGGGCGCGCCGCGGCGGGGCCGCCCAGCGCGCCGCCGGGCAGCGCCGGCATCGTGTGATCGAGCGACTCGGGCGACCTGCCCGGCAGGCCGCCGACCGGCCCGAACGACGGCATGCCTCCGGGCGGCGGCGCCGGGAAGCCGCCGATCGGCCCCGACTGCATGCCGGGCATCGGCCCGCCGAGCGCGGCGAGCGACGCCGACATCGCGCCCGGAGGCCCTGCGGAGGCGCCGGGCAGCGGCCCCGACGGCAGGCCCGCCAGGGGTCCGGCTGCGAAGCCCGCCGGGCCGGACGCCGGCGCCGCGCCGGGCCGGGCACCCGCGAACGCCGGCGAGCCGGCGGCGGTCTGCGGCAGCGCGCTACCACAGCTGCGGCAAAACTTCATGCCGGCCGGGTTCTCGCCGCGGCACACCGCGCAGATCGCGCTGGCGGGCAACCCTGGGGACGGTAGCTGAGTCGGTGCAAAGGCCTGCGCGAGCGAGCTTCCGCAGTTCAAACAGAACGACGATCCCGCCGGGCTTTCGTGGCCGCACATCGAACAACGCATCGTTCCTCTGACATTGAACCCGATCCAAGTGTCTCAACAACCACTCGCCACGGGAATGGGCGTCGCCCGGTTTGCAACGCCATGAGGGTCTTGCTAAGACCGGCCGGCTCCGTGGCAGCCAACCTCGCTTCCTGTCTTGCGATCTGTGCCGCGCTCGCCCGCTCGGTCGCGGCTCGTATCATCGCAGCCTCCGCTACAGCCTCGGCCACAGCGTCGGTCGCGGCCACCCTCGTGGTCGCGCTCGCGGGCTTCACGCTGGTCTCCGCCGGGGGGTGCGTCGACACCGCGATCCGCACCGCCCCGTTCCGGGGGCGCCCCGACGTCGCCGAGCCCGGCTCGCTGCGCGGGCCGTTCAACGGCCGCGTCGTCGACGCGACGACCCACACGGCGATCGCCGGCGCGCTGATCTACGCGGCGTGGACGTTCGAGCGCGGCACCGGCCTGGCCGAGCCCGCCGGCGCCAAGGAGTTCGTCGGCTCGACCGACGCCGCGGGCAACTACAAGGTGCCCCGGCTCGACAAGCTGCCCGGGGGCACGCGGGTCACCGAGTTCACCCTGCTGATCTACAAGCGCGGCTTCATCGCGTATCGCAGCGACCGGCGGTTCGCCGATCTCGGGCCGCGGATGGACTTCGCGCAGGCCGACAACCAGGTACTGCTCGAGCGCTGGCGCAATGATCTCTCGCACGCGCGCCACCTCCGGTTCGTCGGCGCCGGCACCGCGGTCGCCGCGCTGACCCAGTGGGAGTTCGCCGATGCCAGCGCCGAGCTCGACGGCCGGCGCCGGCAGAACGGCGACGACCTGCGGCCCGGCCGCGGCGAGGGCCAGTACGTCGTGGCCGCGCAGCTCCTGACCGAGGCCGACATCAAGGCGCGCACCCGGTACGACGGCGGGTTCGAGACCGGACCGTTGTCCGACGAGCCCGACACCGCGACCTACTCGTCGCAGCACTTCAAGGCGCTCGGCCGGCCAGAGACCTGGGACGTCGCGCTGCGGCTGTGGCGGCTCGAGCCCGGCAAGGCCGGGGAGCGCTACGACGAGCTCCTGACCCAGCTGCCGGGAATCGTCGAGAAGGATGATGTCGCTACCCGATCGTTCGTCGCCTCGGAGAACGACATCCGCGGCGTCGGCTTCTTCGATGCTGCGCGCGGTATCGTCGTGCTGATGACCTGCGGCTCGAACCAGTGTCTGTCGCAGGACGACGCCAACGCGCTCGCCGCGATCGTCTACGGCCGGATCAAGACGCTGCTGCCGGCCTCGATCGGAGGTGCCAAGTGAGATGGCGAGGCAAGCGGCTGGCCGTTGTCCTCGCGCTCGCGCTGGTCCCTGCCACGGCATCGGCCTGGGAACCCCAGACCACCCACGCCGGGCTCGCCGAGCAGGCCGCGCTGGCCTCGCGGCTGCACAAGCGGCTGGTCTCGCTCGGCTTCCTCGGCGGGCTGTTCGAGCCGCTCACGATCCCGTCGGCCGATGCCCCGGCGCTGGCCTCGGCGCTCAAGCTGCTGTCGCCGACCCACGGCTCAGTGCCCGACGCGCGCGGCCGCCAGGCCGCACTGGCGTGGCTCACCGCCGGCGCCGCGCTCGCCGACATCCCGGCGAGCCAGGCCGCCAACCACTTCTTCGACCCCGCGACCGGCGCCGGCTGGATCCCGCCGAGCCGCGGCGTGACCGGCCGGATCCGCGAGCTGATCGGCGAGGGCTCGGTGCCGGGCCGCGGCATCCCGGCGCCCGACTGGCTGACCGCCAAGGCCAACCCGTTCAACCTCGACCAGTTCCTGAACCAGTACGCCAAGGCGGTCAGCGCGGCCACGCCGGGCGAGCGGTCGCGCTACATGGCGGCCGCGCTCGTCGCGGCGGGCGCCATGCTCCACGTCGTGGGCGATCTCGGCGCACCGTCGCGCGTGCGCGGCGACGCCGCGGCCCACCTCGAGCCGCTCGGCGGCGGCGCCGACGACCTCGGCTCGCGGCTCGAGCGGATCGCCGCGCTGACCTACGGCCGGCTCGGGATCCCGGCGCCGTCGCGAACGATCTCGCGCAACCACCTCCGCGACTTCGTCACGTCCAGGGACGGCGGCGGCCTCGCCGACCTGATCGCGCGCAGCTACTTCTCCCCCAACACCCTGCCCGAGCCGACCCGCGTCGCGGGCGATCCCCACCCGCACGTCGTCCGGCCGCAGCCCGCCCTGCCCGCGCGCCTGAACCTGATGGCGGCCAACCGCGACGACGGCACGACGCTGCGCAGCCCGTCGGGCACCTGCCTGGCGCACTACCGCATCGACCACGACCTGCTGACGTTCTCGATCGACGACGACTGCGTCCTCGAGCAGCTGGCCGTGATCCTGCCCGAGGTCGCGGCCTACGAGACCGGCCTGCTCGACTTCCTCTTGCGCGGCGAGCTGACCATCACCGTCTCCGACCAGGTCACGATCTCGGGCACGGGCCTGGGCGCCGGCAACCTCGAGGTCCTCGTCGAGGACGAGCGCGGCGTCCGCACATCGATCAGCAAGATCGCGACCCAGGCGACGAGCGCCGCGGCGCCCTCGCCCGCCGCCGACAGCAGCGGCGGCAGCGGCACCGGCAGCAGCGGCACCGGCGGCAGCGGCACCGGCGGCGGCACCGGCGGCGGCGGCACCGGCGGCGGCGGCACCGGCGGCACCGGCGGCGGCGCGCCCGGCGCGGCCCCTGCAGGCGAGCCGCTGACCAAGGTCGCGATGCCCCCTGCCGGCACCCGCATCGTCGCAGTGTTCCGCGGCACCGACGCCGCGGGCGAGCCCCTGGTCGCGGTCGGCGCGATGCCCCTGACCCACTGAGCGGCGGCGTGGCACGCAAGCGGCGCAGCGACGACCCAGGCGATGGCCCGAGCGGCCTCGATCGCGTGTTCGCGGTGCTCGACGAGGCGCCGGCCGGCCTCCACGACATCACGCCGGCCGCAACCCAGCTCCCGAGCGGCCTACCAGAGGCGCTGATCGAGCTCTACGCCCGGTGCGACGGCGCGCGGCTCTACCTCGACACCGTCGAGCTCCGGCCCTCGGCCGAGGTCGAGCGGCGCGACGCCCACTGGAGCTTCGGCGAGCTCGAGGGCGAGGACCTGCTGCTCGACGCGCGCGGCCGGGTCTGGCGCACC
>DASWRS010000173.1:0-26366 GCA_036403075.1 Kofleriaceae bacterium
ATGCTCGAGGCGCACCGGGTGCCGGCCGACCACGTGCTCGCGCGCGGCGAACCAGCGCGGGCGGCGATCGCGGACGTGCTGTCGTGGGCCCGGACCTCGCTCGCGGCGCGCGCCGCCGGAGTCGCGGTCGGCGCCATGGAGTACGCCGAGGCCTACGCCCACGAGCGCGTGCAGTTCGGCCAGCCGATCGGCACGTTCGAGTCGCTGATCCGGCTGCGCGACGACGCGCTGACCGGCGCCGCCGCCGCCCGGCTGATGGCGCTCCACGCCGCGTGGGCGATCGACACCGGGGCGCCCGGCGCCGCCGATGCCGCGAGCCGCGCCCGCGTCCTGGCCGGCGACGTCGTCGCCCGCGCCACCGTCGACGCGGTGCAGATCTTCGGCGGCTACGGGTTCGTCAACGACTACCCGGTCGAGAAGCTGATGCGCGACGCGCGCGCGTTCGAGGCGCTGCACGGCGACGAGCGGCTCGGCCGCGTGCTGGCGGCCCGGGCCGCCGCGGCCGGCGGACGATAGGAGGCAACCATGGACCTGTTCCACGACAACCCCATGCTCCACAGCGTCCGCCAGATGCTCGGCGCGTTCGCCAAGCAGATGATGCGGCCGATCGCGATCCAGCACGACCAGGAAGAGTCGATGCCGTGGGAGCTGATGAAGGCGGCGCAGGGCGTCGGCATGAGCCAGACCGCGACGCTCGACGGCCGCCGCCGGCTGACCGGCGTCGAGGACGACCCGGACCCGAGCAAGCCCAGGACCCAGGCGCGGATCGGCGTGGTCGCGTCCGAGGAGCTCGCCTGGGGCTGCGCCGGGATCGCGCTCGCGCTCGGCGGCTCGAACCTCGCAGCGTCGCCGATCTCGCGGATGGCCAACGACGAGCAGAAGGCCGAGTTCCGCCGGCTGCTGCAGGGCAACGACGAGCACGGCCACATCAAGATCGCCGCGATGGCGCTGTCCGAGCCCGGCACCGGCTCGGACATCTCCGGCCTCAAGACGGCCGCCCGCGCCGACGGCGATCACTTCATCATCCGCGGCAGCAAGCAGTGGATCACCAACGGCCGCTCGGCCTCGGCCTACGTGGTCTGGGCCCAGACTGCGCCCGAGGCCGGCCGCGCCGGCGTCCGCGGCTTCCTGATCGGCCGCGACACGCCCGGCCTCATCCCGGGCAAGAAGGAGACCAAGCTCGGCATCCGGGCGTCGGAGACCGCCCAGGTCCACTTCGAGGACGTCCGCGTCCACAAGGACATGATGCTCGGCGGCGCGCATAGCGGCACCGCCCCCGCCGGCGGCCTCGCCGACACCAAGAAGATGCTCGACGCGACCCGCCCGGCCGTCGGCGCCCAGGCGGTCGGCATCGCGCGCGCGACCTACGAGCTGCTGCTCGACCGCGTCCGCGCCGGCTCGCTCCACGGCACGCCGATGGCGAGCCACCAGCACATCATGTTCGAGCTCGCCGACATGCACATGGAGATCGCCGCATCGCGGCTGCTGGTTCACCGCGCCGCGTGGATGGCCGATCACCACCTCGACAACGTCGCCGACGCTTCGGCCGCGAAGGCCCACGCCGCGCGCACCGTGCAGATGGTGACCCACCGCGCGATGGTCCTGCTCGGCGAGGAGGCGCTCGAGCCCGGCCACCCCGTCGAGAAGTGGTATCGCGACGCCAAGATCTACGACATCTTCGAGGGCACGGGACAGATCCAGCGCCGGATCATCTCCCGGCACCTCACCGGCCAGAACCCGACCTAGCTGTTGCGGCGGTGACGGCCGGCAGGTGTGCCGCAGGCAGGCCCGACGCCGCGTACCATCGCGCCATGCGCCCCGTTCGCCTCTACGAGTCTTCGATCCCCTCGGGCAACGCCTACAAGGTGTCGCTGATGCTGGCCCACCTGGGCGTCGCCGTCCCGGTGACCCAGCTCGACATCCTGGCCGATCCGCCCGAGACCCGGCGGCCCGCGTTCCTCGCCAGGAACCCCAACGGCCGGATCCCGCTGCTCGAGCTTGACGACGGCAGCTACCTCCCCGAGAGCAACGCGATCCTGTACTTCCTGGCGAGCGGCACGTCGTACCTGCCCGAGGACGCGCTCGGCCGCGCCCGGGCGCTGCAGTGGATGTTCTTCGAGCAGTACAGCCACGAGCCGTACGTCGCCGTGCTGAAGTTCTGGACGCTGTGGGGCGGGCTGCACCGCAAGCGGCCCGACGAGATCGCGGTGTGGAAGGCGCGCGGCCAGGCCGCGATCGACGTGATGGAGGGCCACCTCGCCGGCCACCCGTGGTTCACCGGGGAGCGCTACGGCATCGCCGACATCGCACTGTACGCCTACACGCACACCGCCGGCGCGACCGGCTTCGCGATCGGCCCGCGGGTCGGCGGCTGGCTCGACCGGGTCCGCGCCCAGCCGGGGCACGTCGCGATCCGCGCCGAGATCGCCCACCCGCCGCCGCGGTGACCGAATTCTCGACAGGCCCGGCCATCTGTGCGTAACAATTCGACCGAGTGGCGGTTGCTCTCGGCATCGATCTTGGGACGACGAACTCGGTCGCGGCGATCGCGACCCCGACGGGGGTCGAGTTCATCCTCGGCGCGCGCGGCGAGCGGGTCCATCCGTCGGTGGTCGCGTTCCCGAGCACCGGCGGCGCCGTGGTCGGGACCGACGCCAAGCGCTACCGGCTGAGCGAGCCGCACAACGTGGTGCACTCGGCCAAGCGGTTCATCGGCCAGAACACGCGAGCGCCGCTGGTCCAGCTCGCGCTGACCGGCGTGCGCTACAGCGTCGTCGAGGGGCCGAACCAGCAGCCGATCGTCGCGATGCGCGATCGCCGGATGACGATGCCCGAGATCTCGTCGCACGTGCTCCTGCACCTGAAGCGCGCGGCGGAGCGCCAGCTCGGCACGCCGGTCAAGGACGCGGTGATCACCGTGCCCGCGAACTTCACCGACGGCCAGCGCCAGGCGACGCGCGAGGCCGGCCGGCTCGCCGGGCTGGACGTCATGCGGCTGATCAACGAGCCGACCGCCGCGGCCCTGGCGTACGGCTTCGGCCGCGAGCGCGACCAGATGATCGCGGTGTTCGACTTCGGCGGCGGCACGTTCGACGTGTCGATCCTGCAGCTCAGCGGCGAGGTGTTCGAGGTGCTGGCGTCCGAGGGCGACTTCTTCCTCGGCGGCGATGACCTCGACCGCGCGCTCGCGGAGAACCTCGCGGCCGAGCTGCACCGCCGGCTGCACGTCGATCCGCGGCCGCACGCCGCGCTGATGATGAAGCTGATGATGGGGGCCGAGGCGATCAAGATCCACCTGTCGGAGAACGAGGCCGCCGAGGGCGAGATCGAAGGCCTCGATCTGCCGGACGGCACGGTCGGCACGCTGCCGTTCTCGCTGACCCGCGGCGAGTTCGAGGACCTGATCGCCGGGTACGTCCACCGCACGATCGCGGTGACCCGCCAGGTGCTGATCGCCGCGAACATCGACCCGCGGATGATCAGCGACGTGCTGTGCGTCGGCGGCTCGACCCGGATCCCCCTGGTGCGCCGGCTGCTCGGCGAGATCTTCCGACGCGAGCCCAACATCGCGATCAACCCCGACGAGGTCGTGGCGCAGGGCGCCGCGATCCAGGCCGGCAGCCTGACCGGCAACCTGTCGTCGGGCACCGGCATGGGGGCGCGCGACGCCGTCGCGACCACCGCGCACTCACCGCTGGCGCAGGGCGCATTGATCTTGCCCGACGCGACCGCGAAGCGGCCGGTGCTCCTCGACGTCAACCCCGCGACCCTGGCGATCCACACCGCCGGCGGCTTCACCGAGCGCCTGCTCGACAAGAACGCGCCGATCCCGATCGAGCGCACCCGGGTGTTCACGACGTCGCGCGACAACCAGACCCGGGTCGAGATCGATTGCTGCCGCGGCGAGGCCCGGCGCTACACCGAGAACGAGCCGCTCGGCACGCTCCGGCTCGAGGGCCTGCCACCGCGGCCGCGCGGCGATCTCCAGATCGAGGTCCAGTTCCGGGTCGACGCCGACGGCATCCTCCACGTGCGGGCGAGCGATCAGACGTCCGGCCAGCACCAGGAGGCGCACCTCCAGGTGTTCGGCGCCCCGAGCGCAGGCCCGATCGCAGGCCCGACCGACGGCCCGACCGACGCCCCCGGCGCCGCCCCGGACGACCCGCGATGAGCGCGCGGGCCGACGTGCTCCTGTGGGCGCAGCGCGTGATCGGCCGCAAGGGCGCGACGGCGTGCCAGATCCTCGACATCGCGCCCGACGCCGGGCCGGGCGCGGCGCAGCAGGCGTTCCACAAGATCGCGCGGCTGGCCCACCCCGACCTGCACCGCCGGACGCTGACCCCCGACGAGCTCGAGCTGGTGACCACGGCGTATGCCCGCGCCGCCGCGGCCTACCAGGAGCTCCGCGGCTACCGCGCCACGACGGCGCGGCTGCCGGCGATGCGCGACCCCGCGGCGCCCCCGGTGCCGACCACGACGGTGATCCCGACCTCGCCGCCGTCGCACAAGGCGGTGGCGGTGCTCGACGAGCCGATCGGCGACGCCCAGCGGATGACGTCCCGGGCGCTGATCTACTACCGCAAGGCCGAGCTGGCCCTGCGGCGCGGCGACCTGACCGGGGCCGTGCTCCAGCTCAAGATGGCGATCGCGAGCGATCCGCAGTCGTCGTTCCTGCGCAGCGCGCTCGCCGAGGTCGAGGCCGAGGTCGGGAAAAAGCCGTAGGCCGCCGGACTGGTCGGACCGGAGCCAGCGGAACGCCGGGGATCGGTGCGCGAGCGATTTCGCGGTCGAAAGCCCTCGGGTAAGGTGCGCGTCATGGCTGCGCGAACGACCACCAAGACTTCGATCACCGGGTTCGGCGTCTGGCACCCCGACACGGTCCTGTCCAACGAGGAGCTGTGCGCGGCGTTCAACGAGTTCGTGCGCCGCGACAACGCGAAGCATGCCGCGGAGATCGCGGCCGGGACCCGGGCGCCGCTGCTCGAGTCGACCCCCGAGTGGATCACCAAGGCGTCGGGCATCCGCCGGCGCTACGTCGAGGACAAGACCGGCCTGGTCGATCCCGAGCGGATGTGTCCGAACATCCCGGATCGCTCCGAGGACGACCTCAGCGTCCAGGCCGAGTACGCGCTCAAGGCCGGGCGGCGCGCGCTCGAGGTCGCCGGCCGCGCCGGCGAGGACGTCGACCTCGTCGTGCTCGGCTGCTCGAACCTGCAGCGAATGTATCCGTCGCTGGCGATCGAGGTCCAGGAGGCGCTCGGCGCGCACGGCTACGGCTTCGACATCCTGCTCGGCTGCTCGGCGGCGACCGGCGCCACCACCCTGGCGTCGCAGGCGGTCCAGCTCGGCCAGGCCGAGTGCGCGCTGGTCGTGATCCCCGAGCTCACCACCGGCCACATGAACTGGCGCGAGCGCGACAGCCACTTCATCTTCGGCGACGCGTCGGTGGCGCTCGTGGTCGAGCCGACCGAGCGCGCCCGGCCCGGGTCCTGGGAGATCCTGTCGACGCGGATGATGTCGAAGTGGTCGAACAACATCCGCAACAACAAGGGCTACCTCGATCGCTGCGATCCGAGCACCGAGCACAGCATCGACAAGCTGTTCCACCAGAACGGCCGCCGCGTGTTCAAGGACGTGGTGCCGCTCGCGGCCAAGTTCATCTCCGATCACATCGCCGCCCACGAGCTCGATCCGTCGCAGATCGCGCGCTACTGGCTGCACCAGGCCAACCAGAGCATGAACGAGCTGATCGCGAAGCGGATCCTCGGCCGCGACGCCACCCGCGACGAGGCGCCGATCATCCTCGACGAGTTCGGCAACACCGCGTCGGCCGGATCGTTGATCGCGTTCTCGAAGTACAACACGGACCTGCCGGCAGGCAGCTACGGCGTGATGGCATCGTTTGGCGCCGGCTACTCGCTGGGCTCGCTGATGCTGCAGCGCCAGTGACCTGATCGCGACCGCGACTGCGACTGCGACGCGACTGCGACGCGACCCACGGCCGGCTCGCCGGACCGGCTGACCGGCCCACGGGATGCGCCTCCGGTGGCCCGGTGCGACGCTGCGGGCCGCGATGCCGCGGTGCGCGATGCCGGCGTGGACGCGCGCCTGGGCCGCGGCGTACAACGGTCCCCCGCTTGCTACGGTCTGATCGGCTCGATCAACCAGCCTTGGAGCCCACGTATGCTCTCGATTGCCGGCCTGTCCCACAGCTACGACGGGCGCACCCGCGCGCTCGACGACGTCACGCTCGAGATCCCGCGCGGCATGTACGGCCTGCTCGGGCCCAACGGCGCCGGCAAGTCCACCCTGATGCGCTGCGTGGCGACGCTGCAGGTCCCGACGGCGGGAACCATCCTGTTCGACGGCATCGACGTGCTGGCCCACCCGGAGCGGCTGCGCGCCCAGCTCGGCTACCTGCCCCAGGACTTCGGGGTGTATCCGCGGGTCTCGGCCTACGACATGCTCGATCACCTGGCCGTGCTCAAGGGCGTGACCGCGCGCGGCGAGCGGCGCGAGACCATCGAGACCCTGCTGCAGCAGGTCAACCTGTGGGAGGTCCGCAAGAAGCCGATCGCCGGGTTCTCCGGGGGCATGCGCCAGCGCTTCGGCATCGCGCAGGCACTGATCGGCCGGCCCAAGCTGATCATCGTCGACGAGCCGACCGCGGGGCTCGACCCCGAGGAGCGCAACCGGTTCAATAACCTGCTCGCCGAGATCGGCGAGAACATGGTCGTGATCCTGTCGACCCACATCGTCGACGACGTCACCGACCTGTGCTCGCGCGTCGGGCTCATGATCGGCGGGCGGATCGTCGCCAACGACGACCCGGCCACGCTGATCGAGGCGTTCGCCGGCAAGGTCTGGGCGCGGACGATCGACAAGGCCGAGCTGCCGACCTACCGCGCGCAGTTCGATCTGATCGCCACGCGGCTGCGCGCCGGCAAGACCCAGATCCACGTGCTGGCCGACGCCGCGCCCGATCCGGCGTTCGAGCCGGTGACCAGCAACCTCGAGGACGTCTACTTCGCCACGCTGCACCGCCAGCGCCAGGCCGCGTGAGGACCGCCATGTTGCGACACATCGCGGTGTTCGAGTGGCGCTACCAGGCCCGGAGCCCGGTGTTCTGGGTCGGCTGCGCGCTGTTCTTCCTGCTCACGTTCGGCTCGGTGACCGTCGATCAGGTCCAGATCGGCAGCCGCGGCAACGTGTTCGTCAACGCGCCGTACTCGATCCTGCAGACCCTGGCGCTGATGAGCGTGTTCGCGATCTTCGTGGTCGTGGCGATGGTCTCGAACGTGGTGATCCGCGACGACGAGACCGGGTTCGCGCCGATCCTGCGCTCGACCCAGGTCAGCAAGCTCAGCTACCTGGTCGGGCGCTTCGTCGGCGCCACCGCCGCCGCGCTGTGCGTGCTGGCGACGATCCCGCTGGCGATCGCGATCGGCTCGGCGATGCCGTGGATCGATCCGGAGAAGGTCGGCCCGTTCCGGATCGGCGACTACCTGTACGCGGTGTTCGCGTTCGGGCTGCCCACGATGCTGATCATCGCGGCGGGCTACTTCGCGCTGGCCACCGCGACCCGATCGATGATGTGGACCTACGTCGGCGCGGCCGCGACCCTGGTGCTCTACATCGTGACGCGCAACCTGCTGCGCGATCCGCAGTACGACACCGCCGCGGCGCTGAGCGACCCGTTCGGGCTGTCGGCGCTGACGATCGTCACCAAGTACTGGACCGCCGCCGAGCGCAACACGATGCTGCCGCCGCTGTCGGGCCTGTTGCTCGCCAACCGCGTGCTGTGGTCGGCGATCGCGGTCGTGGTGTTCGCGATCGCGTACCGCCGGTTCCGCTTCGAGCAGCGCAGCGCCCCGGCGCGCCCCGGTGCCGCCGCCGCGCCGCCGTCGAATGAAGCGTCGATCGCCGCCTCGGTGCTCCGGCCGTTGCCCGCGGTGCGCGACGATGCCGCCACGCGCCGGGCGCAGCTGTGGCGCCTCGCGCGGTTCGACATGGCGTTCGTGTTCCGCAGCCCGGCGTTCTTCGTGCTGCTCGGCATCGGCGTGATGAACTCGTTCGGCGGCCTGTGGCTCGCCGGGCGCCTGTTCGGCGCCACGCCGTACCCGGTGACCCGCCTCATGGTCCAGACGCTCGAAGGCGCGTTCACGCTGTTCCCGATCATCATCGCGGTGTTCTATTCCGGCGAGCTGGTGTGGCGCGACCGCGACCGCCGGGTGCACGAGATCGTCGATGCCACGGCCGCGCCGGACTGGGCGCACCTCGTGCCCAAGATCGTGGCGATCACGCTGGTGCTGGGATCGACGGCGCTCGCCGCGGTGGCCACCGGCGTGGCGGTCCAGCTGATCCGGGGCTACACCCACGTCGAGCTCGGGGCGTACCTGTTGTGGTTCGCGCTGCCGATGCTGATCTCGGCGGTCCAGCTCGCGGTGCTGTCGGTGTTCGTGCAGGTGCTGGTGCCGCAGAAGTTCCTGGGCTGGGGCGTGATGCTGATCTACCTCGTCGCCACCGTGGCGCTCGCCGCCACCGGCCTCGAGCACAACCTCTACAACTATGCGGGCAGCTCGCCGGTGCCGCTGTCGGACATGAACGGCATGGGCCGGTTCTGGGTCGGCCAGGCCTGGTTCCAGGTCTACTGGAGCGCGTTCGCGCTGATCCTCGGCGTGCTGGCGTACGCGCTGTGGCGGCGCGGCACCACCGTCGCGCTGCGGCCGCGGCTCGCGTCGTTGCGCATGCGGCTCCGCGGCGGGGCGCTGGCGCTGCTCGCCGCCGGGGTGGTGGTGTGGCTCGGCAGCGGCGGCTACATCTACTACAACACCAACGTCCTCAATCGCTACGTCCCCGCGCCCGAGAGCGACGCGAAGCTGGCGCGCTACGAGAAGCAGTTCCTGCGCTACGAGACCGTGCCGCAGCCGCGGATCACGGCGGTCAAGCTCGATGTCCAGCTCTACCCCCGCGAGGTCCGCGCGGTGACCACCGGCAGCTATCAGATCGAGAACCGCACCGGCGCGCCGATCGACGTGCTGCACGTCAACTACCCCGATCGCCTCGTGCTCGATCGGCTCGAGCTCGCCGGCGCCACGGTCGATCAGGAGTGGCCCGAGTACCACTACCGGATCTACAAGCTCGCGCCGGCGATGCAGCCCGGCGAGCGCCGCGAGCTGCGCTTCGTCACCACGCTGGCCGAGCGCGGGTTCCCCAACAATGCGCCGCTGACCCGCCTCGTCGAGAACGGCAGCTTCCTCGACAACAGCGAGATCACGCCGAGCCTCGGCATGTCGCGCGGCGGCCTGCTCAAGGATCGCGCCAAGCGCCGCAAGTACGGCCTGCCGGTCGATCTGCGGCCGCCGACGCTCGAGGACGAGACCGGCCGGGCGCACAGCCCGTTCCGCGCCGACAGCGACTGGGTCGACGCGGACATCACGGTCACCACCGACGCGGACCAGACTCCGATCGCGCCGGGCTACACGGTCACGGACGTCACCACCGGCGGCCGCCGCACCGCGCACTTCAAGCCCGACGCGCCGATCAACCACTTCTTCTCGATCCAGTCGGCGCGCTACGAGGTCCGCCGCGACGTCTGGCAGGGCGTCGACCTCGCGGTCTACTTCCACCCCGGCCACGACTACAACGTCGACCGCATGCTCAAGGCGATGAAGGCGTCGCTGGCGCTGTTCAGCGCGCAGTTCTCGCCCTACCAGTTCCGCCAGGCGCGGATCCTCGAGTTCCCGTCGTACGCCAGCTTCGCCCAGTCGTTCGCCAACACGATCCCGTACAGCGAGAACATCGGCTTCCTGCTCAAGCTCGGCGACCCCGACAAGATCGACCTCGCGACCTACGTCACCGCCCACGAGATCGCCCACCAGTGGTGGGGCCACCAGCTGGTGCCGAGCGAGCAGCAGGGCGCGACGATGCTGATCGAGAGCTTCGCGCAGTACTCCGCGCTGCTGGTGATGGAGCAGATGTACGGCAAGGAGCAGATCCGCAAGTTCCTCAAGTACGAGCTCGATCGCTACCTGAGCAGCCGCGGCGCCGAGGTCGTGGAGGAGCTGCCGCTCGACCGAGTCGAGAACCAGCAGTACATCCACTACCAGAAGGGCTCGCTGGCGATGTACTGGCTCAAGGAGGTCGTCGGCGAGGCCACGGTCAACCGCGCGCTGGCGGCGATGCTCAAGCAGTACGCGTTCAAGGCGGCGCCGTACCCCAACACGCTCGACTTCCTGCGCCTGCTGCGGGCCGAGGCCGGGCCCGCGCACGACGCGCTGATCACCGACCTGTTCGAGAAGATCACGCTGGTCGACGCCAAGGCGCGCGGCGCGACCGCCACGCGGCGCCCCGACGGCAAGTACGAGGTCGCGATCGAGGTCGAGGCGCGCAAGCTCTACGCCGACGGCAAGGGCGTGGAGACCGAGGCGCCGCTCGACGAGCTGTTCGACGTCGGCGTGTTCACGGTCGAGCCCGGCAAGCCGGGGTTTGGCCCCGCGTCGGTGCTGTACCTGCAGCACCAGCCGATCCACTCCGGCAAGCAGACCGTCACGGTGCTCGTCGACCAGCCGCCGGCCTGGGCCGGCGTCGATCCCTACAACAAGCGCATCGACCGCAACTCGGACGACAACGTCACCCGGGTCGAGGTCCCCGCGGCCCGCTGACGCGGTCGCGCTATCGCGCGCGGGGCGATCGGGTGGTCGTGGTCCGCGACGCCAGGCGCGCCTCGATCGCGCGGATCTCGCTGGCCGCCTCGGGGTGACCCGGGACGAGCTCGAGGACCTCGCGGAAGTGGTGCAGCGCGAGCTGGTCGCGGCCGAGCATGCGCTCGACGCGGCCGAGGTAGAACCGGGCGGCCTCGGGCCGGGGCGAGCGGTGGATCGCGCGCTCGAGCAGCCGGCGGGTCTCGGTCACGACGGCGGCCTTGTCCGAGGTCGCGCAGAACCGCGCCCAGCCGAGCAGCGCGCCGTAGTCGACGTCGTGGGGCGCGAGCTCGACGGCCTGGGCGAGCTCGACGACCGCCCGGACCGGCTGATCGGCACGCAGCGCGTGCTGGCCGCGCTGGTAGGCCTCGGCCGCGAGCAGCGTGCGCTCCGGCGCCTGCACGCCGGTGACGATCGGCACCGCGCGCTTGAGCGTCGCCAGGTACGCGGAGCGGCGCGCCGGATCGGTCAGCGTGGTGAACGCGATCCCGACCTGCGCGAACAGCCGCTGGGCGTCGAGCGCCTCGTCGGTGATCCCGAGCAGCACGAGCTTGTCGGGCCGCAGGTAGCGCGCGAGCTCGACGTAGGCGCCGCGCACCGCGTCGGCCGGCGCGCCGACCGGCAGGCCGAGCAGCGTGAAGTGGTCGACGCCGCGATCGATCAGCGCGCAGCGCTGCGCGATCAGCGCCTTGACGTCGCGGCTGGTCGGCGGGCTCGGCCGGACCCGGGTGGCGCGCTCGGCGAGCTGCTCGGTGACGACCCGGGGCACCTGGGGCGCGGTCGGCGTCCGCGACACCATCGGCTCGCGCGGCGTCGGGACCCGCGACACCATCGGCTCGCTCGGGGTCAGCGTCCGCGACATCGTCGGCTCGCGCGGCGTCGGGACCCGCGTCATCACCGGCTCGCTCGGGGTCGGCGTCCGCGACATCATCGGCTCGCGCGGCGTCGGCAGCCGGGTCATCGTCGGATCGCGCAGGGTCGGCGTCCGCGACACCGTCGGCTCGTGCGCCGCGGTGGCCGGCCGGGCCGCGATCTCGATCGGCTCGCTGTCGGTCCGCGCGATCGCATCGCACGACGCCAGCGCGTAGATCACCGCGCGCGCGGTCCGCGGATCGATGTCGCGGTGCGCCGCCTCGATCTCGGGCAGGCTGGTGCCGCGCTCGAGCGCCTCGACGATCGGGTACTCGATCGTGGTGAACTCGAATCGCGCCAGCGTCGGGTGGGCCTCGGCCTTCATGACGAAGCGCGCGCCGAACAGCCGGACGTCATCGGTCAGCCGCTGCTCGGACAGGTTGAGCCGGGCGCCGAGGTAGATCACGCCGCGCACGTCGATCTCGCTGTGCCGCGCGACCGGGATCGTGATCCGGTCGTCGAACGCCAGCGTGCCGGCCTCGACCGAGAACGTGCGCGCGGCGCGCTGCACGATCGCCCGCCGGCGCAGCCGATCGATCTGCTCGGGCAAGAGCTTGGCGGTCTCGGCGACGACGGTGACCTCGTCGCGATCGGGCGCCGCGGCGATCCGGCGCGCGATCTCGGTGACCTGCGACGAGGTGACCAGGTGGCCGGTCAACGCGATCCGCGCCACCGAGTCCACCGCGAGCGGCGAGGTCGCGCCGACCACCACGCCGTGGGTGAACGCGATCCGGAACAGCTTGTCATCGGCCGAGCGAACCGTCAGCTGGCCGGTCCGGCCGCCGAGCCCCAGGGCAGCCAGGGTCACGCCCCAGGGGCGGTCGGTGACCTTCCCGCGGGACAGATCGGTGGCGCCCGCCGCCCGGAACGACGGCACCACGGTCGTGCGGTCGTGCATGGCTGAATTGAACGGGTTCTCAGCGCCGAACGCAACGGTAAGCTGCGCTCCGAAATCCAGCAGATCAAATAAATTACGATGTAAATGAATTCAACCTCTCGATATGCTGTATTTTTTCATACATCTTCTCAGTTGATTGTGAGGTCGGATAATGAAAGTCAGGTGACTACTCTGCCTCCAGGGCCGTCCCGAGGCGGCCGCGCGCCTCTACAGGGGCTCCGTCGGTTGCATTCACCCGGCTCGCAGCCGCGCTGCCGGCGAGGACGTGGGCGTTGTCTCACGCAGCGTGATGCGGCAGCTGTCCGGGTGGCTGTCCGGCCATGTCCGAATTTCGGACATGATCTCGATGGTTTCGAATGTCAGATGGCTCTGCTAGGGTCCGCGCCGTGCTGGAGAGCTCGATCCCCGTGCAGGCGACCGGCGGCGCGCCGGATGTGCTGTCGCGCGCACTCGGCGTGTTCGGGCACAGCTCGCTGAGACCCGGTCAGGCCGACGTGATCCGCGACATCCTGTCGGGTCGCCCGGTCGTCGCCGTGATGCCCACCGGGGCCGGGAAATCGCTGTGCTATCAGCTGCCTGCGGTGGTGCTGTCGGAGCGCGGCCACGTCACGCTGGTGATCTCGCCGCTGATCGCGCTGATGAAGGACCAGGTCGATGCGCTCCGCGTGCTGGGCATCCCGGCGGTGGCGTTGACCTCGGCGGCCGGCGCGGACGAGCAGCGCGAGATCATCGAGGGCATCCGGGCGGGGATCTACACGCTGATCTACGTCGCGCCGGAGCGGTTCCGCAGCCCGCGGTTCGTGGACGCGCTGCGGGCGACGGCCGGCCGGCTCGGCCTGGTCGCGATCGACGAGGCCCACTGCATCTCGGAGTGGGGCCACGACTTCCGGCCGGAATATCGCCGGCTCGGCGAGGCGGTGCGGCTGCTCGGCGTGCCCCGGATCGCGGCGTTCACCGCCACCGCGACGCCGGAGGTCCGGCGCGACATCGCGCACCAGCTCGAGTTCGCCGACCCCGCGCTGCACGTCCGCGGCTTCGACCGGCCCAACCTGCACTACGCGGTCGAGCGGGTCGGCGGCGGCGACGAGAAGGTCGACACGGTGGTCGAGCGGATCCGGACCCGCGATGGCGGGGTCGCGCTGGTCTACGCGGCGACGCGCAAGAACGCCGAGAAGTACGCGTCCGCGCTCAAGCTCGCCGGGATGCGCGCGCGGGTCTACCACGCCGGGCTCGACGGCGACGTCCGCGAGCGCGCCCAGGACGTGTTCATGGCCGGCAAGCTCGACGCGATCGTCGCGACCAACGCGTTCGGGATGGGGATCGACAAGGCGGACATCCGGCTGGTGGTGCACGCCGACATCCCGAGGAGCGCCGAGGCCTACTACCAGGAGGCTGGCCGCGGCGGGCGCGATGGCAAGCCGACGCGCTGCGTGCTGCTGTTCAACCACAGCGACATCAAGCTGCAGGAGTTCCTGATCGACGCGTCGTACCCGCCGGCGGAGGTGCTGCGCGGCGTGTGGAAGCTGCTGCGCGACCAGCCGCAGCTCGGCCGGCTGACGCCGTACGACGACGAGCTCGAGGCCCGGCTGCGCAACGCTTTGGGCGGGGACGTCAACGGCGCGATCATGAGCGGCGCGCTGCGGATCCTCGAGCGCCACGGCATGCTGCGGCGCGACGACGAGAAGCTCATGGCGGTGCGACCCGAGCCGGGGGTCTATCCGCCGCTCGACGTCGAGTCGCTGTCGCGCCGCGCCGAGGTCGAGCGCAGCAAGCTGCGCACGATGCTCGAGTACGCGTACTACCCGCGGTGCCGCCGCCAGTTCGTGCTCGAGTACTTCGGCGACCAGGACTGGAACGATCGCGACCGGCGGTGCGGCGCGTGCGATACCTGCGAGGCGATCGCGCACGGCCGGCCGTCGGGCATGGTGCTGTCGCCGGCCGAGCTCACCGCGATCCGAAATCTGTTGTCGCTGGTCGGCGCGCTGCACGGCCGGTTCGGCCGGATGCGGGTCGTCAAGCTCGCGGTCGGCACCGAGGACGATCCGCGGTTCGACGACCTGCCGGAGCGCGGCTGCCTGCGCGGCTGGCGCGAGCGCGCGGCGCTCGACCTGTTGCGCTCGCTCGAGGGCGTCGGCCTGATCGAAGCCTCGCGTGGCGAGTACCCGACGATCATGGTCACCAAGCGCGGCAGCCAGGTCGCGGCCGGCACGCTCGACCTCGGCGAGCTCGGCGTGCAGATGCCCGCCGCCGGCAAGAAGGCCGGCAGCGGCAAGAAGCTCCGCAGCCGCAAGCGCTAGGCCGGCAAAAAGCCGCTTCGCTGCGGCAGGAGGCCGGTTCGCCGGCTGCGGAGGGCGCCGCCGGGCACGGTTCGGCTACAGTGATCCGCGCATGGCCAAGGGGAGTCAGCGAGCCACGCCGCCGTCGCATCGGCCCACGGGAGGCTTCGTCCTGCGAACGCCGCTGTTGTCGCGAGACGAGCTCGAGCGCTGGGGCGACGGGCTCGCGGTGCCGGCGGCCCAGGGCGATCCCGAGCGGCTGGCCGGGGCGATCGCCGCCGACCGGCAGGTGCTGCGCGCCCGGCTCGCGGCGCTGGTCGCGCGGCCCGAGGTCCGCGAGGCGATCTTCGTGGCGTCGCCGGTGCTGGAGGCCAGCATCGACGGCTGGCTCGCCGATCCGACCGGCGAGGCCGGACAGAAGACCGAGCGCAGCCTGGTCCGCTACGTGTCGCGGATGACGACGCGGCCGACGCCGTTCGGGCTGTTCGCCGGCAACACGATCGGGACGCTGGGCGAGGCGACGCACCTCGAGCTCGCCGCGCGCGATGGCTATCGCCGCTACAGCCGGATCGACGGCGACTACCTGTCCAACCTGACCGACGCGCTGCTCGGCGATCCGGCGGTGCGCCAGCGCCTGCCGTTCCATCCCAACTCGAGCCTGTGCCAGGTCGCCGGCCGGCTGCGCTACGCGATGCGGCGCGAGGGCGAGAGCCGCAGCTACTCGCTGGTCAGCCTCGAGCCGACCGACTACCTGATCGCCACGCTCGAGCGGGCGCGGCGCGGCGCGCTGCCCGGCGAGCTCAGCGCCGCGCTGTGCGACGCCGACCCCGAGGTCAGCCGCGAGGAGGCCGACGGATTCATCGACGAGCTGATCGCCAGCCAGGTGCTGGTGGCCGACCTCGCACCGCCGGTGACCGGGCCCGAGGCGGTCGACGACGTGATCGCGCAGCTCGATGCGATCGCCGAGGTCGCCACGGCCGGCGCCGCCGCGGCCGCGCTGCGCTCGATCCGGGGCGCGCTCGGCGAGCTGGATCGCGCGATCGGCAACCCGCCCGCGCGCTACCGCAGCGCCGCCGAGGCGCTCGTGCCGCTGCCCGCCGCGCCGCAGATCCACCGGCTGTTCCAGGTCAACCTGGTGCCCGCCGGGGCGAGGGTCGAGCTCGGCCGCGACGTGCTCGACGAGGTCGCGCGTGCGATCGCGATCCTGGGCCGGCTCGCCCGCGCGCGCGGGGCCGACGAGCTGTCGCGGTTCCGCGACGCGTTCGTCGAGCGCTACGAGACCCGCGAGCTGCCGCTGGCCGAGGTCCTCGACGAGGAATCGGGGATCGGGTTCGCCGCGTCGCAGTCGCCGTCCGCGGCGGCGTCGCCGCTGCTCGATGGCCTGGCGTTCCCGGGCGCGCCGGCCGAGGACACCGTGCCGTGGAGCGCGCGGACCAGCTGGCTCGCGCGCCGGATCGCCGCCGCGGCGGCCGCCGGGGACCGCGAGATCGTGCTCGACGACGCCGACCTGACCGCGATGGAGGCGGCCGAGCAGCCGGTGCCGCCGCCGGACGCGTTCCAGGCGATGTTGACGCTGGCGATCGCCCCCGACGGCGAGCTCCGCATCCTGCTCGGCTCGCTCGGCGGCCCGCCCGGCGCGACGCTGCTCGGCCGGTTCTGCCACAGCGATCGCGCGATGCACGACATCGTCGCGGCCAACCTCGCGGCCGAGGAGGCGCTCCGCCCCGAGGTCGTGTTCGCCGAGGTCGTGCACCTCGCCGACGGCCGGCTCGCCAACATCTCGGCCCGCCCGGTGCTGCGCGGCCGCGAGATCGTCTACCTCGGGCGCTCCGGGGCGCCGGCCGATCGTCAGATCCCGATCACCGATCTGCTGGTGTCGGTGCGCGACGGCCGGATCGTGTTGCGGTCGCGGTCGCTCGGCCGCGAGATCGTGCCGCGGCTGACCAACGCCCACAACTTCGTCAATGGCGCGCTCGGGACCTATCGCTTCCTCGCGTCGCTCCAGAGCCAGGACCTCCGGCCCCTGGTGTTTTCGCTCGGCCCGCTGGCGACGCTGCCGTTCGTGCCGCGGATCCGGCTCGGCCGCGTGGTGCTGCGCGAGGCATCGTGGACGCTGCGCAAGCCCGAGCTCGAGCCGATCACCGGCAAGACCGGCGCCGACCGGCTCGCCGCGCTGCACCGGCTGCGCGCCGCGGCCCGGCTGCCGCGCTGGGTCTGCGTCGAGGACGGCGACAACGTGCTGCCGGTCGATCTCGACAACGTGCTCGCGGTCGACAGCTTCGCCCACCTGGTCAAGGCGCGGCCGGGCGTGACCTTGACCGAGCTGTGGCCGGCGCCCGAGGACCTCCCCGTCCGCGGCCCGGACGGCCGGTACACCAGCGAGATCGTCGTGCCGTTCGTGCGGGTCCCGGCGCCCGCGAAGCCCGAGGCCAAGACCAACGCCAAGACCGAAGCCAAGACCGAAGCCAAGACCGAAGCCAAGACCGAGGCCAAGACCGACGCCAAGCCCGCGCCGGCAGCATCCGCGCCGGCAGCGACGGCGCCGCTGCAGCGCACCGCCGGTCCGATCAAGCGGCGGTTCGCGCCCGGCTCGGAGTGGCTGTACGCCAAGCTCTACGCCGGCCACGCGACGTCGGACCAGATCTTGACGGAGGCGGTCGCGCCGGTGACCAAGGACCTGCCGGCGTGGTTCTTCCTGCGCTACGCCGATCCGCAGTGGCACGTCCGGCTCCGCGTCCGCGGCGAGCCGGCGTGGCTGTACGGCGAGCTGATGCCGCGGCTCGCCGACCACACCCAGGCCATGCTCGACGACGGCCGGATGTGGAAGCTGCAGCTCGACACCTACGAGCGCGAGGTCGAGCGCTACGGTGGCCCGGTCGGCGTCGAGCTCGCCGAGCGGCTGTTCTGCGCCGACAGCGACTGCGTGATCGACATCCTCGGCATGCTGGCGGGCGACGCCGGCAACGACGCGCGCTGGCGGCTCGCGCTGCGCGGCATCGATCAGCTGCTCGACGACCTCGGCTTCGATCTCGCCGGCCGGCTCGCGATCATGCGCCGCGCGCGCGACGGGTTCGCCCGCGAGCACCGGGTCGACAGCTCGGTGATGTTCCAGCGCGGCCTGGGCGATCGCTACCGCCAGGAGCGCGCTGCGCTCGACGCCCTGCTCGACCGCGCGCGCGACGCCGACAGCGACCTGTCGCCCGGGCTCGAGCGGCTCGCCGAGCGCTCGGCGGACAACGCCCCGATCGTCGCCGAGCTCCGCGCCGCCGAGCAGCGCGGCGCCCTGACGATGTCGGTCGCCGAGCTCGCGGGCAGCTACGTCCACATGCACGTCAACCGGCTGATCCGCTCGGCGCAGCGCGCCCACGAGGTCGTGCTCTACGACCTGCTCGCGCGGCTCTATGAGTCCCAGGTCGCCCGCGCCCGGCCGCGCAAGCCGTGAGGGTCACGCGATGACGGTCACGGCATGACGATGTGATAGCGCGACAGGATCGCGCCGCTCATGCCGTCGAGGTCGGCACGCGCGGCGAGGTAGTCGCCGACCGACGCGGCCTGGCGCAGCCGGGCCTGCTCGAGCTCGTCCTGGCGGCGCAGCACGTCGAAGTTGGTCGACTTGCCGAGCTCGAACCGCTTCTGCTCGGCGGCGACGTTCTGCTCGGCCAGGCCGATCGCCTGGTCGCCGAGCGCGACGCTGGCGAGCGCGGCGCGGGCGCGCTGGACCGCCCGCGTGGCGCGGACCGCGAGCCGGGCCCGCGCGTCGCGCTCGGCGAGCTTGGCGGTGAACAGCGCGGTGCGCGCCGCGGCCTGGCTGCCGGACTCGGCGCGGTGCTCGATCGCGTGATCGCCGGTCAGCCCGGCGACGATCTCGAACCCGGGGCGCCGGATCAAGCTCGAGAGCGCATCGGCGGCCGTGGCGTCCGCGCCGACCGGGCCCGCGGCGACGCTGAGATCGAGCCGCGACCGGGCGGCGTTGTCGGCGGCGGCGGCGGCGATCTCGGCGGCGCGCCGCGTGGCCTCGAGCGCGGCGAGCTCGGCGCTGTGCGCATAGGCATCGCGCACCACCGCATCGACCTCGGGGTCGGCCGCGTCGATCTTGCCGGGCAGCGCCTCGGTCCGGACCGCGATCGCATCGGGGCCGATCTCGAGGCCGGCGAGCTGGCGCAGCGCGAGCGAGCGCTCGTAGAGCTCCTGCTCACCGGCGAGGATGTCCTGCTTGCGGGTCGCGATCGCCTGCTGCACCGCCAGGAGCTCGCTGCGCGGGACCTTCTCGGCGCGGATCGCCCCCTCGGTGTATGCGAGCTGCCTCTGCGCCAGATCGAGCGACACCCGGCGGACCTCGAGCTGGCGCCACGCGAACGCCGCCTGCCAGTAGGACTGGGACAGCGAGACCAGCAGATCGCGGGCGCGGGCCTCGCTGGTCAGCGCCGCCGCGTCGCGCTGGCGCTCGGCCTGGCGGATCGGCGCCAGGAACGCGTCGGATCCCGCGCCGCGGAGCAGCGGCTGGATCAGCCCCAGGCTGAGCCCCGCGGCGTAGCGCTTGACCACCGTCGCCTGGGGCGAGCCGTTCGGGAGGATCTGGACCCCGGCGACCTTGTTGCGCTCGCCGGTGGCCGCGACGGTCAGCGTGCCGCCGGTCGGCAGCGCCCGGCTCGCCGTCACGCTGGCGGTCTCGCGCTCGGAATCGCCGCTCGGATCGTCGGGCCCGGCGAGGATGACGTCGACCTGGGCGTTGACGCCGACGTGCGTGTCCTCGATACCCTGGGCCCGGGTCAGCTGCGCCCGCGCGGCGTCGACGTCGAGCCGCGCGCGCGCGAGCTCGGGGCTCTGGCGCACCGCGATCGTGATGACATCGGCCAGCCGGAGCTCGGGGAGCTCGCCGGGCTGCGCATGCGCGGCGCGCCCGGGCGCCAGGACCAGGACCAATACGACGAGCGGGACACGGACGACCGCCCCGCGGATCACACTACCCATGGCATAGATTGTCCCTGCCCTCGATGCGCATCGCCAGTTGACGAGCGCATTTGCTAGACTCGGCGTGCTTTGCCACATGCGCGGGACGAAATCACGCAGCTGCGGGCGGCTGTCGTGCTCGGAGCCGACCAGCTCCTGCTCGCCGATGCCGATCCGGACGCCCGCGTCTGGCTGCGCAGCGTGGTCGCCGGGCGCTACGGCCTGGACGAGGTCGACACCGGCGCCGCGGCGCTCGAGCGGATCGCCGCCGGCGAGACCCGGATCGTGATCATCGGCCGGCAGCTCGCCGACATGCCCGGCGAGGAGCTGCTCGCCCGCGCCGCGCCGTACCTGACGTCCGAGCGCCGGGCCTCGCCGCCGTCGGTCGCGCCGATCGCGTTCCTGCTCGCCGATCCCGCCGGCGAGACGCCCGAGGTCGACGATCACGAGATCCCGGTGTTCTACCGCCTGGTCCGCGGCATGGATCCCAAGCGGGTCGGCGAGCTCGTCGCGGCCGCCGCCGCCCGGCTGCCGCCGCTGCCGCCGCGCGATCCCGATCCGGCGCTGGCCGAGCTCGTCGGCGAGCACGCCCGCGTGATCGGCGCCGAGACCGAGCCCGACGCCGCCGCGCGCGCCGCGATCGCCGCGGTGATGGCGCTGGTCGGCGCCGACCGCGCGCGCTGCCTGTACTGCGACGAGGACACCGGCCGGGTGTGGTCGGGCGCCGAGGACGCCGAGACCGACGCCGCCGAGTCGCCCGCGTCGTCGGGGCTCGCCGGGTTCGCGGTGCGCGCGGTCGCCGGCGTGATCGTGCCGCACGCCGCGGCCGATGCGCTGTACCGGGCCGAGATCGACGACCCCGATGGCACCGGCCGCGAGCGCCTCGCGATCCAGCCGGTCGCCGGCCCCGACGGCCACGTCCACGCCGTGCTGATCGCGGTGCGCGACGAGGCCGCGCCGCCGTTCGTCCGCGGCGACCTCGACAAGCTCGAGGCCCTGGCGGCGGCGTGGGCGCCGTACCTGCTGCAGCTGTCGATGCGGGTCGAGGCCGACCAGATCCTCGGCGACCGGCTCGATCGCGGCCCGTCGGACGTGTTCCGCCAGCAGGCGATCCAGTACTTCATGCGGCGCGGCCAGCGCGGCGACGTGGTCCGGGTCCACCCCGGCTGGGTCCGCGCGGCGTACTGGCTCGTGCTCGCCTCGCTCGCCGCCGCGGTGCTCTACGCCGCGCTCGCGCACGTCCACCAGTACGCCGAGGGCGCCGCGGTCGTGCAGGTCACCGGCCGCAGCGAGCTGATCGCCCACGAGGCCGGCACGATCTCGGCGCTCGAGGTCGTGCGCGGCCAGAAGGTCGCGCGCGGCCAGGTGCTCGCGCGGCTGCACGACGCCGAGCAGGTCGGCCAGCTCCACACGCTCGAGACCGAGTTCGAGAGCAAGCTCGTCGCCTATCTCCAGTCGCCCGCCGACCCCGCGGTCAAGCAGGCACTCGGCCAGATCCGCTCGCAGCGCGACAGCGCGCGGCTCGGCGTCGAGTCGCGCACGATCCGCGCGCCCCACGCCGGCGTGGTCACGGAGGTCCTGGTCCGCAACGGCCAGCGCGTCGAGCCCGGCAGCGTGGTCATGTCGATCGCCCAGGACCCGGGCGCGGAGGGGCTCACGGTGATCGCGTTCTTGCCCGGCGGCGAGCGGCCGCGGCTGCGCGCCCACCAGCCGCTGCGCCTCACCCTGCCCGGTTACCGCGGCGCCCACCTCGAGAGCGAGGTCCGCGCGATCTCCGAGGTGCTCGGCGCCGCCGAGGCCCGCGCGCGGTTCCTCGGCGCCCGGTTCGGCGACAGCGTGCCGATCGCCGGCACGGTGGTGGTCGTCGAGGCCCGGCTGGCATCGCCGACGTTCGAGGCCGACGGCGAGACCTTCCAGCTCCACGACGGCATGCTCGGCCTCGCCGAGGTCCGGATGCAGTCGAGATCGCTGTTGCGCAGCATGCTCCCGGAGTGGCACTAGATGGCCGCCGATCGGAGTCCCGAGCCGTCTACCGGCGCGGCCAACCGGCCACCCGGCGCCCCGCCGGCCGACGCCGAGGGCCCGACGGCGACCGATGGCCGGGCCGACGCCGACGGCCGGGCCGACGCCCAAGCCGACGCCGAGGGCGTCGCCGCGACCGAGCTGTTCCCGTCGCTGAAGAAGCTCGCCCACCAGCGCCGGGGCCGCAAGATCCCCTACGTCCAGCAGCTCGAGGTCACCGACTGCGGCGCCGCCTGCCTCGCCATGGTGCTCGGCCACCTCGGCCGCGACGTCAGCCTCGACGAGGTCCGCGAGGCCGCCGGCGGCAGCGCGCGCGACGGCGTCAACGCCGCGTCGATCGTGCGCGCCGCGGAGTGGTACGGCCTGCGCTGCCGCGCGCTCAGCGTGCCCGATCTCGACGACCTCCAGTACCTGCCGCCCGGCACGATCCTGCACTGGGACTTCAACCACTTCGTCGTGTTCGAGCGCATCGTCAAGAAGGGGATCCAGATCGTCGATCCGGGCGGTGGCCCGCGCGTCATCACCCGCGATCAGTTCGGCAAGCTGTTCACCGGCGTCGTGCTGGTGTTCGAGCCGTCCGATTCATTCGAGCCCCGGCGCCGCGGCCGCGGCCGGCTCGGCTGGTACCTGGGCCAGCTGTCGGGCCAGCGCCACATCCTGTCGCGGGTCGTGGTCACCTCGGTCCTGCTCCGGGTGTTCGCGCTCGCGCTGCCGCTGGTCACCGCCGTGATCGTCGACCGCGTCGTGCCACGCGGCGACCACAGCCTGCTGCTCGTGGTCGCGATCGGCCTCGCCGTCCTGCTCGTGTTCCAGATGATCTCGACCCTGGTGCGCTCGCACCTGCTGCTCCAGCTGCGCACCAACCTCGATACCCGGCTGACCCTGGGGTTCGTCGATTACCTGACCCGCCTGCCGTTCGACTTCTTCCAGCGCCGGTCCGCCGGCGATCTGATGATGCGGGTCAACAACAACGCCACCGTGCGCGAGCTCCTGACCAGCAACACGCTGTCGGCGCTGCTCGACGGCCTGCTCGTGGTCGGCTACGCCGTGCTGATCGTGGTGCTCGCGCCGGTGATGGGCGTGATCGTCGTCGGGCTCGGCCTGGTCCAGATCAGCGTGTTCTACGTCGCCCGGCGCGGCTACCGCGAGATGATGGCGCGCTCGCTCGAGGCCCAGGCGCGCTCGCAGTCCTACCTGGTCGAGATGCTGCGCGGCATGGAGACCCTCAAGGCCGCCGCCGCCGAGCCGCGCGCCGTCGAGCGCTGGTCCAACCTCTACGTCGACGAGCTCAACGTCGCGCTCGACCGCGGCCGGCTCACCGCGGTGGTCGACGCGATCAGCAGCCTGCTCACCACCGGGTCGCCGCTCACGATCCTCGTGATCGGGGCGCTCGAGGTCATGTCCGGATCGATCAGCCTGGGCCAGATGCTCGCGATCAACGCGCTCGCGATCGGCCTTCTGTCTCCCCTGTCGGCGATGATCTCGAGCGCGCTGCAGCTCCAGCTGCTCGGCAGCTACATGGACCGGATCGACGACGTGCTGCGCACCTTGCCCGAGCAGAGCGGGCAGGAGGTCGCGCGGGCACCGCGGCTCACCGGCCGGGTCAGCATCCACAACGTGTCGTTCCGCTACGGCGACAACCTGCCGTTCGTGGTCCGCGACGTCTCGGTCGACATCCGCGCCGGCTCGACGGTGGCGATCGTCGGCCGCTCGGGCTGCGGCAAGTCGACCCTCGCGCGCATGATCGCGGGCCTGTACCAGCCGACCGAGGGCCGCATCCTGTTCGACGGCCACGACCTCGCCCGGCTCGAGCTCAAGTCGCTGCGCCGCCAGATCGGCATCGTGTTCCAGTCGCCGTCGCTGTTCGCCGGCTCGATCCGCAACGCGATCGCGCTCAGCGATCCCACGGCGGGCTTCGAGCAGATCGTCGACGCCGCCCGCCGCGCCGTGGTCGACGAGGACATCCGCGCGATGCCGATGGGCTACGACACGATCCTCAACGACGGCGGCGCGTCGATGTCCGGCGGCCAGCGCCAGCGAGTCGCGATCGCCCGCGCCCTGGTCCACAAGCCTGCGCTGCTGATCCTCGACGAGGCGACCAGCGCGCTCGACGGCGAGACCGAGCGCCGCGTGATCAGAAACCTCGAGGACCTGCGCTGCACCCGCATCGTCCTGGCCCACCGGCTGAGCACGATCGTCAACGCCGACCAGATCCTGGTCATGGACGCCGGGGAGATCGTCGAGTTCGGCACCCACCAGGAGCTGCTGTCGCGCGGCGAGCACTACAGCCGGCTGGTCGCCGCCCAGCTCCAGAGCGAGTCGTCGCCGCGAGGCGTCGCATGATCCGGTCCCCGGTTGCCCGGATCGTCCTCGCCGCCGCCGTCGCCGCCGCGACCACGGCGGGCTGCCGCGCCACCGCGGGCGACACCGACGAGGCCGCCGAGCCGCTCGAGGCGTTCGCGCCGCGCCCGGCGATCGCCGACGAGCGCGCCGAAGACAAGCCGGGCTTCATCGCCACCCTCGCCCCCAAGCAGTCCGCGGACGTCATGGCGCCGTACACCAGCGCGAGCGTCCACCTCGCGGTCAAGCTCGGCGACACCGTCGCCCGGGATCAGGTCCTCGCCCGGCTCGACGACCGCCAGCTGCGCCAGGAGCTCGACGCCGCGCGCGCCCAGCAGCACACCGCGCAGGCCGCGATCCTCCAGGCCGAGGTCGACAAGCGCGGCGCCGAGACCGTGCTGGCGCGCGAGAACGCCGCCGAGGCCTCCGGCGTCGGCTCGCGCGCCGATCTGTCGACCGCGCGCCAGGCCGTCGACAAGGCGACCGCCGCGATCAGCGTGGCCCGCGCCACCGCCGAGGAGCGCGCCACCCGGATCGCCCAGCTCCAGGCCCACCTCGCCGAGATGACCCTGGTCGCGCCGATCGCCGGCAGCGTCGCGCTGATCTACCCGCAGGACGGCGCGCGCATCGAGGAGGGCCACCCGGTGATCCGGCTGATCTCCGGCGGCGTGTTCGTCAAGTTCGCCATCCCCGCCGATCAGATCGGCAGCGTCACGCCGGGCGACACCGTCGACGTCAGCGTCGACCGCCGCCCCGGCCTGCTCACCGCCACCGTCGGCCACGTCTCGCCCGAGCTCGACGCCGTCGCCCAGATGATCATCGCCGACGCCGACCTGGTGAACCCTCCGGCCGACCTGCAGCCCGGCACGGTGTGCCGGATCCTGCCCCGGGCGCGGCGGCCAAAGTAGCTCCGCGCTAGTGCGACGCGACGAGCTGGCGGACGTACTTCATCGCGGGGGATCCCCAGGACAGCAGGCGGTCGTGGTACGCGCGCTCGGAGAACCCGGGCTGGCTCTGGGCGGCGCGGCGGAGCTTGAGCAGCTCGGTGAAGCCGAAGAAGTAGGTCGTGAGCTGGGCGCTCGATAGCCGGGCGCGCTTCCACTTGCCGACCGCCTCGCCGTCCTCCTGGAACGCCTCGTCCTTCATCAGGGCCAGGGCGGCCTTCTCGTCCATGTCGCCGGTGTGGATGTCGTGATCGAGGATCGCGTTGGCGGCGGTGCGCAGCATCATCTTCTGGCGCTGGAGCTTGACCCGCGGGCCGCCGAAGCCGTGCTCGGCCATGAGCCACTCGGCGTAGACCGCCCAGCCCTCGACGAACGGCCCGTTGCTGAACACGGCGCGGAGCTTGGACGGGAACTGGTTATTGTGCATCAGCTGGAGGTAGTGGCCCGGCATCGCCTCGTGGATCGTCAGCTCGGCGAGCATCGCCTGGTTGTACTCGCGGTAGAACGACTCGACGCGCGGCCGGGGCCAGTCCGACGGCGTCGGCGCGATCGCAAAGAACGTCTGGGGCGTGGCCTCGAGCGCGCCCGACGAGTCGCAGTACGCCACGGCGACGCCGCGCTTGTACTCGGGCATCTCGATCACGGCGACCGGCTCGTCGGGGACGCGGACCAGATTCTGGTCGCGGACGAACGCGGTCGCCTTGTCGAGCCACGTCTTGGCGTCGGCCAGGATCGTCTGGTTGGTCGGGCGGTCCCTGGCGACGTGATCGAGGACCTGCTTGACGAACGCCTTCTTGTGCTCGGCGGTATCGAGCCGGGGCAGCTTGCCGAGCTTATCTTCGGCCCAGATCTGCCGGGCGGTGTCGACCATCTCGGCCTGGGTCTGGACCAGCAGGGCGCGGGCGGCGGCGGCGACGGCGTCGATGTCGACGTCCTCGCCGAGCGCGAACGCGAGCTTCTTGGTGAACAGCGGGCGGCCGAGCCGGAACGAGCCGTCCGAGCGGGCCAGCAGGTCGTTCTCGAGGAAGCCTTGGAGGTCCTCGAGCGCCGCGCCCGCGCGGGCGGCGGCCGCCGTGAGCCGATCCTTCTGCGCGGCGGCCTGGGCGAACTTGGCCGGCAGCTGATGCTCGACCAGCGCGATCAGGCCCTTGTTCTGCTGGATCGCCGTCTCGGTGAAGATCCGCGCGGCGTGGCCGAGGCGCTGCTTGGCGACCGCGACGATCGCCGGGATCCCCTCGAGCCGGCCGGCGAGGCTGGTCATCCGCGACTCCGGGGTGCCGAACTCGCGGGTGACCAGCGGGTCGAGGCCGCCGCTGATCAG
>DASWRS010000174.1:0-22245 GCA_036403075.1 Kofleriaceae bacterium
CCGCTGAGCTCGCCGGCCCGGCGGCCCGCCCGGTGAGGATGCTCTGGGCCTGCACCGTACCGAGGAATACTTCGGCGTGCGTTCGTGTCCGAGGTCCGGACGCGCCGTTGGTGGCTGCAACGGTTCGCGTCTGTATCGACCGGCGGGGAGGTCGTCGGTGCTGGATCCTGTCGGAGCACACGAGCGGCGTGGTCGTTGTATCAAGAGTTACGAGCGATGCGGCTTCACGCCGATGAATCTGGGGCTTGACCCCTCGGCCTTCTGCGGCAAGCAGGCGACACCAATGATGATGAGTGCTGCAAGCACGGCGGAGGCGCTGTAGCGGCTCAACTCGAGCCCCCCATTGGCACGCGGCTTGTCGAGCAAATCGCCAATCATCGCGCCCAACGGTCGGGTGAGGACGAATGCGGCCCAGAACAGCAAGGTGCGCGACACCTTCGTCCGGAAGTAGGCCACGGCGGCAATTGCAAGGCCCGCGGCGAACACGAGCGCTCCCCCCTCATAGCCAAGTCCAAGTCCGGTATTGCTATCCGCGATCCAATCGCCGAGCGCGGTACCTAGCGTCTGAGAGAACATGATCGTCGCCCAGTAGAAGGCCTCGGCCTTTCGAGATGTGATCGAGGCAAGAGAAACGGAACCGCATGATCGGTGCCAGAGAGCGATGGTTCCTAGAAGCAGCGCAAGCAGGATCGCGGAGCCGCCGATGTAGCCAATGCCCAGAGAGCGGTCCAAGAAGTCGGCCAGCGTGGTGCCGGCCGTCGTGGTCGCGACGATCACCGCCCAGAACAAGAACGGATGAAACCGCTTCGCGCGGATCTGCGCCGTCACCGCGAGGACAAAGAGCGCCGCGAAGATGGCGGTGCCGGCGAGATAGCCGAGGTTCATCGACATCGTGACCGCGTCGCCGCCGGTCTCGCCCAGCGTGGTCGCGGCGATCTTGATCAACCAGAACGTGAGCGTGGGCTCCGGAACCTTGCCCGTCCGTTGTTCCACGACGTTGTTCTTGGAATCTTGCTGCATCGCGGTTAGAGCTCGATTGCAACGCGCGTGCCCAACGCGAACTACTCGGAAGCCGTCCAACGCGTCGGTGCCACGCTTGTGCAACCCCCGACTTCGTGTGCGCAGGACCTCCCGCACCTGCACCTCGCGGCGGTGCAGGGCGCACAGCGCGCCGCGGCTTCCGGCCCTTGCTTGCACACTCGCTCGATTTCATCTGGCGTTCATGTCCACGCCATATCGTGGTCCAGCGCTGCCAGTAACTGCCTCCCCGCCAATCGCGCACGCGTCACCGTCCTCGGTGCCCGTGATCCAGACGGTCTTGCGGGTCGTGTACACGAATTTCTCGATGGGTCTTAATGAAGTCGCAAGAGACAGTGCCAACGACTGTGGACAAGGTTGCACCGTGGAAAGTCCCATGGACCAACCCGGTGCTCGTCGGTCGAGCGTGTACGGCGTGATCGCGTGCCAGGGTGACTCGCTGACATTTGGCTCGCGCGATCCGGACGGCATGAGTTATCCGCTCTATCTGGGCCGCCTGCTGTCGCAGAAGTATCGCCAGACTTGGGCCACCGTCAACTTCGGTGTGCCCGGCGAGTGCTGGGCCGAGCTGTGGCGGCGCAACTACCGCGAGCTCCTGTCGCTGCCCGAAGCCGGCGAGGTGTGCTTGTGGATGGGTACCAACGACGCGTGGCGAGATCGCAGCATAGAGCAGAGCTTGATCGCGTGCGAGGCCGTGCTCGATCAGTGCCGTGCGCTGGGCCGCTTCGTGTATCTCGCGACGCTGCCGGGTAAGCGTGGATTCGGTGCGCCACGCGAGCCGTGGACGATGAACGACGCGATCGCGAAGCTCAACGACGCGTATCGCACGATCACGACACAGCGCGGGCTCGCGCTCGTTGATCTGACCGGACTACCGCCGGAGTACTTCTGTGACGGGATCCACCTCACACAGGCGGGCAACATCTGGGTTGCCGAGCGCTTCGCCGCAGCGATCGAGGCGCGGCGGTGATCGCGTGCGTGATCGGGACGCGTCCCGAGGCCATCAAGATGGCACCGATCATTGCCGCGCTCCGGCGGCGGCAGATCGCGAATCGCGTGATTGCGACCGGCCAGCATAGCGACTGGCAAATGATGGGTGCGTTCCTTTCCGGCTTCGACCTCACCGCTGATCACCAGCTCGCGCCCGCAACGCACGACCTGCTCGGCAGCTTTGTCGCGATCACCGCGGGGCTCGGTGAGCTGTTCACCGAGCTCCGACCGCGGCTCGTGCTCGCGGTCGGTGATACGACGACGGTGGTCGCGGCGGCGTTCGCGGCGCGCAAGACCCATTGCGGGTTTGGGCACGTCGAGGCTGGGTTGCGGGCGTTCTCGCGCGAGCTTCCCGAGGAGGAGCATCGGATCTGTGCGGATGCCCTGGCCGACCTGCTGTTCGCGCCGACGCCACTCGCGGTGGCGAATCTCGCGCGCGAGCACGTCAATGGGCACGTGATCCATACCGGCAATACGGTGCTCGACGCATTGCGAGAGCACGCGCCGCCACAGTCGGCCGAGCGTGCGGGCATCCTGGTGACGCTTCATCGCCAGGAAACCGTTGACGATCGGTGTCGCCTTGCTGCAGTGCTCAGCGCGATCGAGCAGCTTGCTTGCGCGCACGCCGTGATGTGGCCGGTCCACCCGCGGACACGCGCGAAGGTTGCCGAGGCAAAGTTCACGTTTCCAGCGAGCGTCACGATCACGGAGCCCGTCGATCACGCGCAGTTTCTCGCGAGGCTCGCGGCCGCGCGGCTCGTTGTCACCGACTCGGGTGGCGTGCAGGAAGAAGCTGCGATCGTTGGTACACCGTGCGTCGTCGTCCGCAACCACACCGAGCGCGTCGAGACGATCGAGGCCGGCGTCAGCCTGCTCGCGCACATCGAGACCGCAGCGATCCTCGAGAAATCTGCCGAGATCTTCCGCGCGTGGCCTCGGTTCGCGCGCGCTGTACCCGAACTCTATGGCGATGGCCGCGCTGGCGAGAAGATCGCGCACGCGTGCGTCGAGTGGCTCGCGGCAACAGCTTCGGTCGACCTCGTGGCGTGATGCGGATCTGTATCGTGATCCCCTACGATCTCGCCGAGGAGGGCGGCGTGAAGCGCCATGGTATACGGCTGGCCGCGTCGCTGCGCTGCCTTGGCGACGAGGTCGACATCCTCGGCCCGAGCCGCAAGCCCATCATGCTTCCACACGTGCACGTGGTACGCGGCGTCGTCAACGTCAGCAGCAACGGCTCCGAGAACCACATCGGAGTGTTCGCGTGCCCCCATCTCGTGCGCAGGTTGTTCCACATCCGTCAGTACGACGTGGTGCACATCCACGAGCCCCTGATCCCGTCCATCAACTACTGGGCGTTGTGGTCGGCGGGACGCGCGGCGCGTGTCGGCACGTTTCATGCGTTCACCGAACACGAGTCGGTGCCGTTGTGGTACGCGCGCCGGTTGTGGTCCGCGATTGCGTTCCGGTCGTACGACCGCGGCATCGCGGTTTCTCCGTCGGCGGCTCGCCTCGCACGCGAGATGTTCGACAAGCCGCTTGCGATCATCCCGAACGGGATTGACACATCGATCTATGATCGCACGAACGCCTTGCCTGGTCGCGGGCCGCTGCGGCTGCTGTTCGTAGGGCACTGGCGAGATCGCCGCAAGGGCCTGCCATACCTGCTCGACGCCTGTACGCGGCTGACGGCACGCGGCATCGCGTGGACGCTCGACATCGTCGGCGATGGAGGCACCGCGCCACGGATCGAGATGCCGAACCTGTGCTACCACGGCGCGATCGCCTCGGAGCAGGAGATTGCATCGCTCTACGCGGCATGCGATGTGTTCGTCGCTCCCGCGATCGGGATGGAGTCGTTCGGCATCGTGCTGCTCGAAGCGATGGCGTCAGGACGCGCGATCGTGTGCTCCAACATCGAGGGTTATCGCTACGCGGCCGGGGATGCGGCCATCTTCGCGCCGCCGCAGGACAGCGCCGCGCTGGCAGATGCGATCGGAAGGCTCGCGCTGGACGCTCCGCTGCGTGAACGTCTTGGCGCGGCTGCCCGAGATCGGGCGCGCATGTTCGAGTGGGATGCCCTCGCGCTTCGCGTCCGCGCCGAGTACGTCGCGGCGATCGCGAAGCGCCACGGGGACGCGGCCGCTCGCGCGCACGCCCTCGGCTCGGCCTGGCAGCCTGCAGCTCTGGCCGGCCCCCCGACCTGATTGAGCGGACCACGAGTTATCGCCCCGGTCCACGCGATCCCTGAGCTTCGGTTCGAAGATCGCCGTCAATGGCAATATCGGACCAGATCGGTAATCGTGGCGACGCTATGCCAGCAGCCAGTCCCAGCAGCTGACGCGCAGCTGGAGGCCTTCGATCACCAGCGCGGCGGCGTAGTCCGGGATCGCCGGCAGGTCCTGCAGCAGCCAGCGCGGCTCGCCCGGCACCCGCAGCAGGCGAGCCGGTTCGCCGGGGGCGAGGCTGACGTCGAAGTCGGCGAGCTGGGAGATGCCCTCGCCGGTGGCCTTGATGAACGCTTCCTTGCGGCTCCAGCAGGCGAAGAATGCCTCGACGTGATCGGCGGGCGGCAGCCGGCAGAAGACGGCGTACTCGTTGGGCGAGAACGAGGTGCGCGCCAGCGAGAGCAGATCGCTCAGCGGCCGGCGCTGCTCGATGTCGACGCCGAGCTCGCGGCCGCGGCAGAACGCGAGCAGGGCGAGTTGCCCGGAGTGCGAGAGGTTGAAGCCGAGGTCGCCGGCGGGGGCGACCAGGTACGGCTTGCCCTTGTCGCGATAGCCGAAGGCGAGCTGCGCGGGCGGGTGGGCGAGGTAGCGGCCGAGGAGGGTGCGCAGCGTGCCGCGGGCGATGGTGTACGAGGTGCGGTCGCGCTCGAAGTGGAACCGGGCCGCCCGGGCGCGCTCGTCATCGCTGAGCGTGGCGGCGAGGGCGGCGACCGAGGCAGCCGGCTGCACCAGCGGCACGCGCCAGACGTGGACGTCGGCGGGGCCGAGCCGGAACTCGGCGAGCTCGGCGGGCGGAGGCAACCACATCACCGGGCTCCGGCCGGCGCCGGCGGGCCGGGCAAGATCTCGCGCAGGAAGTGGTCGAGGCCGCGGTCGGCGGGGCGCTGGCGGGGATAGCCGAGGGAGACCTCCTCGAAGCGGACGCCGTCGAGCCAGCGGGTCGAGCGGATGTGGAGGTGGCCCGAGACCACGACGCGGGCGCGGTAGTCGAGGTGCCAGGACTCGGTCTGCGTGGTGCCGCACCAGATCGAGAACCGCGGCACGGCCGGCAGCCGGGCGAGCTCGCGGCGCAGCGGAAAGTGGTTGATCAGCACGGTCGGCTGATCGGCGGCGAGGGCGGCGAGCCGGGCGCGGGTGGCGGCGACGCGGGCGTGGCACCAGGCGGCGCGCGAGGCGTGCGGATCGGGGTGCAGGAGGTGCTCGTCGGTGCACTCGATGCCGCTGGCGCGCGCCCAGGCGAGGGCGTCGGCATTGGCGACGTCGTCGGGGTGGAACGTGTAGTCGTAGAGCAGGAACAGGGGCGCCAGGACGCACGGCTCGCCGTCGCCGGGCCACATCACGTACGGATCCTCGGGCGTCAGCACGCCGAGGTCGCGGCAGATCGCGACGCAGCGGCGGTAGCGGGCCTCGCCGCGCAGGCCGGCGGGGTCGCCGGGCAGGGTCCACAGCTCGTGGTTGCCGGGGACCCAGAGCACGCGGGCAAAGCGCGCGGTGGCGATGCCGAGCGCGAAGCGCAGGTGGTCGTCGGTCTCGCCGAGGTCGCCGGCGAGGATCAGCCAGTCGTCGGGGTGCGGCGGCAGCGTGGCCCAGAGCTCGCGGTTGGGCGCGAAGCCGACGTGCAGGTCGCTGATCGCGAGGAGCTTCACCCGGCCACCGCCACGGCCTGGGCGCGCGGCGCATCGCCGAGGCGCGCGATGATGAAGGCGTAGAGGCCGGGGGCGTCGAAGCTGCCGCGCATGGCGACGCGCCAGCCGATCTGGGCGAAGTGATCGGCCTCGATCTCGGCGAGGGTCTCGCCCCAGTACTGCGACGAGATCGGCACCAGGCCGTCGTTGGGGCCGGCGATGCGGCGCAGGTAGGCGTGGGCCGGGACGAGGGCGAGCGGGACGTGGCTGTCGTCGCGGTGCATGCCGCCCACGACGCAGGCGTAGCGCACGCCGGGGACGTCGGGGACGTCGGCGTTGAACCGGGTGAGCGCGGTGGTGCCGAGCCACTCGAGGGCCTCGAGCGGGACGCCGAGCACGCGGATGATGCGGCGGGCCCAGTCGAGCGGGCCGTGGAGCGCGAGATCGGCGAGCGGGGTGCCGCGGTGCGGGGTACCGACGGTGACGAGCGAGCGGACGCGGCGCGACAGGCCGAGGTGAGTCAGGGCGTAGCGCGCGTCGAGGCCGCCGAGGCTGTGGGCGATGAGGTCGATGCGCTCGTGGGGCAGGGCGTCGATCGCCGCGACGAGCTCGCGCGCGCGCTCGGGGACCGAGGCGGAGGCCGGCAGGCGGACGGCGTGGGCCCGACACCCGAGGGTCTCGAGGTGGCGCGCGATGCCCCGGAAGTAATCGAACCGGGCGCCCGGCACGCCGATGCGATCGAATCCGAAAAGTCCGTGGACGAGCACGACCGGGAGCGGTGGGCCGCGCTCGACCGAGCCCGGGATCGGGACGACGCCGTCGAGCGGTGACCCGGCCTCGGTGACCGATTGCGGTGGTGCGGTCGGTTTGCGCCAGGGACGGACCGCGACCACCGCGACGAGCAGCAGCGCGAGCACGAGCGCGATGGCGAGGACGGTCCACACCGCTGTGGCAGCGTGCCACGTCCTACCGGACGAGCGAACGTCATGTCCGTCTCATGGTCGCGCACGGTTTCGATTCCTGCGGCATTCTGTCGCGGAAATGGCAAGCGGCCGAGCAGGCATCGCCGAGGACGTATCGCCGCGCACCGGTCTGCGACGAGACGCCGCTGGTAGAACGCACCGCGCCCGCTTGCGAGGTGTGCTCTGCATGTGGTGCATAGGTCTCTCGTACGCGAGCACCGTACCGCTACGCCCAAGACAGGAACCCTGATGCCGCGTTTCATATTTCCTGAGTGGACCGAGACGCTCAAGCGATGGATCAACCTCCTGGTCCTCGGCGCGCCGGTGTACCTAGTGGCGCTGGTCGCGTACGGCGTGACCCCCGAGGCGCTGCGCATCGGCTATCAGCCCGATCAGCCCGTGCCGTACAGCCACGCGCTGCACGCCGGTGAGCTCGGGCTCGACTGCCGGTACTGCCACACGACGGTCGAGCGCGCCGCCAAGGCCGCCGTGCCGCCGGCGGCGACGTGCATGAACTGTCACTCCACGGTCAAGAAGGACTCCGACCTGCTGCTGCCGATCCGTCAGGCATTCGCCGAGAACGAGCCGGTGCACTGGACGCGGGTCCACGACCTGCCCGATTACGTGTACTTCAACCACGCGGCCCACGTGAACGCGGCGGTCGGCTGCGAGGCGTGCCACGGCCGGATCGACCAGATGGTCAAGGTGTTTCAGGCCCGGCCGCTCACGATGGAGTGGTGCCTGGGCTGCCACCGCAATCCGGCGCCGTTCCTCCGCAACCCGGAGAACGTCACGAAGATGGGCTATCAGCCCCAACCGGGAGAGGGTGAAGACATCCGTAAGAAGAACGCTGTCAACCCTCCCACCAACTGCTCGACCTGTCATCGCTAGGACCCACGATGTCCAAAGACGAAGATCTCCACGTCGCTCCCCCTGTCCTGGGGCCGCCCTCCGCGGAGCATCCGCATGCTCATGACGCCGGCGCCGGACATCGCGACGACGACCACCACGACGACCACGACGACGAACCCGAAGGTCCGCCGCTGACCGATCTGCCGCCGACGCCGGTCCACGGCTACTGGAAGTCGCTGCGCGAGCTCGACGGCGGCGCGGCGTTCCAGGTCGGGCGCACCGGGCACGAGTTCCCGCCCGAGGCCGACCAGCCGAACAAGGATCCGCTGTCGCGCCGCAACTTCTTCCAGCTGATGGGCGCGTCGATGGCGCTCGCCGGGGCGGGGGCGTGCCAGCGCTACGAGAAGGAGGAGATCGTCCCGCTGGCACGGCGGCCCGAGGATCAGACGCCCGGGATCACCCAGCAGTACGCCACGGCGTTCGAGCTCGGCGGCGTCGGCCACGCGCTGCTCGCGACGTCGTTCGAGGGCCGGCCGATCAAGCTCGACGGCAACCCCGAGCATCCGTTCGCCAGCGGCGGGATCGTCCCGGGCACCGAGCGCCACGCCGGCTGCTCGACGTTCGTCCAGGCCGCGATCCTCCACCTCTACGATCCGGACCGCTCGCAGGGCCCGACCGCCGAGCACGGCAACCCGTCGTCGCTCGAGGCGTTCCGCGCGGCGCTGCCGTCGCTCCGGGCCGGCCTGGCGAACACGCACGTGCTCGCCGAGGCGACGTCGTCGCCGACGGTGCTCGCGCTGCGCACCCGGCTGCTCGGCCAGGGCGTGCGCTGGCACGAGTACGAGCCGCTGTCGTGGGACAACGAGCGCGCCGGGACGCGGATGGCGTTCGGCGGCCGCGCCGCCCGGCCGATCGCCCGGCTCGATCGCGCCCAGACCATCGTCGCGCTCGATTGCGACCTGTTCCTCGAGCACCCCGCGGCGATGAAGTACAACCGCGACTTCGCCCGGTCGCGGCGCCCGGATGGCTCGCTCGGCATCGGCAAGATGAACCGGCTGTGGGCGATCGAGAGCGTGTTCTCGAACACCGGCGCGATGGCGGACCACCGGCTTGCGCTGCGCGCCGAGCTCGGCCTGCCGTTCGCGATGGCGCTCGACGCCCGGCTCGCCGGTGGCAGCGAGCCGTCCGCCGAGTTCCTGAAGGAGCCCAAGGTCGACAAGTTCCTCCGCGTCCTGGTCGAGGAGCTCAAGCAGAACGCCGGCAAGGCCGTGGTGATCGCCGGCCGGCGCCAGCCGCCCGAGGTCCACGCGCTGGTCGCGCGGATCAACCAGGCGATCGGCGCACCCGGCCAGACGCTCGACTACCTCGACGATCCGGACGGCGACCGGCCGACCCACCTGCGCGCGATCACCGAGCTCGCCCGGGCGATGGCCGCGGGCCAGGTCGGCACGCTGATCATGCTCGGCGGCAACCCGGTGTACGACGCGCCGGCCGATCTCGACTTCGCCGGCGCGCTGAAGAAGGTCAAGACCTCGGTCCACTTGCACGAGTACCGCAACGAGACCTCGCTGGCGTCGGCGTGGCACGTGCCGCGCGCGCACTTCCTCGAGGCCTGGGGCGACGTGCGGACCTGGGACGGCACGCTCACCGTCGCCCAGCCGCTGATCGCGCCGCTCTACGGCGGGCTGTCGGCGGCCGAGCTGCTGTCGCTGCTGCTCGGCGAGGAGCGGGGCGGCGAGGAGCTGGTCCGCCAGGCCCACAAGGACCTCGGGTTCGAGGGTGGGTGGAAGCAGAGCGTCCACGACGGCTTCGTGCCGGGCACGCAGTGGCAGGCGATCCAGCCGACGCCGGTGGCGTTCCCGCTGCCGCCGCTGTCGCCGGGCCAGCAGGGCGGCTCGCTGCGCACCAACGGCGACCTCGAGGTCGTGTTCCAGCAGTCGAGCTTCACCTACGACGGGCGGTTCGCCAACAACGCGTGGTTGTGGGAGACGCCCGACTTCATGACCAAGGTCACGTGGGACAACTACGCGCTGGTCGGCGCGAGCACCGCGACCGGCCTGGGGCTCGAGAACGACACGCTGATCAAGGTCAAGATCGGCGACCGCGAGATCGAGCTGCCCTGCTACACGATCCCCGGCCAGGCCAAGGGCTCGATCGCCCTGATTCTCGGCGGCGGCCGCACCGCGGCGGGCCGGGTCGGCGGCATCGGCACGCGCACCGTCGGCTGGGACACGTACAAGGTCCGCACCACCGCCGGCTGGCACTACGCGACCAAGGCCAGCGTCACGCCGACCGGTAAGGCGTACACCCTGGCCAACATCCAGGAGCACTGGGACATCCGCACCGGCATCGGCGGCCGGCCCGAGATCAGCCACGACGGGGCCCACGTCAACGCCGAGGGACTCGCCGAGCGCATCCCCGAGCTGATCCGCGAGAAGACCCACAAGGAGCTGGTCGAGGACAAGCACTGGACAGCCGAGGACGCCGAGGGCTTCTTCAACGACCTGGTCAACGCCGGCAACAAGGATCGCGCCGGCCACGGCGGGTTCTCGCTGTTCAAGGAGAAGGACTACATTGGCCATCGCTGGGCGATGGCGATCGATCTATCGACCTGCACCGGCTGCAACGCGTGCGTCATCGCGTGTCAGGCCGAGAACAACATCCCGGTGGTTGGCCGCAAGGAAGTGATCAACAACCGCGAGATGTCGTGGATCCGGATCGACCGCTACTTCAGCGGCTCGGTCGAGGAGCCGACCGTGGTCCACCAGCCGATCGCCTGCCAGCACTGCGAGCAGGCGCCGTGTGAGCAGGTCTGCCCGGTCGGCGCGACGACGCACTCCGACGAGGGCCTCAACGACATGGCCTACAACCGCTGCATCGGCACGCGGTACTGCGCCAACAACTGCCCGTACAAGGTCCGCCGGTTCAACTTCCTCGACTGGAACAAGGAGTGGCGCGACGCCCGCAACAAAGTCCGGCGCCTGCTGTTCAACCCCGAGGTCACGGTCCGGATGCGCGGCGTGATGGAGAAGTGCACGTTCTGCGTCCAGCGGATCCAGAACGCCAAGATCCGCGCCAAGGCGCAGATCCGCGCCGGCCAGCGCCCGGGCACGATCAGCGGCGTCCTGCCCGACGGTGAGATCGAGACGGCGTGCCAGCAGGCGTGCCCGACCGAGGCGATCGTGTTCGGCGATCTCGCCGACAAGGACAGCCGCGTGTCGCGTCTGCACGATGATCGCCGCAGCTACTCGCTCTTGCCCGAGACCTACACCAAGCCCCGCAACCGGTTCCTCGCGCGGATCCGGAACCCCAACCCGAGCCTCGCCCCGGCCGCGCAACAGGGTGGTCACGAATGAGCACCTCAGACGCAACCATGGACCCTCACCACGTCGAGGCCGGCAAGGCCCGCGAGGCGTTCCGCGCGGTCACGCGCGACGTCGCGTGGGTCGCCGAGGCGCCCAAGCCGCACAAGGCCTGGCTCGCCGCGCTCGGCGTCGCGCTGATCATGTTCGCGATCGGGCTGTACTCGATCTACGTGCTGGTCATGACCGGCATCGGCGTGTGGGGCAACTCGAACACGGTGTGCTGGGCCTGGGACATCACCAACTTCGTGTGGTGGATCGGTATCGGTCACGCCGGCACGCTGATCTCGGCGGTGCTGTTCCTGACCCGTCAGACCTGGCGAGTCAGCATCAACCGCTCGGCCGAGGCGATGACGATCTTCGCCGTGATGTGCGCCGGCCTGTTCCCGCTGCTCCACACCGGCCGGCCGTGGTTCGCGTGGTGGATGATCCCGCACCCCAACGACATGCAGATGTGGCCGCAGTTCCGCAGCCCGCTGATGTGGGACGTGTTCGCGGTCACGACGTACATGCTGACGTCGATCCTGTTCTGGTACATGGGCATGGTCCCCGACCTGGCGTCGTTCCGCGACCGCTGTGCGGCCCGGGGCGACAAGCTGCGCGCGATCATCTACGGCTCGCTGTCCCTGGGCTGGCGCGGCTCGGCCCGCCAGTGGCACCGCTACGAGCGCGCATACCTGATCCTCGCCGGCCTGGCGACGCCGCTGGTGTTCTCGGTCCACTCGGTCGTGTCGTTCGACTTCGCGACCTCGCAGCTGCCGGGCTGGCACACCACGATCTTCCCGCCGTACTTCGTCGCCGGCGCGATCTTCTCCGGGTTCGCGATGGTGTTCACGCTGCTCATCCCGGCGCGCCACCTGTTCAACCTGAAGCACATCATCAAGGACGAGCACGTCGAGGCCGCCTGCAAGATCATGCTGGCGACCGGCATGATGGTCGGCCTGGCCTACGCGACCGAGTTCTTCATCGCCTGGTACTCGGGCAACATGTTCGAGCGCTTCACGTTCATCAACCGCGCGTTCGGGCCGTTCTGGTGGGCGTACTTCCTGATGGTCAGCTGCAACGTGCTCGTGCCCCAGGCGTTCTGGTTCAAGAAGGTCCGGCGCAGCCCGATCATCATCTTCGTGCTGTGCATCCTGATCAACGTCGGGATGTGGTTCGAGCGCTTCGTGATCATCGCGACCTCGCTCGCGCGGTCGTTCCTGCCGGCGCAGTGGAGCTATTACTCGCCGACCCGCTACGACGTCGGGCTGTTCATCGGAACGCTCGGGCTGTTCTTCACGCTGTTCTTGCTGTTCTTCCGGTACGCCCCGGTGATCGCGATCTCGGAGGTCAAGGGCGCGATGCCCGAGGCTCACGCGGGGAAGAAGCACTAGCCATGAGCGACGAACCCAACCCCACCCCAGGCTCGCCGGCGTCATCGAATCCCGGCGGTGATGGCAATGGCAACGGCAATGGCGATCACGGCGGCACCGCCGTGCGCCGCGAAGGCCGGCTGTACGGCGTGCTCGCCGAGTACGACACGCCCGGCGAGCTCGTCGAGGCCGCGCGCAAGGTCCGCGACGCCGGGTACACCGAGTTCGACTGCTACAGCCCGTTCCCGGTCCACGGCATCGACGAGGCGATGGGCATCAAGCGCACCATCCTGCCGGTGCTGATCTTCGGCGGCGGGTTCGCCGGCACGATCGGCGGCCTGCTGCTGCAGTGGTGGTGCAACGCCTACAACTGGCCGTGGAACATCTCGGGCAAGCCGGCGTGGTCGATCCCGGCCAACGTGCCGATCGCGTTCGAGACCACGATCTTGCTCGCGGTGTTCACCAGCTTCTTCGGGATGTGGATCCTGAACCGGCTGCCGCAGGTCTGGCACCCGTTCTTCCGCAACGAGCGGTTCAACCACGTCACCGACGACGCGTTCCTGATCGGCATCGAGGCCCGCGACCGCCGGTTCGATGCGATCGCCACGCCGCGGCTGCTCGACGAGGCCGGCGCGATCGCGGTCGAGCGGGTCCACCTCGATCCCGATCCGGGGGTCCGCCAGATGCCGAAGTGGATCACGGCGTTCATCGTCGCGAGCACGGCGTTCGCGCTGATCCCGTTCGCGATCGCGGCCAAGGCGCGGACCTCGCACTCGCCCGAGCCCCACTTCCACATCTTCCCCGACATGGACTTCCAGCCCAAGTACAAGTCCGACCAGGCGATGGACCTGTTCGCCGATGGCCGCGAGAACCGCGGCGAGATCTCCGGCACGATCGCGCGCGGCTCGCTCGCGGCCGACGACACGTTCTACCGCGGCATCGAGCACGGCGCCGACGGCGACCACTGGACCACGGCGTTCCCCCGCCAGCTCGAGATCAACGAGCAGCTGATCCGGCGCGGCAAGAACCGGTTCGAGATCTACTGCTCGGCGTGCCACGGCTACGACGGCCGCGGCATGGGCGCGGTGCCGCAGCGGGTCGCGGCGACCGGCGGGGCGTGGCAGGCGCGCAACCTGGTCGACGCCGCCAACCCGGTCGCGATCAACATGCCCAACGGCCAGCTCTTCAACACGATCTCGAACGGCTACAACACGATGATGGGCTACGCGGCCCAGATCCCCCACGCCGATCGCTGGGCGATCGTCCTGTACGTGCGCGCGCTGCAGCGCAGCCAGAACGCGGCGCTCGAGGATGTCCCGGCGGAGCAACGCGGAGGCATGCAGATGCCGGAGGCGCCAAGGCCATGAGCGTATTGCAGAAGTCTCTCCACCCCGACGAGAAGTACAAGGCTGGCAAGCTCGGCCAGGGCCTGTCCAACATCGGCCTGGGCATCGCGGTCGTGTTCCTCGCGATCTCGGTGGTGCTCGGCGTGATCGAGGGCGACCACTGGAAGCGGTTCCTCCACGCCTACGTCGTTGGCTGGTCGTACATCTTCAGCATCTGCGTCGGCGTGTTCTGGCTGATCCTGCTCCACCACCTGGTGCGCGGCCGCTGGGCCACCGCGGTGCGCCGGATCGCCGAGGCCATGACCATGGCGTTCCCGGTGGTGTTCGTCGCCGGTCTGGGGTTCGTGATCCCGCTGCTCGCCGGCTACCAGGACCTGTACTACTGGGCCCACCCCGACGCGGCGCTGTGCCTCGAGAAGACCGCGGCGGGGTGCCACGAGTACCTGCACCCTGCGCTGGTCCACAAGCTCGGCTGGCTATCGCCGGGGTTCTTCGCCGGCCGCTACGTGCTCTACGGCGTGCTGTACAGCGGGATGGCGGCGTACTTCGCGAAGAAGTCGCGCCAGCAGGACGAGACCGGCGACCCGAAGCTGTCCGAGGACATGCGCGTCGCGTCGGGCCCGGCGATGATCGTCTATTCGCTGATCACCTGCTTCGCGGCGTTCGACGTGCTGATGTCGCTGGCGCCCACGTGGTACTCGACGATCTACGGCGTCAACTTCTGGGGCAGCGCCTGCGTCGGCGGGTTCGCCGCGCTGGCCCTGATGGTGCTGGGCATCCAGCGCACCGGCCGGCTGACCCACTCGATCAACCCCGAGCACTACCACGACATCGGCAAGTGGATGTTCGCCATGACGTTCTTCTGGGCGTACACCGCATTCTCGCAGTTCATGCTGCAGTGGTACGGCAACCTGCCCGAGGAGACGGTCTGGTACAAGTACCGGCTGTTCGGTGAGTGGCAGTGGGTCAGCATCGCGATGCTCGTTGGGTTCTGGGCGTTCCCGTTCGTGTTCCTGATGTCGCGCTGGACCAAGCGGATCGTGCCGTCGCTGGTGTTCTTCGCCGTGTGGCAGCTCGTGTTCCACTGGCTCGATCTGTACTGGAACGCGATGCCGTCCTATGACTGGACGGTCCAGCAGCACGGCAACGCGCAGGTCGTGCTCGGGCCGCTGACCGGCAACACCGTGTATCACCACGTCGGGTTCTCCGGCGTCGACATCACCGTGTGGATCGGCCTGATCGGCGTCCTCCTGTTCGGCATCGGCCGCAACCTGCGCGGCAACCTGATCCCGATCAAGGATCCCACGCTGGGCCTCGCGCTCGCGCACGAGAACCAATAGGAGCGATCGACCATGTCGGGACCCAAGCGAAATCCAGACCGGCTCAACACGATCGGCGTCGTGGTCGTCGGGATCTGCGGCGCCGTGCTCGTCTACGTCACGATCGTGGCGCTCCAGGCGTTCTATGTCAACGACACCTCGGAGATCCAGACCATGGCCGACTACGGCGGCCAGGACACCGGCGCGCGGTCGCTGCGCACCGAGCAGGTCAACCGGATCAGCGAGTACGGCACCAACCCGCGGCCCGCCGCGGCCAAGACCAACGAGCCGCAGCGGCCGCAGACCTACCGCGTCCCGGTCGACGTTGCGATGAAGCTCGTGGTCGAGGGCGCCAAGGCCCAGCCGAACGCGCTGGTGCCCACGCTCGGGCCATCGGACAAGGCCACCGTGCTGCCGATCTTCGGCCGGCCCAGGCCGATCACCGCGCCGGCCGCGGCCCCGGCGGCCGCTCCGGCACCCGCGGCCGGTACAGGCAGCGCGGCGGGCTCGGCGGCCGGTGCACCCACCTCCCTGCCCGCGGCGCCGATGGTGCCGACCGGCGCGGGGCTCGGCCCGTCCCCGGTCAACGGCGCCGGCGCGCTCGACAAGACACCGACGCCGGGGACCCCGGGCAATCCGACCGGCCCGACCCCGGGCAGCACGCCGGCCGGCGCGAGCGCAGCCGGCACCACGACCGGAGCCGGCCCCGGTGCGGCGCCTCGCTCGGGCGCCGGCAACGTGGCGCCTCCCGGCAACCCGGCGCCGTCCGGCAACGCCACGCCCGGCGTCCGGGCCGGCGGTGCCTCGACCAGCGTCGGCTCCGGCGCGCCCCGGCAGGGAACCCCGCCGACCGCCGCTCCGGCACCCGCGCCCGCCGCTCCGAAACCCGCGTCGGGTTCCGCCGGCACACCCGCGAAAGGCAATGGCAAGTAGCTCGCTCATCGCGCTCGCCGGCTCGCTCGGCGCGCTTGGCCTCGCGGCGCTCGGCCCGGCGGCGGCCCTGGGGCATCCCGTTGCCCCGGGTGACGAGCGCAAGGCCGCCGCCGCCGTCCCCGCGGCCCCCGCGCCCGCGGCCCCCGACGACGAGATCGAGCCGCCGCCGCCGACCTACCAGGCGAACGGCGTCACCGTCGACGAGCACGTCGGCGCGCAGGTGCCGCTCGACGCGAGGTTTCGCACCCAGGACGGCGTCGAGGTCACGCTCGGCCAGGTGCTGGCCGGCGGCCTGCCGGCGATCCTGACGTTCAACTACTCCGACTGTCCGATGCTGTGCAGCGTGCAGCTCAACGGCCTCACGGCGGCGCTGCCCCAGGTCGGCGCGATCGCGCCGTCCCCCGAGCCCGGCAAGGGCGATGCGGTGTTCCGGGTCGGCGCGCAGTTCCGGATCGTGACGATCGACCTCGAGCCCAACGAGACCCTCGACAAGGTGCGGGCGATGCGCGAGCGCTACCTCGCGCGCCTCCCCGAGGACCAGCGCGCCGCCGCGCGCACCGGCTGGACGTTCCTGGTCGCGGCGACCCCCGGCGATGGCGCGGCGATCCGTCGCGTCGCCGACGCCGTCGGCTTTCGCTACACGTACATCGCCGATCGCGCCGAGTGGGCCCATCCCGCGGCCCTGATCTTGCTCAGTGCCTCCGGCATCGTGACTCGCTATGTCCACGGCATCGAGTACGAGCCGGCGATGCTGCGCGAGTCGATCTACAAGGCCGGGCTCGCCGAGCCCTCCGCGGCGGTCGGCTTCCTCCTGCGCTGCTACCACTTCGATCCAGACGCCAAGAGCCATGCGCGCGCCGGCGTGACGGCGCTCAAGGTCGGCGCGGCCGGCTTCGCCCTCCTGCTGTTCTCCGCGCTCGGCATCATGCACCTGCGGCGCGGCAAGCGCCCTCCGCCGGCGGCACCCAACGGAGTCACATGAAGCCCATCCTTCGCTACACCGGCACGATCGCCGTGACGGCCGCGGTCGCCCTGGCATTCGTCGTCCACGTGTTCGGCTCGTCGTCCGCGGACGCTCAGCCCCAGCCACAGACCGCGCCCCAGCCCGCCGCGCCGAACGACCGCTCGGCGGCGACGCCTCCGACGGTGCAGCAGGCCGACAAGGGCGCGGCCTCGAGCAACGCCGTCGGCTCGAACAACGCCGTGCCCGGTCCGCAGCCCAACACGGGCTCGTCGGCGCCACCGCCGGCCGGTGCCGAGGCCGTGGGATCCGGCGCGGCCCCGGCCGAGCCCGGCAAGCCGTCGATCGTCGAGGTGTCCTGCGACAACGTCACGCCGGCGACCTCGTTCCAAGGCGTGGTCGATGGCGAGGTCGCGGTCGGCAGCGTCGTGAGGTTCACGATGCCGCCCGGCGTCTACCTCATCCCCGACAACGCCGCCAGCGCCGGGCTCGACATCTCCGGCGGCCAGACCCGGTGTCTGCGGTTCGACAAGGACGGCGTGTTCCTCTACCACTCGCGGACCAACCAGCACGGCGCGATCACGGCGCGCCAGTGGTACGACATCCTCGTCAACAAGCAGGTCGAGGACCTCAAGGGCGGCAACTTCTGGATGCCCAAGGCCGTGAACCTCACGGCCGACGACTCGGACCTGATGTACTACGCGGTCCTCGGGCTCTCGATCTTCTTCTTCTTCGGGATCACCGGCGCGGTCGTCTACTTCGTCATCAAGTACCGGCACCGCCCCGGCCACAAGCCCGAGCCGTCGCCGGCCCACAACGACGCGCTCGAGATCACCTGGACGGTGATCCCGACGATCATCTGCGTGTTCCTGTTCTACTACGGCTGGAACACCTACGTCCGCGTCGTCACCCCGCCGACCAAGGCGGTCGAGATCAACGTGCTGGCGTGGCGCTGGAACTGGCAGTTCACGCACGGAAACGGCGTGCAGGACTCCGATCTCCACGTCCCGGTCAACACGCCGGTCCGCCTGGTGATGACCTCCAAGGACGTGCTCCACAGCTTCTACGCGCCGGTGATGCGCGTGAAGCAGGACATCATCCCGCGGCGCTACACCTATGCCTGGTTCTTCCCGACCAAGCCGGGCACGTACCGGCTGACCTGTGCGGAGTACTGCGGGACCAACCACTCGCAGATGGGCATCACCAACGAAGGCCGCCGCGCGGTGCTGGTCGTCCACGAGCCCGGCGGCTACGAGCGCTACCTGGCGGACAAGGCGGCGCAATCGACCGCGCTGCCGCCCGAGCAGCTCGGCCGGCTGCTCTACGAGAAGAAGGGCTGCAACGCGTGCCACACCGTCGACGGCAGCGCGCGCGTCGGCCCGTCGTGGAAGGGCGTGTTCGGCACGATGGTGCCGCTGAGCGACGGCACGCAGGTCAAGATGGACGAGAACTACATCAAGGAATCGGTGCTGTTCCCGCAGGCGAAGTCGCGTCCGGGGTTTCCCCCGTCGATGCCCTCGTTCGAGGGCCAGCTCAAGGACCGCGAGATCGCGGGCATCATCGCGTACATCAAGTCGCTCAAGTAGCGAGGGGCACCATGGCGAACACCCAGGCGAACACCGAGGCGAACACCGATACGACCAAGGACTACGGGTACCCCGACGGCCCCAAGAACGAGCCGGACTTCCTCCACGTCAGCCACGGCATCAAGAGCTGGATGCTCACGCTCGATCACAAGCGGATCGGCATGATGTACCTGTTCGGGATCCTCGGCTCGCTGCTCGTCGGCGGCGTGTTCGCGCTGCTGGTGCGCACCGAGCTGTGGGCTCCCGGCAAGACCATCGTCGCCCAGGACACCTACAACGCGTTCTTCACCCTGCACGGCGCGGTGATGGTGTTCCTGGTGATCATCCCCGGCATCCCGGCCGCGCTCGGCAACATCATGATGCCGATCCAGCTCGGCGCGCCCGACGTCGCGTTCCCGCGGCTCAACCTTGCGTCGTTCTACCTGTGGTGCTCGGGCGCGCTGTTGCTCGTGGCCTCGGTCCCCGGCGGCCTGGATACCGGCTGGACGCTCTACACTCCGTACTCGCTCGAGACCAAGGCCCCGGTGCTGGTCGCGGTGTCCGGCGTGTTCCTGCTCGGGTTCTCGTCGATCTTCACCGGCCTCAACTTCCTGGTCACGATCCACAAGTTCCGGCCGCAGGGCATGGGCTGGTTCCAGCTGCCGCTCAACGTCTGGGCGATCTACGCCACCGCGATCATGCAGGTGCTGGCGACCCCGGTGCTCGGCATCACCGTGCTCCTGCTCGCGGTCGAGCGCTTCGCGCACATCGGCATCTTCGATCCGACGCTGGGCGGCGATCCGGTGCTGTTCCAGCACTTCTTCTGGTTCTACTCGCACCCCGCGGTCTACATCATGATCATCCCGGCGATGGGCGTGATCAGCGAGCTGATCTCGACGTTCTCGCGCAAGCCGATCTTTGGCTATCGCTTCGTCGCGTACTCGTCGGTGTCGCTCGCGCTCTTGTCGTTCCTGGTCTGGGGCCACCACATGTTCGTGTCGGGCCAGTCGCGCCTGGCCAACATGGTGTTCTCGGCGCTGACCTTCACGGTCGGCATCCCGTCGGCGATCAAGGTCTTCAACTGGGTCGCGACGCTCTACAAGGGCGACATCCGGCTCAAGACGCCGATGCTCTACGCGCTGTCGTTCCTGCTGCTGTTCACGATCGGCGGCCTGACCGGCCTGTTCCTCGGCATCCTCGCGGTCGACGTCCACCTCCACGACACCTACTTCGTGGTCGCCCACTTCCATTACGTGATGATGGGCTCGACCCTGGTCGCGTTCCTGGGCGCGCTGCACTACTGGTGGCCCAAGTTCACCGGCCGGATGTATCCCGAGTCGCTGGGCAAGGTGTGTTCGCTCGGCGTGTTCTTCGGGTTCAACCTGACGTTCCTGCCCCAGTTCGTGATGGGCGCGCGCGGCATGCCGCGGCGCTACTGGGACTACGATCCGCAGTACCAGATCTATCACCAGCTCTCGACGATCGGCGCGTTCGTCCTGGGGATCTCGATCTTCGTCACCGTGATCTACCTGATGGCGTCGTTCTGGACCGGCAAGAAGGCGCCGCGTAACCCGTGGGGCGCCAGCTCGCTCGAGTGGCAGGCACCGACGCCGCCGCCGCTCTACAACTTCGAGAAGCCGCCGGTGCTCCACGAGCTGTACCACTACGACGATCTGGTCGAGGTCGAGGAAGATCGCTGGGAGCGCCAGGCGCCGACCGAGGTCGAGCCGGGCGAGGCCCACTCGGGCCACGGCCACGGCGGCGGCCACGGCCGCGGAGGCACGCGATGACCGAGAAGCCCCACGAGGCGCACGGCAGCGCCGACGCGCACGGCCACGCCGGCGACCACGGCCACGGCGAGGCCCACGGCTCGCCGTTCATCCAGCACCACTACGACGACGCCCAGCACCAGTTCGACTCCGGCAAGCTCGGGATCTGGCTGTTCCTGGCCCAGGAGGTGCTGTTCTTCTCGGCGCTGTTCGTCGCCTACATCCTGTATCGCTATCACCACCCCGAGATCTACTCGTACGCCCACAAGTACCTCGACGTGAAGTACGGCGCGATCAACACCGCCGTGCTGATCTTCTCGAGCCTGACGGCCGCCTGGGCGGTGCGCTGCGCCCAGCTCAACCAGCGGCGCGGCCTGATCCTCTGCATCGCGCTGACCATCGGCTGCGCCTGCGCGTTCCTCGGCATCAAGTACATCGAGTACTCGCACAAGGTCCACGAGCACATCCTGTTCGGCCGCTACTTCGATCCGTGCGTCAGCTCGGGCGGCCGCGAGCTCCTGACCCGCAACAACAACTGCGCCGGCACCAAGTCGACCGTGGTCTGGGACTACGGCACCGGCGCGCCGACCGCGGGCTGCTTCACCGACATCGACCAGGATCCGCGCCGCGAGGGCGTCCAGGCCGACTGCACGGTCAAGGAGTACGCGCTGACCGAGACCCCCAAGCGGGTCCGCGAGCCCAAGAAGGACGCCGCCGGCAAGCCGGTGGTCGGCGCCGACGGCCAGCCGGTGACCGAGGAGGTCGAGAAGATCGACGCCACCGAGACCTTCAAGCGCGACCTGACCCAGCGCTGCCCCGAGGAGCCGCTGCCGGGCCACGCCGAGACCGGGAGTCAGGTCGAGGGCGAGGGCGAGCACCCCGGCGCCACGCCCGGGAAGTTCCCGTGCTGGCGCCCGGCCTACCAGCCCGCGGTCTGCAAGAAGGGCGTCGGCATCCTGGTCGAGTACGGCGATCACGACGAGCGCGAGCACATCCGGATCAAGGCCGAGTGCAAGCCGCCGCCCAAGCCGGCCGACGCCGGCGACCTGCTCGCCGACAAGCCCCAGCCGCTCGAGCTCGGCGTGCCGCTGATCCAGCCGCGCCACCAGCTCACCGTGCACGAGCAGCACGAGCTCGAGGCCGCCGGTCCGCCGCCCGAGCACACCAACATGTTCTTCACGATCTACTTCGCCATGACCGGCCTGCACGGCATCCACGTGCTGTTCGGCGTCGGCGTGTTCACCTGGCTCCTGATCCGCTCGATCAAGGGCCACTTCACCCCGGACTACTTCGGGCCGATCGACTATGCCGCGCTGTACTGGCACATCGTCGACCTGATCTGGATCTTCCTGTTCCCGCTGCTCTACCTGATCCACTAGAGGCCGCCATGACCACGCCCTCCGCCTCCCCCACCGCCGATCCGCACGCCGACGATCACGACGACGACGATCACCACGGCCTGGCGCACGTCGCCCCGATCAAGGTGCTCGTCGCCACCGGCGGCACCCTGCTGGTGCTCACGCTCGTGACCGTGCTCGCCACCAAGATCGACTTCGGCGCCAACATCAACCTCGCGATCGCCATGGCGATCGCCGTGCTCAAGGCGACCCTGGTCATCCTGTTCTTCATGCACCTCAAGTACGACCGGCTGTTCCACTCCGTCGTGTTCGCCGGCGCGATCCTGGCAGCCGCCCTGTTCGTCGGCTTCACGCTGATGGACTCGAACCAGTACCAGCAGACCAACATCTGGAACCCCGACGCCCCGCCCCCGGCGCCGATCGGCCCGCGCCCGACCTCGGGCTAGTACCCCGCCGCAGAGGATCTGATGGGTTCAGGCGGCTGCCCGCTGGGAGCGGTCGGCTGGCTGGGGATAGACACGCCCCATCTTCTGCCGAGCGCGGTCAACCGTAAACATCCAGTTGATGCGAGCTTTCGTGGCG
>DASWRS010000175.1:0-6678 GCA_036403075.1 Kofleriaceae bacterium
CACGCCGCCGCAGATGTCATTGATCATCTGGGTGAACGTGATGCCCATCGGCAGCTCGTACACGCCCGGCTTGTTGACGTGCCCCGACACGCACACGATGCGCGTGCCGCCCGAGCGCCCCATGCCGAGCTCGTTGAACCAGGCACCTCCCTGGTCGACGATGAACGGCACGTTCATCAGGGTCTCGACGTTGTTGACGATCGTGGGATTGCCGAACAGGCCCTTGACCGCCGGGAACGGCGGCTTGAGCCGCGGCTGGCCGCGCAGGCCCTCGAGCGAGTTGAGCAGCGCCGTCTCCTCGCCGCAGATGTACGCGCCGGCGCCGCGGTGCACGGTCAGCTGGACCTCGGTGCCGGTGCCCAGGACGTTCTTGCCGAGGTAGCCCCGCGCGTAGGCCTCGGCGACCGCCTTCTGCAGCACGGCGTACTCGCGCATCATCTCGCCGCGGATATAGATGTAGTTGTGGACGGCGCGGAGCGCGTAGGCCGAGATCGCCATGCCCTCGATCAAGAGGTGCGGATCCCAGAACATCAGCTCGCGGTCCTTGCAGGTCCCGGGCTCGGACTCGTCGGCGTTGCACACCAGGTGCACCGCCTTGGCGTCCTTGGGCACGAAGCCCCACTTCACGCCGGTGGCGAACCCGGCGCCGCCGCGGCCGCGCAGGTTCGACGCCTTGACCTCGGCGAGGATGTCCTCGGGGCGCATCGCGAGCGCCTTGCGGAGCTGGCTGTAGCCGCCGGTCTTCTCGTAGCCCGGCAAGGTCCGGGCGTCGGCGTTGCCGAACCGCGCGGTGACGATGCGCGTACCGATCTCCGCGGGCATCTACACGACCTCCGACTCGGGGTGGGGGTTGGCCTTGAGCCGCTCGATGATGTTGCCGACCTGATCGGGCGTGATGTCGAGCAGGTACTCGGTGCCGACCACCGCGCACGGCGCGTTGGCGCAGGCCGCGATGCACTCCTCCTCGACGAGCGTGAACTCGGCGTTGGACTCGCCGCGCTTGAGCCCGAGCCGGGCCTCGAACGCCTCGAGCACGGCGTAGCCGTCGCGCAGCATGCACGAGATGTTGGTGCACATGCGGATGGTCTGACGCCCGCCGGGATCGCGGCGGTACATCGTGTAGAACGTCGCGACGCCGAAGACGTGCGCGTAGGGGAGATCGAGCGTCCGCGCGACCAGACGGAGCACGTCATCGGACAGATGGCCGTGCTCCTTCTGGGCGAGGTGCAGTGCGGCCATCACCACCGGTTGCTTGGTGGGATACCGCTCGCACGCCGCCGCGATCTTGTTCTGAGCGTCCGCGGAGAATTCAAGTGACATCGGGATGTTGCCTTGGCGAACCGCGGGAAAAATAGGGGGTCGCGGGAGATACGTCAATCGACCCGCCGCGCAATCCGCCGTGACCGGGCCGTGATAGATCGTCCCGGATGGCCGATGTCCCGCTCAGCCGCCTCGAGCGCTTCGCCGTTCGCTTCGCCGAGCTTGCCAACGAGGACCGGCGGGGCAAGTGGCTGCAGACCCGGTTCTTGCGGGGTGTCTCGTATGTCTGGGTCCGGGCGGCGATCGCGCGCCGCATGTTCGTCGAGGGCCTCGACGATCTGCTCGGGCTGCGGCCCGAGACCGGGGTCATGCTGGTGTCGAACCACCGCAGCTTCTTCGATCAGTACGCGATGCTCCTGGCCTGCTACATGGGCCCGGTCCCGTGGGCCAAGCACCTGTACTTCCCCGTCCGTAGCAATTTCTTCTACGATCAGCCGCTCGGCGTGGTCGTCAACGCCGTCGTCGCAGGTGGGGCGATGTATCCGCCGATCTACCGCCAGACCGAGCGACGCGCACTCAATGACGACGCGCTCGAGCGCATGGTCGAGATCGTCCGTCGCCCCGGCAACGTCCTGGGGATGCACCCCGAGGGCACCCGCGGCAAGGGCCCGGACCCCTACACGTTCCTGCCCGCCCAGCCCGGCGCCGGCAAGCTCGCGCTGATCGCGCAACCGGTCGTCGTGCCGGCGTTCATCCACGGTCTGAGCAACAATGCGCTGGCCGACATCCGCGCCAACCTCCGGCGCGATGCCCGGAGCGCGAGCCCGATCGTCCTGGTGTTCGGCGAGCCGGTCGACTACTCCGACCTGTGCGTCGAGAAGCCGCGCCCGACGCTCTACAAGAAGTGCGCAGACCGCTTCATGGCCGAGATCGGCAAGCTCGCCGTCCGCGAGCGCGAGCTCCGCGCCGACCTGGCGGCCGGCCGCATCGGCGAGGACGACCCGCGCTGGCTCGACAGCCGCCCGGTCAGCCGGCTCTACGCCCACGAGGGCCGGGCCTAGGCTCGCGCTTGCTGTGCTCGGTGACCACGAACCGGATGCCGTCGAGCTGCCAGCCCCGGCCGACCCAGTGGTTGACCGCACCCTCGAGCGCCTCGTCGGTGACCACCGAGAGCTCGACGAACTTGTAGCGCAGCGCCACGGCTACCTGCGCTGCTGCAGCAGCTTCGCGGCGTGCGGTGCGTGGTAGCTGATGATGATGTCGGCGCCGGCGCGGCGCATCGACAACAGCGTCTCCATCACGATCCGGTCCTTGTCGATCCAGCCGTTGGCGGCGGCGGCCTCGATCATCGCGTACTCGCCGCTGACGTTGTACGCCGCGATCGGCATGTTGATCTCGTCGGAGACCGCGCGGATCACGTCGAGGTAGGCCAGCGCCGGCTTGACCATCACGATGTCGGCGCCCTCGGCGACGTCCATCGACGCCTCGCGCACCGCCTCGGCGACGTTGCCCGGATCCATCTGGTAGCCGCGGCGATCGCCGTGCTGCGGCGCCGAGTCCACCGCCTCGCGGAACGGCCCGTAGTAGCCCGAGGCGTACTTGGCCGAGTACGCCATGATCGCGACCTGGTCGAAGTGCTCCTCGTCGAGGCTCTCGCGGCACGCGCCGACGAAGCCGTCGAGCATGCCGCTGGGCGCGACGACATCGGCGCCGGCCTTGGCGTACGACACCACCGCGCGGGCCAGGTTCTCGAGCGTCGCGTCGTTGTCGAGCTCCTTGTCGCGCAAGACGCCGCAGTGGCCGTGGTCGGTGTACTCGCAGAAGCACGCGTCGACCATCACGGTCAGCTCGGGGCACTGCTTCTTGATCGAGCGGATCGCCTTCTGGACGATCCCGGTGTCCTTCCAGGCCTCGCTGCCGACCGCGTCCTTGTGCTCGGGGATGCCGAACAGGATCACCGCCGGGATGCCGAGGTCGTGCGCGCGCGCCGCGTGCTCGGTCGCCTTGTCGACCGACAGGTTGAACTGCCCCGGCATCGACGAGATCGGCTTCTCGACCCCCGAGCCCGGCACGCAGAACAGCGGATAGACGAAGTCGTCGACGGACAGGCGGGTCTCGCGCACCAGGCGGCGCAGGGCCTCGGTCCGGCGCATCCGGCGCGGGCGGTAATCGGGGTAGTTCATGGTCCACGGGGATACACCGCCGACACCGCCTTGGCCAAGCGTTCTGGTGTCGGGCCCTCGGCAACGACCACGGCCGCGGCACCGGCGCCGCGCAACGCGTCCGCGGTGGTCTCGCCGATCGCGGCGAACACCGCCGAGATCCGACGGATCTCGACCAGCGCGTCGAGCGCGCGGACCTGCGACGGTGCGAACATGGCGCACACCGCCGCCGCGTCGCCGCGCAGCACCACCAGCCCGCGGGCCAGCGCCGGATCGTCGGCGGCGGCCGGCACGGTACGGTAGCAGGCGATCGCGTCGACCTCGGCGCCCGCATCGCGCAGGATCGCGATCGCCTCGTCGCGGCCGCCCTCGGCCCGCGGCACCAGCACGCGGCGCCCGGCGAGGTCGCGCTCGGCAAGCAGCGCCCGGGCCAGCGTTGCGGCATCGCGTGCCGCCGGTGGCACCCGCGCCGCGATGCCCGCGGCCTCGAGCGCGCGCGCGGTGGCCCGGCCGACCGCCCAGACCTCGGGCAGCGCCGCCCCGCCCCGCGCCGCCTCGAGCGCGGCCGCGGCCCGCGCGCTCGCCACAACAATGGCCGCGTGGCCCCCCTGCCCGATCGCCCGGGCCAGCTCGCCCGGATCCTCGGCCGGCGCGGTGCGGGTCACCGGCATCGCCACGGTCTCGAGCCCGAGCGGCGCGAGCGCGGCCGCGTACGGCGCCGCCGCCTCGAGATCGCGCGTGAGCACGGCGTACGCCACCTGGGCCAGTCTATCGCGGCCCCGCGCGCGAATGCCGCCCCACCCGCGGCGGCGCCCCCGGGCCGTGCTAGCGTCGGCCCGTGCGCTGGATGATCCTGATCGCGATCCTCGGTGGTTGCTCGTCGAGCAACAAGCATGACGACGGCGCCCCGGTGCCGCCGCCGGCGCATGCCGGCTCGCAGACCACCCCGGCGCCACCCGCTGCCCCCATGCCCAAGGTCCACCTGTCCGCCCCGCAAGGCGACGTCGCGGTCGAGGTCGAGATCGTCGCCACCCCGGCGCAGATCGAGCGCGGCCTGATGTTCCGCGAGCACCTCCCGCCCGACCAGGGCATGCTGTTCCTGATGAAGGAGGAGCGCAACTGGCCGTTCTGGATGCGCAACACGCTGATCCCGCTCGATCTGATCTACATCGCCCGCGACCTGACGATCGCCGGCATCGTCGAGAACGCCGAGCCGCGAACCGACACCCTGCGCGAGGTCGGCCGGCCCTCGCTCTACGTCCTCGAGGTCAACGGCGGGTTCGCCGCCGCGCACAAGCTCGCGGCGGGTATGAAGGTCCAGTTCGAGGGCGTGGCACACTGACCCGTCGCCAGCGCGACGCGCACCGGCGCGCACCTGAGTAGATTTCGCACACTGCGACGGCAACGTCGGCCTGCCGCCGTCCTCGAGACATGGCTCAGGTCACGCTGTCGGCCCCGGAAATGCGCTTATTGTGTGGCCGCGCGGTTCCGCGATAGAACCGCGCTACTTGAACTTAGCCCAGAGGACTCCATGACGTCCAAGCACTCGTTCCTCGCCGCAGCCGTCTGCGCCCTCCCGCTGTCGATCGCCGCCTGCGGTGGCGGCTCGGACACGATCGTCCCCGAAGGCACGCACCACGGCTACGTGGTCAGCAGCGCGTCCGTGTCGACCACGGACGCACAGGCGCGCGATTTCGGCCTCGACCTGGGTAGCAAGACATCGTCGAAGCAGGACGGCATGGTCGACAACGCGCTCGGCCTGGCGATCAGCGCGCTGACCACGCTGAACTTCGATATCCAGGGCACGGTCACCACCGCGGTCGACACCGGCTCGATCCTGCTCCTGATCGACTTTCAGACCAAGGACTTCACGAACGCGAGCGCGTCGGGGTTCGGCATCAAGCTCGGCGCGATGCCCACGCCGGCGGCGTGCAGCAGCCCCACGGACACCGTCTGCCGGCATCATCTCGACGGCTCGGCCTCGTTCCAGATCGCCACCAACTCGCCGACCGACGTCGTCGCCGGCAAGGTCGTCAACGGCACGTTCAACGGCGGCCCCGGCGACCTCACGCTGCAGATCGCGATCGGCAGCGCCACCGCGCCGATCAACCTCAACTTGGTGCGCGCGCGCGTCCGTGCCACCGCGATCACCGAGACCGGCATCACGGCGATCATCGGCGGCCTGGTGACCCAGGACGAGCTCATGAACCAGATCGGCCCGGCCATCCAGGTCCAGGTCGCGGCCATCCTCGCCCGCGACTGTACGCCGCCCGGACCGGCTCCGGGATGCGGCTGCCATGGGACAGGCGCCACGGTGGTGCAATTCGATAGGGACGGCGATTGCAAGCTGTCGACCGCCGAGATCCTCGGCGCGCCTGTGGTCAAGGGCCTGCTCCTGCCCGACTCGTGCAGCACCGACAGCTGCAAGACGCCCGATGCGCTCGGTTTCGGCGTCAAAGTCCAGGCCGTCAAGGCCACCTTCCCGATGTAGTCGCGCGCCACCCGACCTGGGCACTGGTTGCGCCCGCACGAGAATGTGGTTCGTCATGCGACTTGCGGGTCGCGGAGCACCTGCGCTATCGAGTTGGCCGTGAGAGGGAACGCTCCAGTGCAGGTCGTGCGAATGGTGCACGCGGCTGTCCTTGTCGCGTGGATTGCAGGGTGTGGATTTCCACGCCCCCCGCGCGTGAGCGCCGACGCCGGCGATGGCGGTGATCAGGGTTGCATTGCGAACCAGGCGCTGCGGTGCGACGGCGACACGCTGGTGCGCTGCAACAATGAAGGTATGGCGGAGGTCCCCGAGAGCTGCACCCTCGGCTGCGTGGCAAGCGAGCTTCGCTGCAGCGACGTCAAACCGTCGAACAACCTCGCCCAGTTCCTCGACTTGGCCGCGGCAGAACCCGGCTTCGACTTCGGCACGACCGCGTCCATCGATACCGACAGCGGGACTGTCACCGTCGACGGCAAGCCGATCCACGTGAACAGCGCGATGCTGTCACAAGTGGCCGCGCCGGTCATTCGCGTATTCTTCGTTCGCAGCCTCACCACCACCGATGTGAGCGTCACTGGCCGCAATGCACTCGCGGTGGTCGCCGCTGGCGATCTCAGGATCGGTGGCGTGTTCGCGGCGTCCGCTGTGGTCACCACTGCCGGCGCGGGCGGCTATAATGACGGGACCTGCCAGGGCGGACAGGGAGATCTGATCGGAAACGGACCGTTTGGCGGATGCGGAGGAGGAGGCTTCGGCTCTCCGGGC
>DASWRS010000176.1:0-4146 GCA_036403075.1 Kofleriaceae bacterium
CCGGCGCCGGCGAGGAGCAGGCCGGGGCGCATCGGCGCGGCGTCGACCAGATCGATGATCACGACGTCGCACTCGTGGCCCTGGAAGCGATGGATCGTGCTGCACTCGACCGCGTTGGCGATCCGGCGCGCGGCGAGCAGCCGCCGGAGGTCGCGCGCCTGCGCCGCGTACGGCGTGATCACGGCGACGGACGCCGCGCCGTCGGTCACGGCCTCGTGCGCGAGGCCGGCGGTGATCTCGGCCGAGGCCGGGTTGACGCGCGAGCTGCCGCGGGCGGGGCGCTGGCACGTGGTGCGCGCGGCGGTGTCGACGACGACCAGCGGCATGCCGCGATACGGCGCCCGCGCCGCGATCGCGTCGTGCGCGCGGGGTCGGCGCCGTGGCGCAGCCGGCCGTCGTAGAACAGCCGCCCGACCAGCGTGCCGATCACCGGGTGCATCCGGTACTGGACGTCGAGCATCGCGACCACGTCGGAGCGCGTCGGGTCGGGGATCGTCACCTCGAACACACTGCGGCCGATCGCGCGCTGCACCAGATCCTCGCGCGAGTGGACGATCGGCGGCAGCTGGCGCGGATCGCCGACCATGATCGCCTTGTCGCGGCACAGGCACGCGGCGCAGAACAGCGACGGCAGCGTGGCCATGCCGGCCTCCTCGGCGACGAGCACGTCGAAGCGCTGCGGCTTCATCAGCGGCGACAGGTAGGCCTGGGTCAGCGTGCACATCACGATGCGCGCGCGGCCGACGACCTCGGCCTCGAGGTCGCGGATCGCCGCGACGTGGTGCGCGATGCGATCTCGGGCGAGCGTCCGGACGCGCGCGAGCCGGGCGAGCCGCCGCCGGATCGCCGCGGCCTGATCGGGAGGCGGGCGCCGGGCCAGGACCTCGGCGAGGCCGGGCGCAAACACGCTCGCCAGCGCGGCGGGGCGCAGCCCGGCGGCGGGCTGGGCAAACAGCGACTGCTGGGGGAGCTCGGCGACGGCAAGCTCGGCGAGCAGCAGGTCGCCGTTGCGAGCTTGCTGCTCGACCTGGGCGACCCGGGCGCGCAGCCGATCGAGCGAGCTCCGGTGCCGGCCCTGGAGGCGGCCGACGACGTCGGCGAGCTCGGCGCCGAACGTGTCCGCCTCGCTGCGGCCGAGCCGGACCAGCGTCCCGGCCTCGACCGCGGCCGCGAACCACGGCCGCGCGGCGAGCTTGGCAAGCACCTGGTCGATCGCCGCGTTCGTGGTCGAGGCGAGCAAGATCCGCCGGCCTTGCGCGAGCAGCTCCTCGAGGACGTGGGTCAGCGCCTCGGTCTTGCCGGTCCCGGGCGGGCCCCAGATGAAGGCGAGGTCGCTGTCGCTGCACAGCTGCACCGCGGCGCGCTGGCTCGGGTTCAACGCGGCGTGGTCGCAGCGCAGCGCCGACGCGACCCGGCGATGCGGCGCCTTGCCGAACAGGGTCAGCGCGAGCGCGACCGCGTGGCGCTCGACGTCGAGCTCGCCCAGCGCGCCGAGCAGGCGCTCGTAAAGGAACCACGGCGCGACGATCAGCGTGATCGGCTGCGCGGTCAGGTCGATCGGCTGCTCCGAGCTCACGGTGAGCCGGAGGTCCTCGCAGCGCTCGACGGTGACGCGCAGCTCGCCGCGCGCGGTCCGCAGCGTGCACTCGCCGCCGGCGACGAGCTTGTCGCTGGCCTCGGGCAGCTCGAAGCCGTAGCGCGGGCCGCCGAGCTCCTCGCCGCGCGCCAGCGCGAGCTCGAAGGTCTCCGACGACGTCCGCATCGCGGCGACCTCGCGGTCGATGCCGCGCCGGAACGCCGACACGAACCGGGCGAGCAGGACGGCCTCCGGGGAGCTCGCGGTCGACGGTGCCTCGGTCACCCGGACACGTCCCGCCGGCGGACCCACGCGAGCCCGCGCAGCGCCGCGATCGGAGGTGCGGACCGGGCCATGGCGCGTGACGGTAACGGACGCGGTGGATCCTGTCGATCGTGCCGGCGCCGGCTTCAGTCGAGCGCGATCAGGCCGCGTCGGGTCGCGACCCACAGCGTCGTGCCGGCGCGCACCGCGGCGGTGACGTCGCGGCCGGGCAGCGCGGGCGTCGCGCGCCACGCCGTGCCCTGGCCGTCGCCGGTGACCAGGCCGTCCATCGTCGCCGCGAGCAGGCGGTCGCCGTCCCACACCAGGCCGGCGGGGTTGATCCAGCCGCCGCCGAGCGCGGTGGCGACGTCGCCGTCGATCCGCGACACGCCGCCGTTGTAGGTGCCGGCCCAGATCACGTCGCCGCGGGTCGCGAGCGCGGTGACCCAGTCGTCGCGGAGCTCGCCGGTGGCGACCGACCTCCGCTGCCAGCGCTCGGCGAGCGCCGCCGGATCGTCGCTGCCGTCCTTGGACGTCCAGGCGGTCGCCGGGCCGCGGTAGAGGCCGGTGGTGGTGCCGAGCCACAGCCCCGCCGGGGTCTCGGCGATCGCCCAGACGTTGCCGATGCCGCGCTCGCCCAGGCCGCGCGGCCCGACCCGGCGCACGCGGTTGTCGTCGACGAACGCCGCGCCGACCGAGGTCCCGGCGACGATCCGGCCATCGACGAGCCGGGCGATCGACAGCACGCTGCGGCTCGGCAGGCCGTCGCCGCGGCCGAGCCGGCGCACGACGCTGCCGGCGGCGTCGACGACCTGGATGCCCTCGGCGGTCGCCACCCAGAGCCGGGCGCCATCGGGGCGCGGCTCGAGCACGAGCGCGTTGATCCGCGGGTCGGGGCCGGCGATGCGGCGCCAGCCGTGGTCGGCATCGTAGCTGGCGAGACCCTGATCGAAGGTGCCGACCCACAGCCGGGCGCCGTCGGCGACGACCGCGGAGATGTCGCTCGACGGCGGGCCGCCGGCCTTGGGGGCGTGCTGCCACGAACCGCGCGCCCGCGTCCACAGGCCGTCGAGGCCGCCGGTGCACGCGGCACCGTGCGCGGCGCCGATCGCCTGGGCGAAGGCGCGGGGCGCGCCGGCGAGCGCCACGACGCGGCCGCGATCGACGGTGACCAGGCCCTCGGCGCCCGCCGCGACGACCGCGCCGTCGACGATCGCGAGGTGGCGGACCTCGCCGCCGCCGAGCGCGCGGACGCCGTGGCCGTCGCGGATCCACAGCCCGTCGCTCGCGCCAATCCACAGCGCGGCGCCATCGGCGACCAGCGCGGTGACGTCGCCCGGGCCGTCGACACGCTCGAGCCGGCCACCGCGCAGCTGGTACAGCCCGGCGGCCGTACCGGCCCACAGCGTGCCACCGGCGACCGCGAGCGACGACGCCCGCATCCGCGCCACGGCCGCGCCACCGTGCATGGCGAGCGCATTGCCGCCGAGCTCGATCACGCCGCCGTCCCAGGTCGCGAGGTACGTCGTGTCCCGCCAGCGCGCGATGTCGCGCACCGGCCGGGTCGCCACTGCCTGCGCGACGTCGCCGGCGGTGCCGCCCTCGGTGTTGCCCTCGGTGTTGCCCGCGAGCTCGGCGACGCCGCCCTCGGTGCCGATCCAGATGCGATCGCCGTCGCCGACCAGCGCGTCGATCCGCGTGCCGGGCAGGCCGTCGCTCGCGGTCCACACCCGGCGCGCCAGGCCCGCGCGGTCGACGCGGACCAGGCCACCGGCGGTGCCGACCAGGGTCTCGCCGCCGCCGAGCGGCAGGCACGCGCGCACCTCGTCGGTATTCGTGAGCACCACCCGCGCGTGGGCGGACGCCCAGGGCAGCGCGGCGGTCGCGAGCATCGCGAGGAGCGCGCGGCCGATCACGGCGCCGCTCCGACGATCAGCTCGGCGGTCGCCGTGTTCAGCGCGTGGTCGTGGACGACGACCCGCAAGGTCACCGGCCGGGTGAGCGGCGCGGTCTGCCACACGCCGTCGAATTCGGCCACTGGCGCGAAGCGACAGGTCGGCCGCGAAGCGGACGGGGACCTGCGAAGCAGGTCAGGACGAACCGAACGAGGAGTGAGGCACTTGCCCCAGGCGCGCTGGGTCAGCGCGAGGACCGTGCCGTCCGGTAGCCGGACCTCGATCTTGTCGGCGTCGCGGCGGCCGGCGCCGCCGTCGGTCTGCACCGCGGTGATCCGGTAGCCGTCGGCGACGCGGGTCGCGGTCAGCCGGACGGCCGGGGCGCGGGTGTCGACGACGTAGGGCAAGGAC
>DASWRS010000177.1:0-16235 GCA_036403075.1 Kofleriaceae bacterium
GACGATGGTGTCGTCGCGCAGCGTCACCGATGACGACGCGCGCGCCGCAATCGCTTCTCTTCTCCTCCGAAATGGGAATGAAATTCCCCGAAAGGAGACTCCACGCGGGGCGCCGGGCTGTGAGCGGGCGCGCACTGCAGCCGCTGTGTTCGCCGCGCGCGGCCGGTCACAGGCCACCGGGCGGTCTCCCGAGGTCGATCGCCGTCGGAGACCTCGCTTGGCGCGATGGGGGCGGCGCGAGAGGTCGGGGCGAGGCTCGGCGCGAGGCTCGGCGCGATGGGGCGGCGCGAGGGGTCGGGCGATGGCGAGACCGATCACCAGATATCTTCGCAGGCGCGGGCCTGTGCGGGGACCGTACAGCTCGCCACGCGGCGGTCGATACAACCGGTGCGCGCGCAAGGTGCCAGGCCCTCGAGCCCCACCGAGCCGGAAGACTGGCGATGACCGACCGTGACCACCCGTCGCCGCACGGCGCGATCGGCGATGCCGAGCGTGCCGAGCCATCGCAACCCGATGCGGCCGATCGCGCCGCGTGCCGGCGTCCGGAGCCGCCGGCCGGCGAGCACGGCCAGCTGCTCGATGCCGCTGCGGTGTTTCGCGGCATCACCGATCACACGGTGATGCGGCGGCAGCTCGAGATCGCCGATCGACTCGCCTCGCTGGGCGCGACCACGGCGGGCGTGTCGCACGAGATCAGCAATCCGCTGGCCATCGTGATGGCCAATGTCGGGTACGTGCGCGGCGAGATCGACGACATTGCCGCGACGATGCGCGAGCTGCTGGGGCCGGACGCCGGCGAGCTCGCCGCGCGGCTCGAGGAGCTGTCGGCGATCCAGACCGAGATCGCCGCGGCGAGCACGCGGATCAGCAAGATCATCACCGACCTGAAGGCGTTCGCCCGGCCGGCGACCCCCAGGTCCCAGGAGGCCGACGTCGGCCGCGCGATCGGCTGGGCGACGCGGACGATGGCGCACGAGCTGCGGAATCGCGCCCGGGTCACGCAGGACGTCCCGGTGTTGCCGCCGGCCGCCGTCCACGAGGCGCGGCTCGGCCAGGTGATCGTGAACCTGCTGCGAAACGCGGCGCAGGCGATCGCACCCGGCCGGTTCCATCACAACGAGGTCGCGATCCGAGCGCGCGCCGAGCAGGGCCGCATCGTGATCGAGGTCCGCGACACCGGGCCCGGGATCCCATCTGGCGATCGCCAGCGGATCTTCGAGCCGTTCTTCACCACGAGCGCCGACGAGGCCACCGGCCTGGGGCTCGCGGTGTGCCAGGCGATCGTGACATCAATCGGCGGCGAGATCGCGGTCGAGAGCGAGCCCGGCGCCGGCACGACGTTCCGCGTGGTCGTCCCGGCCGCCGTGCGGACCGCGCCCGAGCCCGTGCCGGAGCGTGCGGCACGCGGCAAGACGCGCCGCGGCCGGATCCTGGTCGTCGACGACGACGTGATGATCCACCGCACGGTCAAGCGACTGCTCCGCGATCACGAGCTGGTCTGCACCGAGAGCGCGCGCGACGCCCTGGCGCTGCTCGCGCGCGGCGAGACGTTCGATCTGATCCTGTCGGATCTGATGATGCCGAACATGACCGGGATCGAGTTCTACAACGAGCTCGTGGCGCACTACCCCGCGCTGGCGCGCCGGGTCGTGTTCGTCACCGGCGGCGCGCTGGCGACGGTCAAGGTCGAGGGCTTCCTGCGCTCGGCCCCCAACGTCACGCTGGAGAAGCCGTTCGGCGTGCCCGAGATGCAGGCCCTGGTCGCCCGGATGCTCGACGAGGACCGCTGATCGCCGCGCTGCCGCGGGGGCGGCGTCAGTCCTCGACGCGGATCGCGGCGCGGTGCACGACGTGGGTGGACCTCGTCGGGTAGTTGGCGTGCAGCCGGAGCTCGTAGTCACCGGGCTTGGCCGGCGCCACCAGCTGGATCTGCCGCGCGCCGGCCGGAACGTACTCGTACGCGCCCCATGCGGTGTCGGCGGCGCCGGCGTCGACGATGGTGATCCAGAACTGCTCGCCCTTGGCGGCACGCAGCCGGGCGGCGAACGTCACGTCGATCCGGCTGCCGGCGTGCAGCGTCTTGGCCGCGACCCTGAACCGCTGCTCGGACACCGGCGTCACCCGCGGCCCGGTGTCGGTGTCGGCCTCGGCGCGCTCGGGCCCCACGGTCATCGCCACCGCGCGCTGGACGTTGAACGTCCGGGCCGGGTAGTCGGTGTGGAGCCGGACCTCGTAGGCGCCGGGCGCCGACGGCGCCTTCAGCGTCGCGACGGTCACGCCGTCGTCGAGGTAGGCCCACACGCCGTACGCCGAGGCCGGCCGGTCGGCCTCGATCACGGTGATCCAGGCGCGGTTGTTCGGCCGCGAGCTGACCGGCGCGGCGAACCGGAGCTCGATCGTGTCGCCGGGGGCGTACGACGTCGCGTTCAGGCGGAAGCCCGGCGCGGTCGAGGGCTTCGCGGCGGCGACCGGCCGGTGCGCCGGGTGCCGCGGGCGCGCGATATCGCCGGCGACGCAGTCATCGCCACGCGCGATCATCGCCTCGGGGCAGCTCGGCGCGCCGACGCACTTGCCGGCGGAGCTCGACCACGCCTGCGCCGGCCAGCAGCAGTGCCCGTCGGTGTCGGCGCGCCGGTCCTGCCCCGGTGGGCACATCGCCTCGGCGGCGGGCGCGCGGTCGGCGGCCGCGCTGCCGGCGGGCGGCGTGGGCGGCGTGGGTGGCACCGGCGCCACGGCGACGCGCTCGGCCGGCGGGGGCACACTGACCGGGACGTCGTGCCCGGCGCGCGTCCACGCGATGGCGGCCGCGACGCCGCCGAGCACCAGCACGCCGCCGGCGATGAGCGCCGCCCGCGATCGGCGTGGGCGCGCCCCGGAGGACGCGGCGGCCGGCGCTGGTGTGACGAGCTCGGCCGCGGCGCCGCCGCGCGTGGTCGCCGCCGCCCGCGCGGCGAGCGCGCCCGGCGAGGACCCCGCGAACGCGTGCGGCGTGGCGAGCGTCGCGGCGTACTGCTCGGCGCCCGGCGGCTGCGACAGCGGCGCGTTGGCCCCGGCCGCGACCAGCGCGTTGCGCAGCTCGGTCGCGGTCTGGAACCGCGCGGCCGGATCCTTCTCGAGGCAGCGCAGGACGATCATCGCCAGCGCTGCCGGCAGCTGGGGCTGGAACGAGCGCGGATCGGGCGCGGCGTCGCGGATGTGCGCGGCGATCATCACCCCGGTGCCCTGGGTGCTGACGAACGGCGGCCGGCCGCAGAACAGGTGGAACAGGATGCAGCCGACGGCATAGATGTCGGTGCGATGATCGAGATCGGCGCTGCCCATGCACTGCTCGGGGCTCATGTACGCCGGGGTTCCCATCAGCGCGCCGGTCTGGGTCTTGAAGCCCGCGGTCTGCTCGTCGGCCAGCTTCGCGATCCCGAAGTCGAGCAGCTTGACCTGGAGGCCGCCCGGCATCAGGTCGTTCGGGACCAGGAACAGGTTGTCGGGCTTGAGATCGCGGTGGACGATGCCGCGGGCGTGCGCGGCGGCGAGCGCCGCGACGGCCTGCGCGATGATCGTCGCGCCGTCGTGCGGCGACACCGGGCCGCGCCGGAGCCGGTGCTCGAGGCTCTCGCCCCGGAGCAAGGCCATCACGATGTAGGCGCGGCCGTCGCGGTGGGTCCCGAAGTCGTAGATCTCGACGATCCCGGGGTGATCGATCGCCGACGCCGCGCGCGCCTCGTTGAAGAACCGCTGCACGATCGACGCGTCGCTCGACAGCGGCGCGTGCAGCATCTTGAGCGCCGCGGGCCGTCCGAGCTGGACGTGCTCGGCGCGGTACACCATGCCCATCCCGCCCTTGCCGAGCTCGGACACGATCCGGTAGCTCCCGATGACCTCCCCGAGCATGCGCGCGCGAGTGTAGCACCGCGATCTGGGCGATCGCGGCGCTACAGCACGCAGGTCCCCGCGAGGCACACGCCGGGCAGGCCGAGCAGCCCGCCGAGGCACAGCGACAGATCGGGCCGGTGCTCGTTCGCCGGGCACAGCGCCGAGGCGCCGGTGCAGCTCTCGCGCAGATCGCAGCCGTTGGCCGCCGGCCGACAGACGGTGCCGGCGCCGGAGAACCCGTTGACCGGGCAGGCGCCCGACGTGCCGGTACAGCGCTCGGCGACGTCGCACGCGCCGGCCGCCGCGCGGCACACGGTGCCGGCGACGGAGAACCCGTCGGTCGGGCACGACCCCGAGGTGCCGGTGCAGCGCTCGGCGACGTCGCACGCGCCGCCCGCTGCCCGGCACACGATGCCCGCGGCCCGCGGCGCGCAGGTTCCGTTGGCGGCGGCGCCGGCCGCGACGCTGCAGGCCTGGCAGTCGGCCGGATCGCCGCCGCCGCACGCCGTGTTGCAGCACACGCCGTCGCTGCAGAACCCGCTGCCACACTGGGCGCCCGCGGTGCAGGCGTCGCCGTTGCCGGCGAGCGCGGGAGCGAACACGTAGGCCGCCCCCGACGAGCTGCCGTGATCGTCGTCGCCGACGGCCCCGATCAGCGCCGAGCTCCCCGACAGCGCGACCGAGACCCCGAAGAAGTCGACCGCCGCGCCGTCGTCGGCGGTGAGCTTGGCCTGCTGGCTCCAGGTCGTGGCGCTGCGCCCGAACACGTAGGCCGACCCCGACGCGGCGCCGAGATCACCGTCGAACCGCGCGCCGATCAGCGCGGTGTCGCCGTCGAGCGCGACCGCGCCGCCGAGCTGGTCGCCGCCCGCGCCGTCGGCGGCGGTCAGCCGGGCCTGCTGGGTCCAGGTCGCGCCGCCGCGCACGAACACGTAGGCCGCGCCCGAGTCGTCGCCGTGATCGTCCGCGCCGGATGCGCCGATCAGCGCGGTGTCGCCCGACAGCGCGACCGCGCCGCCGAGCTGATCGCCGGCCGTGCCGCCGGCGGCGGCGAGCTTGGCCTGCTGGGTCCAGGTTGTGCCGGCGCGCACGAACACGTAGGCCGCGCCCGATCGATCGCCGGCGCCGAACGCGCCGGCCACGGCGGTGTCGCCCGACGCCGCGACCGAGATCCCGAAGCTGTCGAACGCCACGCCGTCGGCGGCCAGGAGCTTGGCCTGCTGGCTCCAGGCCGCGCCGCTGCGCACGAACACGTAGGCCGAGCCGGCGTGATCGCCGCGGTCGTTGTCGTTGACCGCCCCGATCACGGCGGTGTCGCCCGAGATCGCGACCGAGGTGCCGAACTGGTCGTCGGAGGTGCCGTCAGCGGCAATGAGCTTGGCCTGCTGGCTCCAGGTCGTGCCGCTGCGCACGAACACGTAGGCCGCGCCGAGCGCGGAGCCGCCGACCTCCGCATCGAAGATCGCGCCGATCACGGCGGTGTCGCCCGACAGCGCGACCGAGCTGCCGAAGGCCTCGTTCGCCGCGCCATCGCCGGCGGTGAGCTTGGCCTGCTGGGTCCAGATCGCGCCGCTGCGCACGAACACGTAGACCGCACCGGCGTCGCTGCCGCGGTCGTCGTCCCGGTCCGCCGCCACCAGGGCGGTGTTACCCGAGATCGCGACCGCGACGCCGAGCCGATCGAAGTCCTCGCCGTCGCTGGCGGTGAGCTTGGCCTGCTGGATCGAGATCAGCGCGTCGCTCTGCAGCGACGTCCGATCCGCGCCGCCCGGCGGGCCGGGATTGCACGCCAGGACCGCTAACGTGAGCAGCGCAACAAATAACGTGTTTTCAGGACGTACTCCAACATTCATCAGTCCCCTCCTACTGATTGGTGATTCCACCGCCAATCACCCACGGTGGAATTTCACACCCTATCTCAAGCAGAGGGAATAGTATGCGAACAAACGCGTTAGAAACGCGTGATCATCGTAGAACACTGCTGACGCCCGGTCAGCCGGCCAGCCGCGCGATCGCGCTCTCGTTCCAGTCGAGGCCGGTCCCGGGGCCATCGCCGACGCGGGCCAGGCCGTGCTCGATCACCAGCGGCTCGCGCAGGATCGGATTCCACCAGTCGGCGTACTCGAGCCAGTGCGCGGTCGGCGTCACACACAGCAGCTGCGCGCTGAGCTCCGGCCACAGGTGACTCGAGATCGGAATACCGCGCGCCTGGGCCAGCGCCGCGCCGCGCATCCAGCCGGTGACGCCACCGATCTTCATGACGTCGAGCATCATGAAGTCCGAGGCGCCGGCGTCGATCGCGTGCTGCAGGTCGAGCGTGCCCCACCAGTTCTCGCCGCACTGGATCGGCGTGGCCGCCTCGCGCGCGATCCGGGCGTGGCCGGCGTGGTCGTGCGCCAGGGTCGGCTCCTCGACCCAGGTCAGGCCCTCGCCGTCGAGCACGCGCAGCCGCTGCACCGCCTCGGCCGGGGTCAGGCACTGGTTGTAGTCGACCATGATCGCGACCGACGGCCCGACCGCCTCGCGCATCGCCCGGATCGTCGCGATGTCGTCGCCGACGCTGGGATAGCCGATCTTGGCCTTGACCGCGGTGAAGCCGCGGCGCGCCCAGGCCTCGGCGACCTTGGCCGAGCCGACGGCGCCGTCGAACCCGACCGCGCCGTAGGCCGCGAGCGGCCGGGCCGCGCCGCCGAGCAGGCCGACCAGCGACACACCGTGGCGCCGCGCCAGCGCGTCCCACAGCGCCATGTCGATCGCGGCCAGCGCCATGCCGACCAGGCCCTGGGCGCCGAGCAGGCGAAATCGCCGCGCGAGCTTGTCGGCGAGCTCGGCGGGCGCGAGCGGCTCTCCGACGAGCAGCGGCGCGAGGTTCTGGACCAGCTGTGCGGTCGGGCCGAGCGCGGCGGCGGTGTAGGTGAACACGATGCTGTGGCCGACGACGCCATCGTCGGTGGTGACGTCGGTCAAGACCAGCGGCGATTCGGCCACGGTGCCGCCGGCGGTCTGGTGCGGCTGCGCCATCGGCACGCGGATCGCGCGGACGTTCAGGCCGCGGATGCGGGAGGTTGCCTGGTGGGTCATCACGGGCTCCATGCAAGACGGGGAGCGGTTGCGCTCGGCGCGGCTGCGCGCCGGCGGCACTGTCGCACGCCGCGGGTCCGTGAGGCAGACGATCGGGGCTCGGCGCGTGGTTGCCGTGCTGCAGCACGCGGCACATACGAGACCCGTGATCAACGACCTCTGGTACAAGAACGCCGTCGTCTACTGCCTGCACGTCGGCACGTTCATGGATGCCAACGGCGACGGCATCGGCGACTTCGAGGGCCTGGTCCGCCGGCTCGATTACCTCGCCGGCCTCGGGGTCAACTGCCTGTGGCTGATGCCGTTCCAGAAGTCGCCGCGGCGCGACGACGGCTACGACATCAGCGACTACTACCAGGTCGACGACTGCTTCGGCACGCTCGGCGACTTCGTCGACTTCACCCACGAGGCCCAGCAGCGCGGCATCCGCGTGATGATCGATCTGGTCGTCAACCACACCTCGGATCAGCACCCGTGGTTCCAGGCGGCGCGGCGCGACCGGCACTCGAAGTACCGCGATTACTACCTCTGGGCCGACAAGAAGCCCAAGGACGCCGAGGAAGGCATGGTGTTCCCCGGCGTGCAGAAGACCACCTGGACGCGCGATCCGGTCGCCGGCAAGTACTACTTCCACCGGTTCTACGACTTCCAGCCCGACCTCAACACCGAGAACCCGCAGGTCCAGGAGGAGATCCGGAAGATCATGGGGTTCTACCTCCAGCTCGGCGTCTGCGGGTTCCGCATGGACGCGATGCCGTTCGTGATCCAGGCCAAGGGCGCCGAGCGCAGGCACGTCGAGCACTACGCGATGCTGCGCGACTTCCGCGAGTTCCTGCAGTGGCGGGTCGGCGACGCGATCATCCTGGCCGAGGCCAACGTCGTGCCCGAGCTGTCGATGAAGTACTTCGGCGATGACGGCGATCGCCTGCACATGATGTTCAACTTCTGGGTCAACCAGCGCGTGTTCTATGGCCTGGCCAGCGGCGACGGCCGGCCGCTCAAGAAGGCGCTCGAGCAGACCCGCTCGCGCCCGGCCACGGCGCAGTGGGCGCACTTCCTGCGCAACAACGACGAGCTCGATCTCGGCCGGCTCGACGACGCCCAGCGCCAGACGGTGTTCGACGCGATGGGCCCGGCCAAGAACATGCAGCTCTACGATCGCGGCATCCGGCGCCGGCTCGCGCCGATGCTCGACGGCGATCGCCGGCGGATCGAGCTCGCCTACAGCCTGTTGTTCACGCTGCCCGGCACGCCGGTGATCCGCTATGGCGACGAGCTCGGCATGGGCGACAACCTGCGGCTCAAGGAGCGCAACTGCGCGCGAACACCGATGCAGTGGTCGACCGAGCCGCACGCCGGGTTCACGCGCAGCGACGAGCCGGTGCTGCCGGTGATCGACGACGGCCCGTACGGCTTCCGCAAGATCAACGCCGCCGATCAGCGCCGCGATCCCGAGTCGCTGCTCAACTGGACCGAGCGGATCATCCGGATGCGCAAGGAGGTGCCGGAGATCGGCTGGGGCAGCTTCACGCTGATCGACGTCGACGATCACGGCGTGATCGCGATCCGCTACGACTGGCGCAACAACAGCGTCGTGGTCCTGCACAACCTGGGCGGCGAGGCCACCGAGGTCGAGCTCCGGCTGCACGATCGCGGCGCGCACACGCTGGTCAACCTCTTGACCCGCGATCACAGCGAGGCCGACAAGCGCGGCCGGCACCACGTGATCCTCGAGCCGTATGGCTACCGCTGGTACCGGGTCGGCGGCCTGGGCTACCTGCTCGACCGCAGCGTCCCGGATCGCCAGGCCGCGAAGTAGCTATTCGGCGTCCAGGAGTAGACCCGCGTCGTCCAGGAGTAGACCCGCGTCGTCGTGGAGTAGACCCGCGGCGTCCGAGCCGATCGGCGGGCCGTCGGGCGGCTCGGACGGCGGCGGCTCGGCCCGCCGCGGCGCCTTCTGGAGCTCGCCGATCTGCTGGTCGGCGTAGGCGAGGTGGGCGCGCTCGGCCGGGTCCCGGGTCCGCGGCGCGGCGGCGGCGGCCCAGCTGCGCAGCGCCTGCAGCGCGAGCGAGGCGACCGCGCGGGTCTGCGGCGAGGCGCTCGCGCCCTGCGCCAGCTCGACCAGCTGATAGAGCACCACCTGATCGACCACGCGCCCGATCTCGCCGGCGAGGCCCGGGGCGCGCGGCGCCTTCCAGGTCGCGGCGAGGATCGCGTCGAGGACTTCGTCGAGCCCCGGGCTGTCGGGCGTGCGCGCGTGCTGCTCGACGAGCCGCGCGGCGCGCTCGGGGGCGAACAGGAACTGCAGCGTGTGCTTCGCGGCGGCCTCGGCGGGCGCCAGCGCGTCGAACGCCGGGCCGGTGCGGATCTTGAAGTGCTCGCGGCCGCGCGGCCACGACGGCGGCCGCGGCGGGATCATCGCCGCCAGCGCGTCGGGCAGCGCGAGCGCCTGCGGCGTCAATGTCGCGAGCACGGCGGCCAGCGCGCGGCGCTGCTCGGCCGGGGCCACGGGGCGGGTCGCGACCTGGCCGTCGCCGCGCAGCGCGAACGTGTAGTCGACGCCGCCGATCAGCTTGACCGCGGCCTCGACCTGGTAGCGGTGCAGCAGGTAGAGCGGCACCAGCGCGTCCTCGAGCGTCGCCAGCGGCGCGCCGGTGCGGAGGTTGGCCTCGCCGAACCGGGCCAGCGCCGCGGCGCGGAGCTGCATGATCCGGCCGAGCTCGTCGACGGCGTTGCCGCCCGCGTCCCACAGGTGCGCGACGCTGCTCGACGAGCCCGCCGGCCGGGCGTCCTGGTCGGTCAGGTAGCGCTGCCCGGCGGTGAACGCCGCGAGCAGCAGCTGCTGGCCGGCGGCACGCTCGTCGGTGCCGGCCGGGTACGGGCGGTAGCCCCAGGTGATCGAGATCTTGTCCCAGGCGCCGATCCCGGTGGCGTACGCCGCCGAGGGGTCGATCGTGCCGTCGGGGCGCAGCGCGACCACGGGCGGCGGGTAGTCCATGACCGAGGCGCGGCCGACCGTGCTCGCCGCGTAGTTGTGCATCAGGCCGAGCGTGTGGCCGACCTCGTGGGCCGCGAGCTGGCGCAGCCGGGCCAGCGCCAGCGCCTGGGCCTCCGCGGACGGGGCCGACGCCGCGCCGCCCGCGGCATACGGCGCCAGCAGCGCTTCGGCGATCAGGTAGTCCTGGCGCACGCGGAGCGAGCCGAGCGAGACGTGGCCCTTGATGATCTCGCCGGTCCGCGGATCGATCACGGTGTTGCCGTACGACCAGCCGCGCGTCGCGCGGTGGACCCACTGGATCACGTTGTAGCGCAGGTCCATCGGGTCGGCGCCCTCGGGCATCATCTCGACCCGGAACGCGTTGCGAAACCCGGCGGCCTCGAACGCCGCGTTCCACCACCGCGCACCGTCGAGCAGCGCGCCGCGGATCGGCTCGGGCACGCCGCGATCGAGGTAGTAGACGATCGGCTTCACCGGATCGCTCAGCGCCGCCGTGGGGTCGGCCTTCTCGAGCCGGTGGCGCGCGGTGAAGCGCTGGACGATCGGCTGATCGATCGGCGTCGCGTAGTCCTGGTACGAGATCCCGAAGAAGCTCGAGCGCGGATCGTAGGCCCGCGGCGTGAAGCCCGGCGGCGGCAGCGCGACGAACGAGTGGTGCTCGCGGACCGTGATCGCGTTCGGCGTCGGCGTGACCTGCTGGACCCACGCGCCCGGCTCGTCGCCGGTGAACGTCAGCGTGGCCTCGACCTCGGTGTTGAGCGGGAAGTTCCGGGTGTGGTCGAGCGCCAGGGCGCTGCGCGCGGCGTCGCCGTGGAACGCGCCCTGGCCGGCGCGCTTGAGCGCCCCGGGGACGTCGTGCGCATCGTGGAGGAAGAACTCGGTCGCGTCGACCAGCACGCGGTCCCCGGTCACCGCCGCCACGGTGAAGCCCCACAGCGCCGACTCGGCGAACGAGTCGCGGACCGCGCGCTGCTCGTCGGGCGGGGCGCCGCCGGCGCGGTACCCGGTGTTGGACTGCACGAGCAGGACCTTGGGGCCGACGCGCTCGAACCGGACCAGGCGGGTCGGGCCGAGCTGGCCGCGGTCGAGGCCGATGTCGTTGGACCCGACACCGGCGGGGAGCCCGCTCTGGTAGAGGAACTCGCGCTGCCACGTGGCGATCTCGAGCCAGAGCTTGCCGGCGCGCTCGTCCCAGTACAGCGGGAACAGGCCGGGGAGCGCGCGGGCGCCGGCGACCTGCGCGGCGATCGACGGCACCTCGGGCGGCCGGAGCTCGGCCTTGCGCGCGGGCGCGGCGGCGCAGGCGGTGACGAGCGCGAGCCAGAGGATACAGAGCGAGCGCGGGATCATGATGGGCCTCGCTCGGAGGCGTATCACCATCGCGGGCGGCGCGGGCGGCGCGGGCGGCGCGGGCGGCGCGGGCGGCGCGGGCGGCGCGGGCGGCGCGTCGATGCGGGCGGCGGGTCGGGTCGGTGGCGCGATGGTGTGGCGCTCACCCGGCCGGCGTCACGAGCAGCCCTTGGCGAGCGGGTTGTCGAGACACTCCTGGGTGATGTGGGCACCGCTGGCACGCTGGGCCTCGGCGGCGGCCGCCTTCGCCGCTAAGATCCGCTGCTGCAGCGCGGCGCGCTGCTTCGCGATCTCGGCGAGCTGTGCCTGCACGGCGGCGCGCTCGGCATCGCTGGTCGCGCCGGGCGCGGCGAGCATCAACTGATCGAGCCGGGCCTCGAGCGCGGCGAGGTCGAGGCGGATCTGGGCGACCGTGTCCTGCGTTCGGGGCGCGTCGACGACTGCCTCGTTCGCCGGCTCCGTTGCCGCGTGGGTCGTCGCCGGGCGAGCGGCGACATCGACCCCGGCCGCGGGCGGTGCCGCCGAGCCCGGCGGCCTGGCCTCGGCGGGCTGGACCTCGCGCTGCGGCGGCGCGCTCTCGTCGTGGCTCCGGCACGCGCAGCAAGCCACGGCCACCGCGATCACCCCGCAGGCTCGGATCCGCATGTCCCTGTCTAGCGCGAATCGCCGCGCCCAGGCGCCGCGATCGACGGCGTCGCCGGGCTCGCGCCGATCGTCGCCGGCGGCGCGCGTGCGTGCGCGCGACGCAGTAAGCTGGCGGTGTGCTCACCAAGCTGTTCGCCGCCCGCCCGCTGCCGGGCGCTCGCTGGGAGGTGCTGTGCGAGCCGACCGGGACCACGGTCGAGCGCGCCGTGATCGGCGGCGCGCGCGCCGATCGCGTCGGCCACGCATTCGCGATCGGCTACTCGACCGCGATCGAGGCGCTCGCCGGCCCCGGCAGCGCCGCGCTGTGCGTGACCGAGGACGGCGGCAACCATCCGCGCGCGATCCGGACCCGGCTGGCCGGCGGGCGCGTCACCGGCGAGAAGAAGTGGGCGACCCTGGCCGATCACGCGGCGCACCTGCTGGTGGTCGCGACCGAGGGCGACGACGACGCCGGGCGCCCGCGGCTGCGCGTCGTGCGGGTGCGCAGCGACGCGCCGGGCGTGACGCTCGCGCTGTCGGCGGCGGCGTTCGTGCCCGAGATCGCCCACGCGCGGGTCACGCTCGAGGCGGTCGCCGGCGAGATCCTGCCCGGCGACGGCTACGCGGACTACGTCAAGCCGTTCCGCACGATCGAGGACATCCACGTCCACGCCGCGCTGGTCGGCTACCTGATCGGCGTGGCGCGCCACCGCGGGTTCCCGCACCACCTCGTCGAGCGGCTCGCGATGGTGGCGGCGGCGCTCGCGGCGCTCGGCGCGGCCGACCCCAAGGCACCCGCGACCCACGTCGCGCTCGCCGGCGCGATCGCCGCCACGACCGGCGTCGTCGCGGAGCTCGAGGCGGCCTGGGCGGCGGCACCGGACGAGGAATGGACCCGGTGGCAGCGCGATCGCGCGATCCTGCAGGTCGCCGGCCGGGCCCGCGGCGAGCGCCTGGCCCGCGCCTGGCAGGCGCTCGCGACCTGAGCCGCCGCTGACCGCTCAGCCGGCCGGCCCGCGCCACAGCGTGACGAACGCGGCGAGCTCGCCGAGCGAGGTCGCGACCAGGAGCACCACGGCGAACGTGGTGAGCCGCGCGAACGCCGCCGGATCGCGGTGCTCGGCGATCCGGGCGATCCGCCACAGCGCGAGCGGCGCGGGGATCGCGGCGCACAGCGCGACGCGCGCCGGCAGGCCGAGCAGCCCGGCGACCGGCAGCCACGCGAACGCGGCCGCGGTGATCGCGGCGTACAGCCGGGCGGCGCGGGCGGCGCCGAGCCGGACCACGAGGGTCCGCTTGCCGGTCGCGGCGTCGCCGGCGGCGTCGGGGAACTCGATCGCGAGCAGCATCGCGATCTGGAGCAGGAACGGCGGCACGAGGGCGACGGCGAGCAGTCGGCCGCCGGCGAGATCGGGCGCCTGCAGGGCAAAGCCGAGCAGCGGCACGAGGCCGGTGACGACGATCGCGGTGTCGAGCTCGCCCAGGCCGGTCGCGCACAGCCGCAGCGGCGGCGCGCTGTACTCCCACGCCAGCACCGCGATCGCGCCGAGGATCGGCCCGGGCCACGCGCCGGCGCCGCGCGCCGTCCACGCGCCGAGCCCGACGCCGAGCGCCGCAAACGCGATCGCGGCGACCAGCGCGACCGAGCGCGGCAGCTCGGCGTTGGCGAGCACCCGGCTGCCGCCGGACCACCGCGTCGGCGTGGCGTTGGCGCGATCGGCCTCGTAGTCGAAGTAGTCGTTCGCGTAGTGCGTCATCAGCTGGAACGCCGTCACGCACGCCTGGCCGAGCAGGTAGCGCCGCGCGTCGATCGCGTGGCCGGACACCGCGGCGACCGCGGCGCCCAGCGCGTAGAGCACGAAGCCGCCGCCGAGGAACTTGACCCGGCCGAGCCGGACGAACGCGATGACGGTGCGCACCGACTACCGCATGCGCGGTGCGAGCCGGACCGCCGTTCCGTACGCGAGCACCTCGGTCGATCCCTGCATGAACTCGGTCGCGTCGTAGCGCATGCCGATGATCGCGTCGGCCCCGACCTCCTGCGCGTGCTGGATCATCTGCTGGTAGGCGTCGTGCCGCGCCGCCTCGCACACCGTGGTGAACTCGGCGATGTTGCCGCCGCCGAGCGCGCGCAGCGAGCCGAGCAGGCCGGCGCCGATGCCGGTGGCGCGGACCACGATGCCGCGGACGATCGCGAGGTACTTGACGATGTCGTGGCCGGCGACCTCGTTGCCGGTGGTGACGATCAGCTGCTCGATCGGCTCGGCGCCGACGCGATACGGGCTCGGGGCTTCCTGGTCCGCCATGCCCCGGCTATAGCACCTGCGCTCAGCGCTCGCGGCTCGGATCGACCACTTCGCAGCGGGTGAACGCGGCGTACTGGTCGGCGGCGTGGCCGTGCCCGGTGAGGTGCTCGGTCATGCAGCGCATCGAGCGGGCGAGCTCGCCGCTGGCGTGGGCCGCGGCGACGTGGGTGACGCAGGACTCGACGAACTGGCTGCGATCGGCGTCGGTCAGGGTCAGGTTGGGGAACGCCATCTCCCAGGCCATCTCGCGGCGCGTGCAGTACTCGCGATCCGACATGTCGTGGCTGCAACCGGCGGCCAGGAAGGTGCCGCCCCAGGTGACGAGCGCCGCGAGGATCCACCGGCGTGGCATGCCGGTGATCTACCACGGCCGGGCTACGCGGCAGGGCGGGCCAGGCCGCCGGCGATCGCGCGCTTGAACAGCGCCCGGAGCTCGGCCTCGGCCTTTTCCGAGGCGAACGACATCTTCTGGCCGAGCGCTTCCATCTCGCGGCCGAGCGCGATCATCCGGTCGCCGAGCTCGCGCATCGGCCGCTCGATCGCGCGCATCTCCTTGCGCAGCGCGCGCTCCTGCTGGCGCAGCTCCTGGCGCTGCCGCGTGATCTGGTCCTTCTCGGCGGCGGTCAGCGCGTCGCTGGACGCCCGCAGGTCGAGCGCGCTCTGGCGGACCGCGAGCGTGCCCTGGCGCGTGCCGAGCACGCCCTGGCGGGCGCCGAGCTCGCCCTGCTGCTTGCCGAGCTCGCCCTGCTGCGCGCCGAGCTTGCCCTGGGCTTCGCCGAGCTCGCGGACCGGCTTCCACGCCGCCTCGACCTGCTTGAGCGCGGCCGGATCGCGGATCACGTACTCCTGGCCGCCATCGCGGAACCAGATCATCGGCTCCTTGCCGTGCTTGAGCTTGCGCGCGCGCTCGATGTCCTTCATGTCGCCGGACATCGTGGTGTCGTTGTCGTCGTGGAAGTAGACGTAGTTGAGGTCGTGCCCGCGGCGGTCCGCGGCGGCCGCCGCCGGCGGCGCGGGATCGGGGTCGGCGCGGCCGCGATCGGCGGCGGCGGTGAGCCCCAGGACGGCGAGGAGGCCGAGCTCGACCGGACGGAAGCGCATGTGCATCATGGCTCTCCAGATGCGCGGTGGCCGGGGCCGGTTGACAGCGTCCCTCGATCGTCCCTCGCTCGTCACTCGATGCGCGGCGGCGTATAGCGCGCGTCGGGGTCGACCGGCACGGCGTAGCGCGAGTCCCACAGCGTGGCGAAGAACCCGGCGAGCTGCGCGGCGATCGCCGGATCGTCGATCAGGACCCCGACGTTGCGGCTCTGGTAGAAGTACTCCTTCTCCCAGTTGCTCGTACCGAGCCAGCCGCGCGCGCCGTCGACCACGAGCGCCTTGGCGTGGGTGACGCGGGCGAACGGGACGAAGCCGCCGGACCACTCGGGGATCGTGGTCAGCCGGACCTCGACGTGGGGGATCCGGGCGAGCTTCTGCAGCCCGGCGATCGTCCGCGGGCGCTTGGCCCAGTCGGCGAACAGTAGCTCGACGTGGACGCCGCGCGCGGCGGCGCGGACGAGGGGCGCCTCGAGCTCGTCCCAGGCCTGGCCGCCGGCATCGGCGCGGTAGCCGAGCGCCTCGACCGTGATCGTCCGGGTCGCGCCGTCGAGCAGCGCGACGATGCCGGGCAGGTCCCACGCCACGCCGGGAGGCAACAGCTCGCGCGGGCTGGCGACCAGCCGAATCGCGGCGTTCGCGGCGTTCGCGGCGTTCGCGCCGTGCGCGGCGGGGACACGGGCCGCCGGCGCGGGCTCGCCGCCGGCGCGCGCCCAGTCGGCGGCGAAGATCGCGGCGAGGCCGCCGATGATCGCCGGATCGCCGACCCGGGCGCCGAGCTCGTAGTTGTGCTGGAGCGCGCGCCAGTCGAAGTTCTGGCTGCCGAAGAACGCCTCGCGATCGTCGACGATGAAGTACTTGGCGTGCAGGATGCCGCCGGTGGTCGCCTTGAGATCGAGGTGGCGGAC
>DASWRS010000178.1:0-5979 GCA_036403075.1 Kofleriaceae bacterium
GACTTGAACGCGAAGTCGCGGCCGCGCTTGCCGACGGTCGCCAGGTGGATCCACAGGATCGCGAGCGACTCGAGGTGCGCCGCGTTGCGCAGCGGGCCGACGTCGACCGGATCGTAGCCGAGGGTGCGCGCGAGCTCGGCGATCGCGGTCCTGGCATCGGCATCGTCGCCGGCGAAGTACAGGTCCGCGCGCGTCGCGCCGAGCTCTGGCCGGTCGTGGAACTCGGCGCCGAAGGTGTTGAACGCCTTGAACACGCGCAGGCGCGGGAATCGCTTCGCCAGGTGCGCGGCCATCGAGCCCTCCGGCGGCGGCGTGTGGACCGGCCCCGCTTCCCAGCGCAGCGGGTTGCTGCAGTCGACGACGATCGTGCCGGCGGCGAGCCCGGGCGCGGCCTCGAGCACAGCGGGTGCCGCCTCGGCGGGGACGGCAAGGAACAGCGCGTCGACGCCGCCTCCGAGGGATGCGAGCTCGACGGCGCGGGCGCGCTCGCCGATCGCGGCGGCGGCCGCGCGCGCCTTGGCCAGATCGGTCGCGGCGAGCTGGACGTCGATGCCGTGGCGGACGAGGTTCCTCGCGAGTGCGCTGCCCACGTTGCCGGCGCCCGCGATCGTGACGTTGCGAATGGTCATGGTGGTGGCTGGCATTGGAACATGCCTGTGCGCTCGCTCGCCCGCGACATCGCCCGCCCGTGTGGTCAGGTAGGCGTCTCGATCGGGGAGGATGTCCCGGCATGCCGCCGCGCCCTGCTGCACCCGTTTGGCTATTCACCCGCGAGCTGCAGGATGTGTCGACGCACCGCTTCCGTGATGCGGAAGCCGTGTTGCTCGAGGCGCGCGATCACCGGAGCTACCGCAGCAACGAGGCGGTGCTCCTTGCCGAGCAGCAGCAGGCCGAGCGTACCGGTCGTCGACAGGCCGAGCTGCTTGGCGGCTGCTCTGGCAGCTCCATCGTCGAGCACTACCAAGCTGTCATGGCTCTCGAGCGCGAGTGTGAGCGCTGCCCGCTCTCCCGCACCCAGCTCGAAGCGGTCGACCGCCGGCACAGGCTGCGTCGGCCGAACCAGCATCCAGGGGAACTCGGCGGGGTCTGGCACATCGAAGCCGAGTGAACGGCCCACGCGAAGCTCGTCCCGGACTGCTTCGGGAACCTGCACGGCGGCGAACAGGCCTTCCAGGAGATCGATCAGCCCGACTTGAAACAGATACTGGAGCGGCGACGTGTCTGCGATGACGATCGCCATGAAGGTGGCCTTGTCGGTCAGGCCTTGCGGGTCACGCGGCGAGCGTTCTCCAGATCGTCCTCAAGCTCGATCGGCGCCAGCTGGAACGGCGAAACGCCATACTCGCCGAGCTTGGAGAGAAACTCGACCCGGGCGACCCCGGCGAATACCGCGGCGGCGCCGGATGACAGCCGGCCAAGCTCGTACAGCTTCATCGCGGCCAGCAGGCGAATTTTTCCTGCTGCGTTCGTGGGGTCTGCACCGAGTGCGCTCAGCACCTGTTCGGAGATCTCCAGCGTCGCAAGCATGGGCACAGTGTAGCGCCAATTGCCGTAGCTGCGGCAGTGATTCGCGGCGCAGGTCAGCCGGCGGAGAGAGCGACTGGCTGCGCAGGCCGCGCGCCCCGGGCGATCGCGAGGGCGAAGCCGGCGGCGACCAGGCACAGCATGCCCGACGACACGAACGCGTAGCGGTAGTCGCCCAGCTCGGTGCGCAGGATGCCGGCGCCGAGGGCGGCGACGGCGGCGCCGACCTGGTGCGAGGCGACGACCCAGCCGAAGACGATCGGCGCGTCGCGCGGGCCGAACGCGTCGGCGGACAGCTTGACGGTCGGCGGCACGGTGGCGATCCAGTCCAGGCCGTAGAACACGGTGAACACCGAGAGGCCCTGCTGCTCGAGCAGGGCGCGCGGCAGGAAGATCAGCGAGAGCCCGCGCAGGCCGTAGTACATGAACAGGAGCCAGCGGCTGTCGACGCGGTCGGACAGCCAGCCCGAGCCGGTGGTGCCGAACAGATCGAAGATGCCCATGGTGGCGAGCATGCCGGCGGCCGTGACCTCGGGGATGCCGTGGTCCATGCAGGCGGAGATGAAGTGCGTGCCGATCAGGCCGTTGGTGCTGGCGCCGCAGACGAAGAACGTGCCGGCGAGCAGCCAGAAGTCGCGGGTGCGGGCGGCGCGGCCGAGGACCTGGAACGCGATGGTGATCGGGTTCCCGACGCGGCGCACCGGCGGCGGCGTGTCCGGGGCGGCGCCGTAGGGCGCGAGCCCGACGTCGGCGGGGTGCTCGCGGATCAGGAGCAGCACGATCGGCACCATGACGAGGGCGGTGGCGCCGACGGCGACGAGCGCCCAGCGCCAGCCCGGGCCGGTGACCAGCCGGGCGAGGATCGGCAGGAACACCAGCTGGCCCGTGGCGGTGGCCGCGGTGAGGGCGCCGAGGACCAGGCCGCGGCGGCCGGCGAACCAGCGGGTCGCGACGATGGCGCCGAGGACGTTGGCGATCATGCCGGTGCCGATGCCGACGGCGAAGCCCCACAGCACCACCAGCTGCCACGGCTGGGTGATCTGCGTGGCGAGCAAGATCGCGGCGGCCAGCGTGGCCATGGCCAGGGCCATCACCCGCCGGACGCCGAAGCGCTCGGCGATCGCGGCGCAGAACGGCCCGGTCAGGCCGTAGAGCAAGAGGTTGATCGAGATCGCCAGCGAGATCGTCGCCCGCGTCCAGCCCAGGTCGTGCTCGAGCGGCACCATGAGCACGCCGGGCGTCGCGCGGATCGCCGCGCCCGCGAGGAGGACGAGGAAGGTCCCGCCGGCCACGATCCACGCGTAGTGCAGCCGTCTGGGCATGCGCCACGATACTGCGCGCTCCGGCCGCTGGCTCGCGGGATCGCGTGCGCCCGGCGGTGATCGGGCGCCGGACGGGCCGGCTGTGATGCTGGCCGTGTGGGCAGGCCGCCTTGCCGGGCGCCGCAAGCTGCTATCCGCGGTACGTGTCGTCCTGTTCGATCTTCGACACGACCCAGTCGAACTCGCCGGCGGTGACGTGGGCGCCGCAGTGCTCGCACTCGCCGGACTGCGTGATGTGGAGCGGCGCGCCGCAGTTGCTGCACGCCGGCTCGGTGCGCGGCGCGCCCTTGCGGCCGCGGCTGCGGATCAGCGTCCAGTACTCGCTGTACGGCCGCTCGCGGTGCTTGGCGCCGCGCACGACTGCCCCGGTCTGACTGCGGATCACGTAGTCCTTGCCGGTCGCCCACAGCCGGATCGTCAGCGCGTCGTAGTAGCGATCGCGCGTCAGCTTGGCGAGCGCGGTACGGGTGATGCGCATGTCGGTGAGGACGTTGCGCAGGCCCTGCTGGCGGTAGGCGTCGACCCAGTACGACAGGTAGTCGTAGAGCCCGTCGGACACCAGGCCGCGGACCGGCCGCAGATCGTTGGTCGACCACGCGGTGTTGAGCTGGCCGTAGATCATCGTCAGCCGGGCGTCGAGCGCGTCGTCGGTGACCTCGGGGTCTTCGGCGATCAGCTGGCTCCACGCGGTGTCGATGTCGGGATCGCGGTACGTCGGCAGGTCGGTGCCGCGCTCGGGGACCTCGGTGGTGAGGGTCGGCGGCCGCTCGTCGGCCGACACCAGCGCGATCTGCTCGACGACCCAGTCGAACCGGCCGTTGTCGACGGCCTGGCCGCACGACGCGCAGACCTGCGTGCCGGTCTGCGACGCCTGCCACGGCGCGCCGCAGTTGGGACACGGGAACGTGCGGGTCGCGCCGGGCGGCTTGCTCGTCACCGTGGCGTCGCGGCCGAACGTCCAGCTCTCGACCGTGTAGTAGGTGTGCTCGGCGGTGGCGATGTTGGCCTCGACCTCGATGCCGATCCGCACGCGCAGCGGCCGGCCGTCGGCGTCCGCCGGTGCGGGCGGCACCTCGACGCGGTAGGTGCGCAGCGCGCCGACCACGACCTGGACCACCGGCACGCCGACCGGCGCGTGCGATGCCAGCTGCGCGCGGGCGGCCTCGGCGACGTACGGGGCGATGGTGGCGAGGGTCTCGGCGCTGTGGCGCGCGCGGTGCGCGGTCGAGAACAGCCGGAACGCGAAGTCCTCGAACACGATGTGCGAGAACGCCGGATCGAGCCGCCGCACCTCGGCCGGATCGGCCGCCTCGTGCAGCTCGACGGGCGGGCCGCTGTCCCAGTCCTTGTTCTGGTGCTGCCGGTACGCGCTCCAGACCACGTAGCCGATCACCACGCCGATGATCGGCAGGCCGATGCTCGGGTACCAGAAGATCAGCCGGAACAGCCAGTAGATCAGCTCGAACACCACCGCGCCGCCGCCGCCATCTCCGCCGCTGCCGCCGTGGCCACCGCCGCCCGAGAAGCTCTCGCCACCGCCGGGCCGGGCCGCGGCGATGCCGGCGAGCCCGACTAGCCCGATGACCCCGACGAGCGCGGCAAGCCGGCGCCGCGTCACCGCTCGCCTCGGACGAGATCGCTGTCGACCGCGTCGGGTAGCTCGTTGACGTCGTCGGCGCGGCGCGGCAGCCCGGCCGCCAGCCCCGGCGCGAGCCGGCCGAGCTCGCGGGCGACCGCCGCGCCGCCGTCGGCCATCGCCGCGGTCAGCGTGCGCGTCGCGTCCGCGCCGGGGTTGCCGGCCAGCGCGGGCTCGATCCCGGTGTCGGCGACCAGCACCACCTCGCGCTCGAGCCACGAGATGTAGACCAGGAGCCCGCTGTGGTCGCGGGTGCGGTGGATGCCGCGCTCGATGAACGTCGCCCGGGCCGCGCGGACCACCTCGCGGTGGCGCATGCCGCGCGGCGACAGCACCCGCTTGACGCCGGGCAAGAGCTCGACCAGCGCCCCGGCGAGCCCGCCGACGACGAACGGATCGACCAGCGTCGAGGTCAGCGAGAACTCGTACGCGCTGAACAGCATCGCGGCGAGCCCGCCGACCGCCGCCGCCGCGCCGACCACCACGTTGGCGTGGAGGTACGAGGCCGAGCGCCGCCGCACCGACACCACGACCTCGGCGGCCGAGGCGCCCTCGATCGACTCGATCGCCTGGGCGAACGCGGCGCGCGCCGCCGGATCGAGGAACTTGCTGGCCACGCCGCGGATGTACCATGCCGGTCGCGCCCGTCTCGTGCCAGCCTCGCAGATCTCGCGCCGTTAGCCGGTGCGCCGGGTCGCGCGGAACATCGGGAGCCGGCTGCGTCGTGGAGAGGACATGCGGAGCCGGCGCGCAGGCGACAGCCGCGCCGACCGAGGCGGCGGCGGGGCGGGGACACCGGCGCCGGGGCGGCGGGCGCGGACCGACGGACTGCCGGGGCGGCGCCAGAGCCGCGGGCTCCCGGCGGAGCTGCGGGCGCCGTTCGAGGCCTCGGGTGCTTGAGCTCGGTCGGCCCCGATAGCGGCGGTGGCGGCGGCGGGCTGCGCATCGCGCGTGACCGGCGCCGCGGGCTCCCGGCGGAGCTGCGGGCGCCGTTCGAGGCCTCGGGTGCCTGAGCTCGGTCGGCCCCGATAGCGGCAGTGGCGGCCTCGCGGGCCTGCGAGAAGTTCTGCCGGTGGCCGGGGTGATGTCACCGCGGGGCCGTGCGTGGCTTTCAAATCCCAGGCGGTGGCCGATTCTTCGGAACACGCCATGCCCACCGCGGTGATCGTAGACGATTCCCCTCTGATCCGGGTGCAGCTGCGGCAGATCCTCGGCCGTATCGGGGTGACCGTCGCCGCCGAGGCCTCCAGCGGCGGCCAGCTCCAGGCGCTGTACGAACAGCATCGACCCGACCTGGTGACGCTCGACATCGTCATGCCCGGCAAGGACGGTGTCACGGCGGCAATCGAGCTGTTGCAGGCGTATCCGGCGGCACGCATCGTCATGTGCACCTCGATCACGACGCGCGACAAGATCGTCGCGTGTCAGCGCGCGGGGGTCCGTCACTACCTGCTCAAGCCGTTCGACGCCGCGCGTGCCGAGCAGATCTTCCAGTTC
>DASWRS010000179.1:0-17454 GCA_036403075.1 Kofleriaceae bacterium
TCGGCGATCGCCAACGTCTCCCGGCCGGGCACGCGAGGAGTCAGCTCGTCGACGCTCCCTGCGCCAAGCGGCACTCCGGTCGCTTCGATCTCCACGCGCGTGACCCGGCCGACCTCGGGACGCAATCGTCCGCCGCGCGCGGCGATGCGTGCGGCCAGCTCGTGGAATCGTCGCTGCGCCTGTTCCGCGCCAGGCCGGCTCGCGCTGTCGCCCACGTCGGCGCACACGCGCGCCCAGATCGCGAGCGACAGCTCGCGAGACAAGCGATGGCGGCCACCCTCGGCAACGGGATCGAATGCGTTCGGGTCGCGCGCGCGTTCGAGCTCGGGCGGATGCATCCAGCGGACGGTCATCGGGACGCCTCCTGGCCCGCCTCGAGTGCGTCCGTGCGCGCGCGACCACACTCGCTGGCCCGCGAGCAGCGCACCGTCATTGTCCACGAGCCGCCCTCTCGACCCATCACGACCTCCGGTCTCACCTCCCAGTGCGAGACAATCGATTCTACGAACAGCAACGTGGATCGTCGCCCCATCCACCGCCGCAAATCACGGCGCAATCCGCACGTGCCTACCTCTGCCAGACATCGATGCTGAAATTTTCGTGTGTACTACCACCGGGGTCGGCGTTTGCGGACCGTCTCGCACCTGGAGCACACCGAGCTCGTGCATCGCGCGTCGAGCATGGCGGCTCCCGCTTCGAGCCGACGCCGCCGGCCCTATCGCGGCCGGGGGCGATGGGCGAAGACGTGGGCGAGCTCGGTGACGCCGCGCCGGATCTCGCGGGGGTTCACGGCCGCAAAACCGAGGTGCAGGCCGTCGCGCGGCGTCGCGCCGCGCTGGAAGCGGGGCAGCGGGAACACCTCGACGTTGCGCGCGCGTGCGGCCTCGGCGATGGCGACGGCAGAGATGCCGGGCGCGAGCCAGCCCACGGTCTGCAGGCCGGCCTCGATCGGCGAGAGCTCGAGGGCGCCGGCCAGTTGCTGGCGCGCGCAGTCCACGAGCACGGACAGGCGCTCGGCGTAGAGCTGGCGCATGCGGCGCAGGTGCCGGCCGAAGTGCCCCCCGGTGATGAAGTCGCACACGATCGCCTGCTCCAGCACCGGCAGGTGACGACAGGTGATCGACCGGGCGGCCGTGAAGCGATCGACCAGATCGGCGGGGACCACGAGGTAGCCGAGGCGCATCGACGGAAACAGCACCTTGCTGAAGCTGCCGGCGAACACGACCTGGCCTCGGCCATCGAGGCCGTGCAGCGCGGGGATCGGCCGGCCCGAGTAGCGATATTCGCTATCATAATCGTCCTCGAAGATGAGCGTGCCAGTCGCGCGCACGGCCTCGAGCAACGCGAGGCGGCGTGGCAGGCTCATCGCCATGCCGAGCGGGTACTGATGCGCCGGCGTGAGGTAGATCAGCTTGGCGCGGCGCAGCAGCGCGGGCGGCAGCGTCATGCCGGCGTCATCGACGGGCACCGCCGTGATCCGCGCGCCGGCAGCCTGGAACACCAGGCGCGCGCCGAGGTAGCCGGGATCCTCCATGCACACGGGATCGCCGGTGTTCAGGACCAGCCGCACGACGAGGTCGAGCGCCTCCTGCACGCCGGACACGATCATCACCTGATCGGCGTGGCAGGTCACGCCGCGCGAGGTCGCGAGGTAGTCCACGAGCGCCTCGCGCAGCGGCCGGTAGCCCAGGATCTCGCTGCCCAGGAACAGCTGGCTCGAGGCGCCCCGCAGGCGGCGCGACGCGAGCTGCGCCCACACGTCGACCGGGAATTGATCGAGCGCGGGGAGGTTCGACCGGAACGCGCGGGTGGGCCGGTTCTCGAGCGCGGGAAACGTGCTCACCCGGGCGGCGTAGTCGGAGAGCGTGCGGCGCGGCGGGCGAGCGGCGCGCGCGCCGGTCGGCGGGGCGACCTGGAGCAGATCGTCGGGCAGGATGGCGCTGACGTAGGTGCCCGAGCCGACGGTGCTGTTGATGTAGCCCTCGGACTCGAGCTGGGCGAACGCGGCGACCACGGTGCCGCGCGCAACGCCGTATTGCGCGGCGAGCTCGCGCGTCGACGGCAGCCGCGTCCGGGGGCGCAGCTGGCCGCGCAGGATCGCGTGGCGCAGGCCGGCGTACAGCCACTGGTAGACGCCCGTGCTGGCGTCGCGCGGCGCGAGCGCGAGGCCGAAGCCGCTGGTTCGTTTGACCATCGCGAAGTGGTACACGCCGAGCGCGGTAAATGGTACTTCTGCATGGACCAAATTGCCGCTAGCTTCGAATCGATGAAGACTCGAACGACGTGGCTGGTATTCGCGATCTCCGCGCTGTGCAGGCTCGGCGCATCGCCGGCGGCGGCCGACGCACCGGCCGGCAAGCCCGCACGAACACGGATCGCGCTCGCGCAGGTGCTGCCGCCGCTCGACGGCAACCACCTCAACGCCCGCATCACCGAGGTGATGTACGAGCCCGGGGGCCGATCGCCACCGCACAGCCATCCGTGTCCGGTGATGGTCTACGTGGTCGAAGGCGCGATCCGGACGCAGGTCAAGGGCGAGCCAGAGGCGGTCTATCACGCGGGGCAGACCTTCTTCGAGGCCGCCAACGGCATCCATCAGGTCTCGGCCAATGCGCGCGCCGACGCCTCGGCGAGGTTCGTGGCGATCTCGATCTGCGATCGCGAGGTGCCGCTGAGCGTGCCGCCGGTGGCCGCAGACAGGAGCAAGTAGCCATGCGTCACGCGATCGTCGCAGCGGGCATGGTGCTGCTGGCGTGCCAGCCGCACGCGGCTCCCAAGGCCGAGGACCGGGCCGCGACCACGACCGCCAGGCCGGCCAGCGCGCCGGTCGAGCCCGCGAAGATCAGCGACGGCGAGGAGCGTGCCGGGAGGAGCCGCGCCTCGCTGGTCGGGCACCGCGCACCGGTGGCGACGCTGCCGCTGCTCGGCGGGGGCAGCGTCGTGCTGGCCGAGCTGGCCGGGCGCAAGCCGGTCTACCTCAAGTTCTGGGCGACGTGGTGCGAGCCATGCCGCAAGCAGATGCCGCACCTCGAGGCCGCCTACAAGAAGTACGGCGATCGCATCGCGGTGTATGCGGTCGATCTCGGGGTCAACGATCCGATCGAGAACGTGGTCGCGTTCCGGGCGGAGCACGCGCTGACCGTGCCGTTGGCGATCGACGCGGATGGCACGCTCGCCGAGCGCTTCGGGGTCGCGGTGACACCACTGCACGTCCTGATCGACCGCACGGGCGTGGTGCGCTACGTCGGCCACGAGGCGAGCCCGGAGCTCGACGCGGCGCTCGAGGGGCTGCTGGGCGAGAGCGGCGCGCCCGGCGAGCTGGCAGCGCCGGCGGAGGCCGCGAGTGACCCGCTGCGCCTGACGCTCCGCGATGGCGCGAGCTTCGCGCTCGCGGCGCACGCCGGGAAGCCAGTCGCGCTCACCTTCGTGCTGACCTGGTGCGACGACTACCTGGCGAAGACCCGCCCGGCGATGTCCGAAGCGTGCATCGCGCACGAGCGCCAGGTCGCGGCGCTGCGGCGGAGCCACCCGGGCCTCACCTGGGTGATCGTGGCCCATCCGGTGTGGACCTTGCCCTCGGATCTCGACGACTACATCAAGATATTTGGCGAGGACGCGTCGATCGGCATCGATCGCGGCGGCGGCTGGTTCCGGCGCTTCGCCGTGCGCGACACACCGACGACGATCCTGCTCGACAGCCGCGGCAAGCAGGTCGCGCGCGTGGCTGGCCGCGGCGATGCGCTCGCGGACGCGCTGGGCCGCCTGCAATCGCGGCGTCCCGGCGGCTTCTGACCGCGAGGGTCAAACCATCTGACCGTCCACCACGAGACACCGACGAGCCCGACTGCCGGACGGTCAGCGTGTGGAAGCCCGCGTCGTTCCAGGCCGCGAGCAGATCGGACGCGCCGTCGCCGTTGAAGTCGCCCGCGAACCACCGGACGGCGTCGCCCCAAAGTCACGCGCGTTGCAAGGGACCGCCACGGCGGCGCATCATCCGGAGACCGCTGCTGCTGGGCCGTTCGCCTCCGAGAGGCTGCCGAGGACCAGTCTTTGCCACGGCGGCCGGCGGAAGATCGCGGCGATGGTTCTCGGCCACCTGCATGTCGAGCATCGTCTCAACGAACCGCTTGCGGCCAGCGGCGCAGGATCACGGATGCTTGGATGGCTCGACCTTGCGCTCGAGCACCGCTTCGTCGGGGCGCGGCAACTCCAGCGCGCTGCCGCTCTCGGGTCCGGTCATCAGCGTGATCTTCGCGATTCGGGCCTTCACGATCGGCTCCGAGGCCAGGTCTCCCCCGGTGTGGCTGTTGCGCTGCACGCTCCAGTAGCTCGGTTGCGCATCGATGACGAGGCGCAGCCGGCTCCCCTTCGCGATCGCGCGCGCGAAGAAGTCGAACGGCGGGAAGCTGACCAGCTCGGGCTTGCCGGGGACCATCATCGTGGCCGCCGTGCTGCCGGCACGATAGCGCAGCCGGACCGCGGTCCCGGTGAGACTGATCGCGCTGCCATCGGGCAGCACCTCGTACAAGCTGACGAACAGGTCGGCGTCGGGCTGGTCGCACGCTAGCTGCACGCGCAGGCGCGGCCGGCCGGCGAGCACGGTCTCGGCGGAAAACGGTGCGCTGTGCCAGATGACCTGGCTGGGTCGACTCCGGTACTCGGTGCGCTGATCCTTCAGCCAGGCCCCGCCGTCGGGCTCGGCGTCGATCTCGTCGTGCGGACGGAGATATCGCGGATCCGACGTGAGGATGACGCTGCCTGCTCCCTGCGGTGCGTGGGTGGCGAGCCGGCCGCCCCGGGTCACGTCGCCGGCGGTCGCGCCGGTCAGGTCGAGCTCGAGCTTCATCGCGGGTCCCTCGAGCTGCTTGAGCTCGGAGGCGTAGACCCACGTGTTGCGGCCGGCGATGAAGCAGGCGACCCGGTCCTTCAGGAACTCGGGAACTGGGCCGCCCTTGAGCACGTGGTCGAACCAGTGCCTCACCAGTTCGTCCATGTCCATCACGGCGCTCGGGCCAAAACTCACGCCGCCGAGCTCTGCCTTCGGGTTGCGCGTGCCGCTGTGGTCCCACGGTCCGAGCACCAGCCAGTGCCGCGCGGTCACATCCTTGGCGCCGTACCTCATATGACGATCGTAGTAGGTCAGCGCGCCGAGCTGGTCGCCATCGTAGTGCCCGGCGATCGTGAGGATCGGGATGCGAAGCTTCGCGTAGTGCTCGGGGCGCGGCGTGATCGCCTGCCAGTACGCGTCCTCACGAGGGTGGGCCAGCCAGGTGCGGAACACGGTGCCCTTGAATCCAGTGATGTCCTCCAGATCCTGGAACGCCCGCCCGCTGGTCACTTGCTCATAGACGGCATTGCGCCACAGATCGGTGTCCTCGAATGGTCCGGTATTGAGCGTCCGGCCGTGGACGTAAGTCAGCCAGCGTAGCATGTACGACCCGAAGATCCCGTTGCGCTGCGGGTAATCGACGCCGGGATAGACCGCCGAAACCGGCACGATCGCCACGAGGTGTGGTGGGAACTCCTTGGCGATGCTCCACTGGCTGAAGCCGTGCCACGAGCCGCCCAACATCGCGACCTGGCCGTTGCACCATGGCTGTCTGGCGATCCACTCGATCACGTCGTAGCCGTCCCTGGCCTCGTCGCGCCCGGGAATGAACGCACCGTCGGAGTTGCCGCGGCCGCGCGAGTCGACGGCCACGAAGCCGTAGCCGTGCTGGGCGAACTGCGCGCCGCGCTGGGCCAGCCCCTCCGCGATGTACGGCGTCAGCGACAAGATCGCGGGGACCGGCCGCGGCTGCTTGGAATCGCGATAGATCGTCGCGCTGACGCGGACACCGTCGCGCATCGGAATCTTCTGGTCCCAGGTGACCTGGACCGGGATCCAGTGACTGGGATCCGGCTCACGCTGCTTCGATTGGGCCCCGGCTACGTGCGCGTTCGCCGCGAGGCAGAGCGCCAGGGCGACGCAAAGGAGAGCTCGTGTGGTGTTTCTTCGCATGGGTCCTCTCGACAGCTACGCCTCGCCTTGCGGTGACCGCACGGGGAGCGGCGTACGAGGCGAACGGCCAGAGCATCGCGCATCGGAGCGCGCTTGGATAGTCGCTTTGCGACGGTGATCGGCGGTCGCGGTCAAACCGGTGCGGCCGATGTTCCGTTCGTCCACAACCACGCGACGGTATGGACCGCGTGCGGAACATCAGGCGGAACACTGCCCGTCGCAGCGGTGCCGCCGCGCCCCGCGGCGCCGATCGCCACCCGGCCGTCAGTCGTTGTCGAGGCCGCAGTCGCCATGCTGTCGAGTCCGGAGTACAGGCGACGGCGCGTGATGCCGAGCAGGCCTGCGCCTCATCGCCGCCGTCCCAGGCGCTCGCACGCGACCTCCCCAACGTGCTGGCGCAGCCGATCCAGGCCACGCTGAGCCACACGGTCGCGATCGATGACGCGCGTGCGACGGTCGCCGCGCACCCCGGCATTGCGCGCGCCGGGCACACCGGGCACGCGGATTCACCTCGATGGCCGGCTGCTCGGCGCCGGGATCAGCGCATCGACCGCGGCCCGGTAGCGCTGCGCCTTGATCCGTGCCATCTCGTTGGGGAGCCGACGGTCGGGCCAGCGCGACAGGTCGGCGGCGAGCGCTCCGTCGAGGAGGCGGAGGAACAGCCGGCGATCCTGCCGCGCGACGGCGATCCCCCGCGCGTACATCACGTCGACCACGATCGCCGATGGTCCGAGCACGCGGCGCGCGGCAGCGAATTGCGCTTCTCCATCGGGGCCGCCCAGCAAGCGCGAGGTCGCGGCGCGCAGCGAGCCGAGCAAGATCTCGGCTTCCGCGTCGCGAAGCCCGGGCGCGACCTCGGTGCAGCGCGCGAGCGTCGCGATCGCACGCTGGAGCCGTCGGAGCCCTGCGGCGATCGGAGACACAGCAACCCGCACCGCCTCGGCCGAGGCGATGTCGAGGAGGAACGGAACGTGCTCGCGCTGCACCGCTGGCAGCACCGCGTCCCAGCGCGCGGCATCGTCGAGCGCGGCCCGCCATGGCCCTGGCAGAAGCGCGAGGTTCAGGTCGATGCACGTCGCGAGCAGCCGCTCGAGGCGGTCCGCGATGCGCCGTGCGTCCTCGGCGCGGTTGCTCAAGCTCGCCGCTTCCCAGTCATCGAATACGAAGCCGATGGCGTACTGGCAGACCGCGTCGGCGTGAAGCTCGCGAAACCCGCGATGCTGCGGATACGCGTCGGCGAACGTGGCCATCTGCACGATGCCACTCGCTGCTGCCGAACGTGCGAGCTCGAGGTCGGAGAGGCGGCGCGCTGCGGCGCTGCCGTGCTGGAGGATCTGGTACGTCGAGGACGCAGCCCGGGTCTCGATGAATGACGAGCAGCCGGCGAGCGCGACGAACGTCGTGACGACGAAGTGATTCACGTGTACCTGACTTTCGGTGAGGCGTTATTCGAAGCGGCGCAGCTCCGGCCAGCGTGCTGCGAGTCCCGGACGGTCACCGCGCGCGATCCAGAGCGCGGTGCCATCGATCAAGCAACCCGTGCAGTGCACAGCACCGGCGCGTCGCACGTCAGCGTAGAGGCTGGTCCAGTACGTGGCGTCGTACCCGACCGCGAGCACGATCGCCTCGCGAACCGGCCCGGGTCCTCTCGCCCAGAACTCGTCGTGGGTCGAGATCACCTGCGAGCGAAGGCCCGACGCTGGGCCCCACAGCTCGAGCGCGCCCGCCATGCCATAGTCGGCACCGAACACGATCGTGCGCCGCTGCTCGTCGGCCGGCAACGTGCGGTAGACGGCGACGGTCGCGTCGACCAGTTCGCGCCAGCCGCGCTTGTCACCGAGCCACTGGGGCATCGCGCCGCGCTTTGCGACCTCGAGCTGCGGCGTGACCGCGAGCGCGGCCGAATAGCGTATGACGAGCTCGGGAGGGAGCAGCGGCACAACGAGCGGGATCGGCGGCAACGCACCGACCGCCAGCGCGCCGATGATCGCCCCGGCGCGCCACGGCCGGTTGCGCGTGAATCGTTCGACGGCACACGCACCCGCGGCGAACAAGATCGGATACGTCGCGAGGATGCGGTCTGCGCGACTGAGCCCACTCAGCATCATGAATGCGAGTGCGATCATGAACATCGCGGCGAAGCCGCGGTGAGCGGGTTGCGTCGCGAGCGCAATCGCGCCGATGACCGTGATCGCGAACGCCGTCGGTCCCACGAACATCGCCTGCCCGACCAGCGCCTCGAGCGGGGATTGCTCGATGTTCTTGAGCGGTACCGAGGTCCGGTAGAACTCGAACGTGATGCCGTCGTGGCTGACGAGCCAGATCAGGTTCGGCGAGGCGACGATCACCGCGACGGCGACGCCGAGGTAGGGCCAGCGCGTCCCGAGATGCGCGCGTGCGGGAGAGCCGAGCGCCGCCAGCGCGAGGAGACCGGCCGGGAGCAAGGTTGAATGCTTGTTGAGGAGCGCGAGCCCGGTGATCGCGCCAAAGCCGAGCCACGCGCGCGGGTGCGCGCCGCGAGTCAGCGCGAGTGCAACATGCGCGAGCGCGATCGCGAACAGCAGCTCGAACGGGTTCATCGAGTAGAAGCCGGCGATCACGAGCACGGCTGGCGCCGTGGCGAACATCGCGGCTGCCAGGGTCTGCGCCAACGCGCCGCCGTCGAGCCGCTTCGCGAGGCTACCGACGAGCGCGATCGCCACGCCGTACGCGGCTGTCGGGACGAGACGGATCAGCGCCAGGTTGTCGTGGCAGGCGACGCGAAGGACCGTCAGCAGCAGCGTCGCGAGCGGCGGGTGGTCGACATAGCCGAGCGCCGGCCGGCGCGCACACGCGAGGAAGTAGAGCTCGTCGGTGAACCAGCCATAGGCGCCGAGCACGCCGGTCGCCCACACGATCGAGCCGGCGGCGACCGCGACGATGACGGGGCCCCGCGATATGTCATGGCGTGAGAATCGCATCGGTGCGTCGGGCGTTTGACGCCGGGCCCCGGCCCCGGGTTACGCAATTGCGCGGCGTTCGCCTGGCCGCGGTGTGGACCTGACCGAACAGCAGGCTGATCTTGGCCGCCCGCACGCCGCGGAGCTACGCGAGCCCGCCCTCGGCTCGGCGGCGGCGACGCTGGGCGGCTCCTTGGTCGGCTTGTCGACCGTGTCGTCGTGATGGTCTCGTGGGCTTCTGGTAGACGCCGACCCACGCCCCGCCAGGCGATACATCGTCGGAAAATCCTCCTCCGGCAAGAACGGCGGCCCGCGTGTCCAAACCGGACGGTAAGCTGGCCCACAATCGTACGATCGGGTGGCATGGCCAGCAGCTGGCAAGGTGGCCTTACCACGATAATTCATTACTCCCGCGTATTCGTCCTTGCGCCGCACACGCGCGATGAGCGAATCAAGATCCACCGAGCGACGGCGCGATCCCACGCTGCCGCCGCCTGACTTGCTCCAGTCGCTTCACGCAGGAGACAGCTTATGAAACTCTCACACTGGAAGTTCGCGTCCCTCGCCGTGATCGCGTGCGCCGCGTGCGCCGCGTGCGCCGCCGACGACACCGACCCGGCCGACACGGCGAGCGCCGGCGACGCGATCACGGCGAGCACGCGCGCCGTCGGCTACGGCGCCGCCGCCACCGGCGGCGGCAGCAAGGCGGCCGTCAACGTCGCCACGATGGCGGCGATGCAGTCGGCGATCGATGCCTACGACGGCACGAGCGGCCTGGTGCTCAACTACACCGGCGTCTTCAACTTCGGGACGATCACCAACGTGTGCGGGCAGTGGCAGAAGCCGGCGCAGATCGTCCAGATCAAGAAGAAGAACAACGTCACCATCCTCGGCGCCAATGGCTCGTCGGCGAACTTCGGCCTTCACATCGCCGGGCCGTCGACGAACATCATCGTGCGCAACATGACGATCGGGCTACTGCCCGGCGGCGAGAGCGCCGACTCGATCTCGATCGAGGGCATGTCGTCCGGCGTGCCGGCCAACATCTGGATCGATCACAACACGATCTTCGCCTCGCTGACCGAGTGCGCGGGCGCCGGCGACGCGTCGTTCGATGGCGGCATCGACCAGAAGAAGGGTGCCCATCACATCACGATCTCGTACAACTACATTCACGATTATCAGAAGGTGTCGCTCAACGGCTTCAGCGACAGCGACACGATCAACAACAACGCGCGCACGACGTACCACCACAATCGCTTCGAGAACGTGAAGTCGCGCTTGCCGCTCCAGCGCTTCGGACTGACACACATCTACAACAACTATTTCAAGAACGTCACCACGTCGGGCATCAACGTGCGCATGGGAGGCCTGTCGCTGATCGAGTCCAACGTGTTCGAGACCGTCAAGAACCCGGTCACCTCGCGCGACAGCTCCCAGATCGGGTTCTGGGACCTCCGCAACAACCTCGCCACCGGCATCACCTGGGACGCCGGCAGCGCAGGGACGGTCAACGCCACGAACTGGGCGACGACCCGGGCGTTCGGCGCGACCGGCTACAGCTACACGCCGACCGCGGTCGGCAGCGTCAAGACCAACGTCATCGCCACCGCCGGTGCCGGCACCAACCTGGCCGAGTGAGCGTGCCATGACTCCCCCGAGGCGATGAGCGCCGAGAGCTGCGCGGCGATCTGCTGGTAGAGACGACGAGTTTCGACGGTGGCAATCGGCATTGTGGCAAGCCGGTCAGGCCAGCCTACCCCAGCTCGGAGCCGAGCGTCACGCGATGCCCCGACCGTCGAACCACGGCGGCCGGGTGGCTATGGCCTGCTGGCCTTACCACTTGACTATCTGACCATGATCCTGTGGGCTGGCCTGGTTCGCATCACCGCCAAGGGGGGAACCTATGTCGTCGACGAAGAGCCGTAGAAGTCTGGCGCGCAAGAGGTGCGCGGCGCCACTCGCGCTGGGGATCCTCACGATGTTCGGATGCGCACCGGGAGACGACTCGGCGTTCGATCCGAGCGATCAGGTCGACCAGGCCCAGGTCGACCAGGCCGAGCTCGAGCATCGCGACTGCCACCACGACGAGGACGACCTGCCGGCCGCCCCGATGATCCCGCCGGTGTGCGGCAGCGCCACACTCGATGCGACCCACGCGGTGCGATCCACCGGCGACATCCGGACCGACGGTCTGCCGATCTACGACCCCGCCGTCCTCGATACGACGGCGATCCAGGCGGCGATCGACGCCTGCGGCGCGAGCCTGGCCGCGGGTACCAACGGCGCGGTCCGGCTCCGGGTCAGCCGCGCCGACCGGAAGAAGGTCTCGTTCGTCTCGGGCCCGCTGTTCCTGCGCGCCGGCGTCACGCTGTGGATCGACCGCGGCGTCACGCTGTTCGCGGCGCAGGACCCGCGGCTGTACGACGCGCGCGGTGTCGGCACCTGCGGCACCGACGCCAACAACAACAGCAGCGGCTGCCTGTCGCTGATCAACGTCAACGGCGCCTCCGCGAGCGAGCTCCTCGCCGACGCCGGCGTCATGGGCGCGGGCGTGATCGACGGCCTCGGCGGCGAGCCGATGATCGGCGGATTCAACGGCAACCCCAGCGGCACCTGGTGGGATGTCGCGCAGCACGCGCTGCCGCTCGGCGTGTCGCACAGTAATCCGCGGCTGATCGACGTGCTGCTGGCGGACCACTTCACGCTGTCCGGCGTGACCCTGCACGACAGCCCCAAGTTCCACGTCGGGATCGAGAGCGACAACTTCGTGGTCTGGGGCGTGACCGTGCAGACGCCGTCGCGCCGGTTCAACAGCGTCGGCCGGCGGCTCACGCCGCGCTACGCGCGCAACACCGACGGCATCGATCCGTCGGACTCGTGGAACGGATTGATCGCGCTCAGCCGGATCAGCGTCGGCGACGACCAGATCGCGATCAAGTGCGGCAAGTACCACATGAACACCGAGGACAACGCCGATCAGCCGTCGTGCCGCAACCTCATGATCGCGCACAACCACTTCGGCACCGGCCACGGCATGTCGATCGGCAGCGAGACCAACGGCGGGCCGAAGGACGACACGCACGTGCGGATCGGCATGGAGGGCGTGCGCGACCCCGAGACCCAGCGGCTCGTGCAGTGGGGCCTGCGCGTCGTCGATCTGACGATCGACGCCAGCATCGGCACCGGCGGCGCGCCCGACGTCGACCTCAATGGCATCCGGATCAAGAGCGACGTCAGCCGCGGCGGCCTGGTCAAGGATGCGCTGTACGAAAAGGTCTGTCTGCGCAACCTGCCCAATCCGATCGTTCTCAATCCACACTACGATCCGACCAAGGTCGGCACGCTGTTTCCCACCTACCAGAACATCGTCCTGCGCGACGTCCACGCGGTGCGGTCGCACGGCGGCTCGGCGCCGCGGGCGACGCCGGTGGTCACGCTGCTCGGCCTCGACCAGGGCCACCGCACCCAGGCGACGCTGGACAACGTCGTGGTCGACGGCATCGATCGCACGAACGACGTGCTCGCCCAGTTCGCCGACCTCACGCTCGGCCACGGCCCGGTCAACTTCCAGCCGACCGACAACGTCTCGCCGCCGGGGACGCCGAGCACCGTCACGGTGACCCAGCTGCCGCGCCGCTTCGCGCTCCCGGTGCCGTGCAGCTTCCCGGCGATCTTCCCCGACTTCGGCAACGAGGTCAGCCGCGACAACAACGCGAGCCTGCACGACCTCGAGGTCGATACCGACGCCGGCGGCGCGGGCCTGTCCCCGGCGTTCGCGAGCAACATCACCAGCTACACCGCCACGCTGCCGTTCCGGATCCAGGCGCTGACCCTGACGCCGACGGTCAGCGCGGCGCGCGTCAAGACGATCGCGGTGGTCCAGGATGGCGGCGCGCCGGTCATCGTGACCAGCGGCCGGCCGATCGCGCTCGCCGTGCCGGCTCCGGGGGCAACGTCGCGGATCAGCGTGCAGGTCGTCGCCGAGGACGGCACGACCGCGACCGCCTACAGCGTGGCGGTGACCCGCACTCCGCCGGCGACCGACGCCGCGCTGAGCGCGCTCACCGACAGCGCGGCGGCGCTCGCCTTCGATCCCGGCCAGACCCGCTACGCGTACGAGGTACCCGAGGGGCTGGCGACGAACTACACCGTGACGCCGACGGCGCGCGACCCGCATGCGTCGATCCTGGTCAACGGCGCGCCGGTCGCGAGCGGCACCGCATCGCCGGCGATCGATCTGTCGTCGGGCGCGGCGACCGTGGCGATCGCCGTGCTCGCCGAGGACGGCCTCACCTCGATCACCTACACGCTCGACATCACCGTGTCGCACGTCGTCATCCCGGTCACCGGCATCGCGCTGTCGACGAATTCACTGCGCCTCGACACCACCGCGAGCACCAGCCGCACGCTGATCGCGACCCTGTCGCCGGCGGGCGCGACCGATCGCGGCGTGACCTGGAGCAGCAGCGACCCGGCGGTCGCGACCGTCGACGCAACCGGCAACGTGCGCGCCGTGGCGCCCGGCCAGGCGGTGATCACGGTGACCTCGCACGACGGCGGGTTCACCCAGGTCTGCGCCGTGCGCGTATTCGCGGTGTTCTTCGGCGACGACTTCGAGGCCGGCAGCGGGTCGTGGGACCTGTTGCCTTTGCCCGGCCCCAACGGCGTGTTCTCGATCGCGAGCGATGGCACGAACGTGCTCAAGTACGCCGCCGGCACCGTCGGCGGCGTGCTCGCGCTGGTCAAGGACGCCGCGTGGACGACGGTCCCCGGCGGCAATTACTACGTCGAGGCGCGGATCAAGCCGCAGAACAACAGCACCACCGGCAACAAGCAGCTGTACCTGATCGCGCGCTACCAGGATCCGACGAACTGGTACGCCGCCGGCCTCAACGTGCAGAGCTCGACGGCGAGCACGCAGGTCGAGATCGCCAAGATGGCCGCCGGATCGCTGTCGCGGCCGGGGCAGACCAGGCGGCCGATCGCGATGGACACCTGGTACACGGTGCGCTTCGAGCTCAACGGGTCCAGCCTGAGCGTGTACCTCGATGGCGAGCTGATCCGCACGGTGACCGACACCGCGTTCACCGCCGGCAAGATCGGCCTGTTCACGGCCAACAAGTCGTTCGAGATCGACGACGTCAAGGTCGGCGATCCGATCGATCGCCCCGTGCAGCTGACGATCAACCCGAACACCGACTGGGCCGCCGAGGCCGGCGACCCGGCGCGCAACCTCACGGTGACGGCGCAGAAGCCGGACTACGCGACGGGCAGCTACGTGCCGGATGGCTTCGCCGTCGCCTCGAGCGACCCGACGGTGGTGTCGGTGTCGGTGTCCGGATCGAGCGTGGCGCTCGTGCCGCTGCGCGCGGGGACCGCGACGATCACGTTCACCAGCGCGGGCGACCCGTCGCTGACGCGGACGATCACCGCGACGATCTCGCCCGCCTTCGTCCAGTCGACGACGGCGTATCGCCTCGACGGCCGGACCGCGCCGGTGGTCGCCGAGCCGGCGGCGTACGTCGACGGCAAGCTCGCGATCACCTTCGACGGCCCGCCGTCGCTCGGCATGACGGGGTCGATCCGGATCTTCCGCCGGGCCGACGACGCGCTGGTCGACGTCATCAAGCCCGGCGCAGAGCTCGACGCGATCGGCTTCGCCGGCCAGGACCAGGTCCGCGTCGTCAACGTCGAGGGGCTGGTGACGATCGCCGGCAACACCGCGACGATCGTCCCGCATCACGGCCGGCTCGCCTACGGCACCGAATACTACGTCGCGATCGGCGGCGGCGCGATCGCCGCCCCCGCGCTCGCCGGCACGGCGTTCGACGGCATCGGCAAGGCCGGCAACTGGTCATTCACCACCCGCGCCGCGCCCGACCCGACGCTGACCAGCGTCGTGGTCGACGACGATGGCCCTGCCGACTTCCGCACCGTGCAAGCCGCGCTCGATCACGTCATGAAGAACGCCGGTCGGGACACGCCGGTGACGATCAACGTGCGCAATGGTACGTATCGCGAGCTGTTGTTCCTGCGCGGCAAGAACAACGTGCGCATCGCCGGCGAGAGCCGCGACGGCGTGGTCATCCAGTACCGCAACTTCGAGACCCTGAACGGCGGCTCGGGCGGCAGCCAGGCGATCGGCCCCGGCACACCGGGCGGTGGGCGCAGCGTGCTGCTGATCGAGACCTCCGACCTGGTCACGCTCGACACGCTGACCTTGCGCAACACGACGCTGCGCTCGACGAGCGCATCGAGCCAGGCCGAGACGGTGTACTTCAGCAACGATACCGGCCGCCTGGTGGTCGAGAACGCCAGTCTCGTGAGTGAACAGGACACGATGCAGCTCAAGGGTTACGCGTGGATCTTCAACTCGCTGGTCGCCGGTAATGTCGACTTCATCTGGGGCAACAATCGCGTCGCGCTGTTCGAGAACAGCGAGATCCGCTCGGTCGGCGACACCACCAGCACCACGTCCGGCGGCTACGTCGTCCAGGCGCGAACGGTGTCGGCCACCGACAAGGGCTTCGTGTTCTTGAACAGCCGGCTGACCCATGGCCCGGGCCCCGGCCCGCTCGGCAACGACGTCCCGACCGGCGCGAGCGCCGCGACGTACCTCGCGCGCAGCCCCGGCGGCACCGCGTCATTCGACAACGTCGCCTTCATCAACTGCCAGATGGACACGCACATCATCCCGGTCGGCTGGGCCTACAACACCAACGGCCAGCCGATCCCGAACCCGGCGACGTCGAGCGCGGCGACCGGCTGGCGCGAGTTCGGCACGACCGATCTCGCCGGCGCTCCGCGCGACGTGTCGTCGCGGATCGGCGGCGCTCAGCTCACCGCCGCCGAGTTCGCCGCCGGCTTCGCCAGCCGCGCGCTGATCTTCGCCGCGTTCGGCGGCGGCGCGGGCTGGAACCCACAGCCATAGCGGTACTTCCTCGCGCAGCAGCAGCGGCCGGCACATCCCCGTCCATTGTGGCCGCGCCCGGCGCCGGATGGACATTCTCGATCGTGGTAAGGCCACCTTGCATTTGACAGCTATACCGCGGTCCTCCTCTGCGGCCCGCCGCCGGATCGCGATCTCGCCGCCGCGCGCTGCATGGTCGAGGACGCGATCGCCGCGCTGGTCCCCTACGCGCGAGACCGCAAGGTCAGCATGGCGATCGAGCCGCTGCACCCGATGTACGCCGCGGAGCGCTCGTGTATCACCTCGCTCGAGGAGGCCAACGTCCTGGCGGAGAAGCTCGACCCGGGGGTGGTCGGCATCGTGGTCGACGTCTACCACGTCTGGTGGGACGCGATGCTTGAGCGCGAGCTCGCCCGCGCGCGCGGCCGGATCCGCGGATTTCATGTCTGCGACTGGCTCGTGCCGACGCCCGACATGCTCATGGGCCGCGGCATGATGGGAGGCGGCTGTATCGATATCCATCGGATCCGCAGGCTGGTCGAAGCCGACGGGTATATGGGATGTATCGAGGTCGAGATTCTCAATCAGGCGATCTGGGACCAGCCCGGCGACGAGGTCCTGCAACGAATGAAGGAACGTTGTCTGTCCTGTGTGCTGAATCCGCCGTCACCGAAGGCACCATCGAGAGAGAGGGAATCATGACATCCAGGCGCCTGCTTCTGGTTCTTGCTCTGGGGCTGACAGCGACCGCCGCCGACGCGTTCGCCGCCAATCGCCCGAGCGGCTACACAACGATCTGCAGCGAGGGCCAACCCTGCTCGGTGGCCGCGAGCACCAATGTCGCGTTCGGCGGCGCCGATCACTTCCTCTTCAAGGTGCTGAGCGGGAGCTTCGCGTGCTCGGAGGCGACGTTCGGCGGCCGGATCGCCGGCGGTGTCAGGAGCCCAGCATGTCGCCAGCGCTGCCGACGTCACCGTGGCGCTGGACAAGGTCGAGCTGGACACGCACGTTGCATTCGATGTGAGATGTACCCGCGCCTGACCAAGCACGAACGAATCCCTGCATCGCCGCATGCGGGGAGTTTTTCGGATCGTGTCGCCAGCGCGCGGTTCGCTCGGTAACGCCTCTGCGCCCGCTCAGCGCGCGCACTCCCGTCAGCAGGTCTCTCTCACCGCCAAGGCGGCATTTCTCGCTCCAGATAGGTCTCGTCCGCTACCGACGAAATGACACCTGTTTGCTCGCTCCCGACAGATCACCCGACTACCGACGAGATCCGCCATTCTTTAATTGACGGCAGAGCAGTGTCGGTCTAGCGTTCCATCGTTCGAGCCACGCTGAGGCAGCGGCGTCCTGGCGGCTGGTCGGGATCGCTCCAGTTGCCGTCTTGTGGCCATCCAAGATCGGAGAATCCCGATGCCACAGCGATCCGCTTTGAGCACTCTGCCAGTCATCGGTCTCGTCCTGGGAGCGAGCACGTGGGCCCTGGCCCCCGCGCTCGCCGACGGCCGCCACCGACACGATCCGCCCACACCTGTCACACAGCGTTCGCTCCGCGAGCTCGCGCAGCCGATCGGTCTGCGCATCGGCACCGCGGTGGACAT
>DASWRS010000180.1:0-4356 GCA_036403075.1 Kofleriaceae bacterium
GCGGAACTGCTCGCGGGTCGGTGCCGCGGCCGGAAACTCGTCGAGCGCGACCTCGCCGAACAGCAGCTTCTGCTCGCGGTAGATCGCGTTGACCAGCGCCTCCTTGGACTCGAAGTAGCGATAGATCGTGCCGGCGCCGACGCCCGCGCGCTCCGCGATCTCGGGCACCGCGGTGCCGTAGAACCCGCGCTCGACGAACAGCTCGAGCGCCGCCGTCATGATCGCCTCGCGCTTGTCGCCGGAGAGCTTGCGCGCGATCGCCGGCTGGCTGGGCCGGCTCGGCGGTTCCGCTGCATCGCCGACACTGGCCGCGCCGCCTGCACCGCCTGCGCCGCCTGCGCCGCCAGAGGCGGGTGCGCTGGAGCGCGGCTTGGGGGCGGCTGGAGGCGTCATCGCGTGAAGGAATGAATATTCATTCCGGGGCCGCGCTGCAAGTGTCTTCTCGGAATTATTTCATAACCACGCTGGATTCATGAATGATTCGAGAGCCGCGGAGGCGGGCCGACCGCGGCTTCGAGCTCGGCGCGCGCATCGTGGACGGTCATGGAGGCCGTGGCCGAGCGCTGCCAGCACGCTCGAAGACGTCGCCGCGGCCAATGCCGGCCACGGATCGTCGCCGACGATCGGCGGTGAGCCTGGCAAAGCTCGCCCATGCCGGCATCGAACGCGACCACTGCCGTGGCGGCGCTGATCTCGGCCGATGCCTGGGACGGCTCATGCCTCTCGGGCGCTGTGTACGAAGCTCGAGGCGATCCGCGATCGACGAGGCCAGCGCGCTGCCGTGATGAATCGCTGGGGCGCGTGCGACGTGGCGCTGCTCGACGTGGATCTGCGCGGTGGGCGGCGACTCACGCTTTGCTGCGGGTCTTGCGGCGCGTCGGCTTGCGGGCGGAACCGGCCGGCGCTGCGGCGCTCTTGCGCGGTGGCCGGGCGTGACGCACCGGCTTGCTCAGGCCCTGGCGCAGCTCGGCCTGGGCGCGCGACTTGGACATCGCCCAGCAGCAGATCGGGCACGCCGCGGGATCGTGCTGGCGCGCAGTGCAGTACTGCCGGCCGAAGTAGATGATCTGCAGATGCAGCGTGTTCCAGCGCTCGCGCGGAAACACGGCCTTGAGGTCGCGCTCGACCTCCTCGACGCTGCGCGCGCGCGACAGCTGCCAGCGTCCGGCGAGCCGGTGGATGTGCGTGTCGACCGGAAACGCCGCCTCCTGGAACGCCTGGGCCATCACCACGCTCGCGGTCTTGTGCCCGACGCCGGGCAGCTCCTCGAGCGCATCCATGTCCGAGGGAACCTGGCCGCCGTGCCTGGCGACCAGGAGGCGGCTCATGCCGGCGAGCGCCTTGGCCTTGCCGGGCGCCAGGCCGCAGGTGCGGATGTACGGCAGGATCTGGCGTGCGGTCAGCTGGGCCATCGCCGGAGCGTCCGGGGCGCGTGCGAACAGCGCCGGGGTGACCAGGTTGACCCGCGCATCGGTGCACTGCGCCGACAGGATCGTCGCGACCAGCAGCTGGAACGCGTCGCCGTGGTCGAGCGGCATCTCGACCTCCGGATAGTACCGATCGAGGATCTCGAGGATGCGGGCCGCGCGCGCCTTGCGATCCCGCGGCAGCGGCGCGTCGCCGGCCTCGGCGGGTGTCGGCGGCGGCTCGGGCGCGGTGGCCTCCGTACGGTCGGTGTCGTCGGGGAGCATCATCGTGTACGCGGGGTGTGCGCGGGATCTAGCAGATCACGTGCGGCGGGGCCGGTGCGGCTCACAGCGGCAGGGCGGCCTGGGTGGCGACCGGCACGGGCCGGGGCGGCGGATGGTAGGTGAGGTCGTCGTCGATCCGGGCGCCGGGCGGCAGCGGCGCGCGCAGCACGACCTTGCCGGCCTCGAGCGAGGCGACGGCGTGGCCGTCGATGTAGAGCACCACGTTGCCGACGATCGCCGGGACGCGCGGGCCGGGGGACAGGATCCCGACGAGGTTGGCCGGGTCGGTCGCGGCGATCCGGCAGACCTCGGGCGCCGGGCCGGCGCTGCGGACCCCGCGGAGCTCGTCGAGGGCCTCGGGGAGCGCGAACTGCTCGCCGACAAAGCCGCTGACGAACCGGCCGCCGCGGATCTCGCCGCGGGCTTCGAGCCGGCGCAGCGCGACCAGCAGATCGCGCCACGGCGGCAGGCTGGACTCGCGGGTCAGGAGGTCGCGGAACACCACGCCGTAGCGGTGCAGGAGCTGGCGGGCGGAGGCCTCGGCATCGACCGAGCCGGTGTCGGTGGGCGGTAGCAGCGACCAGCGGCCGGCTGCCGTGGGCAGCGAGCGCAGCGCGTGCCCGGGGCGCTCGCGGTCGCGCGTGCGCGCCTTGCGGATCGCGTCCTGCCACTTGCGGACCGGCGCGGCCGCCGTGGCGGTGGCGGTGATCCGATCGAAGTGGCTCTTGACCTCGCCGCGGCGGCGCGACACCAGCACGCGCAGGCTGGCGAAGCCATCCGCGGTGGCGAGGCCGGCGCCGACCAGCTCCCACAGCGCATCCTCGATCTCGTCGGGCGGCAGATCGATCGTCGCCACGAGGTCGGTGAGGAACGACGCGCCGGCGGCCGCGAGGTGGTCGCGCACCCGGCTCGCCTGCGGCCCCAGCACGGCCGGCTCTCCCTGGCCGACCGCGGCGGCGGCTCGCAGCCACGAGGCATCGCGCCGGAGCATCAGCGCGAGCGGCGCCGACCGCGAGGGCGCCGACCGACCGGCGCGCGACGGCGGCGCAGATTCTCCGGCAGGCTCCGCCCCGGCCGACGCTGACCGGCCAGGGCCCGACGAGCCTCGGGCCGGGCGGCGCGACGCGCCCCGATCGGCGCGCACCATCGCGAAGGTCTCTCGCGCGAACCGCTCGCGGTCGTCGATCGCATCGGCCGCATCAATGGCCTCGGCCGCGGGAACCGCGGCGGCGAGATCGGCATCGAACCGGGCGGCGGTGGCCTCGAGCTCGGCGAGCGTCTCGCGGGCGAACCGCTCGCGGTCGTCGATCGCATCGGCGGCATCAATGGCATCGGCGCCGGGGACCGCGGCGGCGAGATCGGCATCGAACCGGGCGGCGGTGGCCTCGAGCTCGGCGAGCGTGTCGCGGGCGAACCGCTCGCGGTGGTCGATCGCGTCGATCGCGTCGATCGTATCGGGATCGAGCGCGACATCGAAGCGAGCGGCGGTGTCGGCATCGAGCGCGGCGAGCGCCTCGCGGGCCCAGGCGCCGCTCTCGCGATCGTTCACCGGCTGCTCGCGCCGGTCTGCGTTGGTCGCAGGCCTGGTTCGATCGGCTCCCGGCGCCGTCGGCGCCTTGCCAGGAGCCGCGGCGGGGCTCGCGCTGTGGCCGGCGGGGCTTGCGCTGCGGCCGGCGGGGCCGCGGCTGCGGGCGCGCTCGAGGGCGGCGGTGAACCGGGTGCTCTTGCTGGCGACGGGTGCGGTGTCCGCCTCGTCTTCCTGGTCACCGCGACGCAGCATCGCGCTGGTCGTGACCAGCGAGACGATCACACCGGCGTCGTGCGGTGGGCACTTGCCGGCGATCGCCGCGGCGGCCGCAGCGGCGATCTCGGCGCGCGTGGCGCCGGCGAGCCGGGCGGCCTCGGCGCCGGCATCGGCGAGGTTGTACGGCTCGCCTGGCTTGTCGGCGGGGCGCCGGGCGCGTGGATCGCGCCGCGCCGCGACGGGCACCTCGGGCGCCGGCGCTTCGTCGGGCTCGGCGTCCGCTTCGGGCGCCGCGCGGCGCGGGCTCAGCCTGCACCATACGACCTGGCCGGCGAGGCACAGCTGATCGAGCCAGGTCTGATCGTAGCCGTGGAGGCGGGCCGGCAGCACCTCGCGCTCCCAGGCGCCGGCGGCGGTCTCGAAGCCCTGAAGCTGCTCGACGATCCGGGCGAGGCCGTCGGCGCCGATCAGCTGGGTGTGCCGGGCGACGCGCTGCCAGCGCAGCACGAAGCGCATCAGGGCCGCGGCGCTGACCGGCTCGATCTCCTTGCGCAGCCGCGCCAGCGTGAGGCGATGGATCCGCGCGAGCACGCGGCGGTTGCACCACTCGAGCTCGTGCAGCGTCGCGGTGTCGTCGGCCGCGGCGATCGCCTCGCGCGCGGTGGTCGGCCCGCGCCGCGCAGCGGGGGATCCGGACCCGCCCGGCCCCGACGGGGTGAACGACCCGCGCAGGATCGCGCCGTCGGCCTCGAGCGCGAGCAGCGCCGCGAGCACGTCGCCGGGCGCGAGGCCGAGCTCGGCCGCGAGCGCAGGTGCGCTGACCGGGCCGCGGTGATCGAGGTGCGCGCCGACGATCCGGACGATCGCCGCTTCGCGCTCGAGGACCGCCGACCACGACGGCGTCGCGATCATCGGCACGCA
>DASWRS010000181.1:0-4684 GCA_036403075.1 Kofleriaceae bacterium
CCCCGGAAACCCCGGAATCCGTGACTCCCGATGACGCCGGACACGCTGCTCGTCAGGATGCTCGGCGCCGGCGCGATGCTCGAGCAGGCTCACCTGCGACACTGAATGGAAGCAGCGCTGCGCGCAAGGCGACTGATTTGCGCTTCATTACACTATCTTCTTGACGGCCCTGCGGGTTTCGCTCACGTTGCTCGCGAGGCGTAGTCCGCCTTGGAATGAGAGCCGAGCCATGCAGATCAGAAAGTTCGCCGCGGAGTTACTGGGCACAGCGATCCTGGTGTTCTTTGCCGTTGGCATAGCGACCCTGGCATTTGGCTTCAAGCTCCTCGGTGCGAGCCCCGCCGCCGGTGTCGTGATGACCGCGCTTGGCTTCGGTCTGGTCTTGCTCGCGCTGGCGTACGCACTCGGGCCGATCTCCGGATGTCACGTGAATCCGGCGGTCACCCTCGGCTTCGTGGTGGCGGGCCGCATGGCGTGGGCGGAGGCGACGGGCTACTGGATCGCGCAGTTCGTCGGCGGGATCGCCGGCGCGTTCGCCCTGTGGGTGGTGTTCCGTGATGCCAGCGGCTACAGCGTCGCAAGCGTCGGACTCGGCACGGATGGCTGGGGTGCCCACTCGATGATCGGACTCGGTGTGGCGGGCGCATTCGCAGCCGAGGTCATCATGACCTTCCTGTTCGTCCTGATCGTGCTCGTGGCGACCAGCCACGCGACGACCGCCCACTTCGCGGGGCTCGCGATCGGCATGGGCCTGGCGCTCGTTCACCTGCTCGGCATCCCGCTGACCGGGACCTCGGTCAACCCGGCGCGAAGCCTCGGACCCGCTCTGGTCGTCGGCGGCGAGGCGCTGTCTCAGGTCTGGCTGTTCCTCGTGGCGCCGCTGATCGGCGGCGCGATCGCGGCGTTGGTGTCGCGCGCGCTGATCGGTCGAGTGCACCCAGCCGAGGCCGGCCGCGTCGATCCGGCCGCGGCGATGCCGGTGAGCTGACGCGACCCTCACGAACTCCACATCCCGGTGACCTGGCTCGCGACCTGATCTTCGGGCGAGCTCGGTCAACCTCACGGTGGTCTCCGGACGAAGCCCTCGGGCCGCGGGTCGTGCCGCACCAGGATCGCACGGTGCCCGCGGTCGATGCTCGAGTTCGAGCGCATGCGCTCGCCTTGACCGCGGAGCTCGCGCCAAGACCTTGAGAGTGCTCGGGCGCTCGTATGGGCCCCATCGTGCACGAGGGGCGGCCAGGCTCCCGGAGAGGTGCCTGAATCATGACGATCAGAATGACGACCACGCGAGCGATGCTCGGACTGTTCCTTGGAGCTGCCCTGGCTGGCGGGTGCGCCACCACCCGGCCCCCCACTGACAACATGGAGTCCTCGGCCGCGTCGATCCGGGGCGCGGAGCAAGCCGGTGCCGAGAACGTACCGCGCGCTGCATTTCATCTTCAGCTCGCGAACGAGCAATCGGCAAAGGCCAAGGTGATGATCGCGTCCGGTGGCGAGGACAACATGAAGGCTGCATCGAGGCTCCTGATGCGCGCCGCCGCGGATGGCGAGCTCGCGATCGCGCTCGCGGACGACGACAAGGATCGTCTCGCCGCCGAGCAGGCGGTCGCAGACATCCATACGTTCGAGCAGCAGGCCAAGTAGTCCAGGACATCCCATGACCAAACGAAACCTGATTGTCAGTGTGCTCGCCGCGCTCGGCCTCACCGCGTGCGCATCGTCTCCTTCTCGCGAGCTGGTCGATGCGCGCAGCGCGTACGCTCGCGCAAGCTCCGGGCCGGCCGCGCGGGTCGTTCCTGCCGACCTCCGCAAGGCGAGGGTCTCGCTCGACGCGGCCGAGGCAGCGTTCTCCAGTGATGCCTCCGATCAGCGCGATCTGGCGTACGTCGCCGAGCGCAAGGCACAACTCGCCGAGGTGCTGGCGAAGCGCGCCGAGCACGCGGGCGCTCGCGTCCAGGCCGAGGCCACGCTGGCGAGCGAGAAGGACGCGGACCACGCCCAGACCAAGGAGAAGCTCGAGCGCACCAGGACCGACCTCGTCGTCGCCGAACGTGATGCTGCCGCTCAGAAGCAACGGGCGTCCGAGTCCGACACGCGGGCGTCCCAGGCCGATACGCGGGCGTCCCAGGCCGACACGCGTGCCGCGGAGGCCGACGTGCGCGCAACCGACTCCGATCGTCATCTGAAGGAGATGCAGCTCGAGTTCGCCAAGTGGGCGGCGGTCAAGGAAGAGCCGCGCGGTGTGGTGATCACGCTGTCGGGGAGCGTACTGTTCGCGTCCGACAAGGCGACGCTGCTGCCGGACGCGCGGACGCGTCTCGGACATGTCGCCACGGCGTTGCTGGAGACCAAGGAGCGGCGCCTCAACGTCGAGGGCTACACGGACTCGCAGGGCAAGGATGCGTACAACGTCGACCTGTCACAGCGCCGCGCTGATGCGGTGCGTACGTACCTCGTCTCGAATGGCTATCCCCCGGATCTGATCGTCGCCCATGGCGCGGGTAAGACCATGCCGGTCGCCGACAACGCCACCGCCGAGGGCCGCGCGAACAACCGCCGCGTCGAGATCATCATCGCGCCGCGCGTCGAAGCGTCGATGCGCTGACGTTTCTTGGGCTTCGTCCTCCATCGAGCCGGCGAACGCCGGCGCTCGTGACCCGAAGCTTGCGGACGAGTGGTCACAGCGAGGGGAGGAAGGCGACGAGGTCGGCCTTGTCCTGCTGGGTCAGGCCGATGTGGAACCGGGTCTCGTAGAAGTCCACGACGGCGTCGAGGTCGGCGGCGAAGCCGTTGTGGAAGTACGGGGCGCGAGGTTGCGCAGCATCGGGCCCTTGAACCGGCCGATGTGGCTCCACTTGCCATCGATCATCGCGCGCCCCGGGTCGGTGACCTGGACGGTCTGGCCGGTGGTCTTGTTGCGCAGGGTGTAGAGCGGCATGTCCTTGGTCCGGCGCGAGGCATCGACCAGGCCGAGGCATCGACCAGGCCGATGTTGAGCGGCGCGACCACCGAGTGGTTGCCGCCGTTGGGCGTGTTGTGGCAGCTGGTGCAGGTGCCCATCAGCACGGCGGGCTTGCCGAACGCGGCCTCGTCGTTAATGCCCGACACGCCCTGATCGCGACCACCTTGGCACGGCTGGCGCCGTCCGCGTCCGGTGGTCGGCCACCGTGTCCGGCGCCCGGACACCAGCCTGGCAACGCCCCTGGCTCCGCCGGCTCGGCACACACCTTCCATTGTCAGAGGTCCTGTGTAGCGTGGCACCCGCTCATGTCGTCTCCATCGTTCATGCACGAGGGCGTGATCGCATTGGTCCGGGATAACCCGGCGTTCGCCGCCAGCTTGCTGCGCGAGCTGTTGCAGGTCGAGGTTCCGCCGTTCGACGAAGCGCGGCTCACCGAGGCGGCGCTCACGCAGCTGGTGCCCGTCGAGTACCACGCCGACGCCGTCGTCCTGTTCGACATCATCTACGACAAGAACCAGCCCGTGTTTGGCACCATCTTCGAAGTCCAGCTCGAGCGCAAGGATCGCAAGCGGTACACGTGGCCGCTCTACGCGGTCGCCGCACGCGCGCGCTATGAGTGCCCGTTCATCGTGATCGCGGTGACGCCGGATCCGGGGGTCGCGCGATGGGCCAGCCAGCCGATCGATCTGGGCGACGGGATGATGTTTCGGCCGCGCGTGATCGGGCCGGAGGGCATCCCCCAGGTGACCGATCGCGATCGCGCGGTGCGCGAACCCCAGCTTGCCGTGCTATCGGTGGTGGCCCACGGTGACGGCGAGGTCGAGACCGCGGTGTCGATCGCGCGCGCGGCGGTGGGCGCCGTCATGCAGCTCCCGGAGGAGCAGCGCCTGCTATACTCTGCGCTGATCGAGAAGGCCCTGAGCGAAGCCGCGCGAAAGGCGTTGGACATGGAACCCCAGATCGTGAAGTTCTTCAGCGATGCGCAGCGTCGGTCGTATGACGAGGGCGAAGCCAAGGGGAAAGCCGAGGGCGAAGCCAAGGGGAAAGCCGAGGGCGAAGCCAAGGGGAAAGCCGAGGCGCTGCTGATGTTCTTGAGGCGGCGCGGCCTGGATCTCACCGAGGAGCAGCGGCAACAGATCGTCACCTGCATCGACCTTGCTACCCTCGATCGCTGGCTGGATCGCGCGTTCTCCGTCGCGTCGGTGAACGAGCTCCTCGGGTAACGCCTACCCGACACCTGGCCGTGTCGCCATGACACGTCCCGCGGAGAGAAGCCCTGTACGAAGCTGGTTCCGCGGTGGCGCCTGGCCTGTAGCTGGATCCCCGAGCACGCGCGCGACGCAGGCGCGGCGGCGCGGATGGCGAGCTGGCCTGGGCAACTGCTTGAGCGTGCGGGCACAGACCAACCGACCGCACGCGAAGCGGCCGGGTCACCCCGGCCGCTTCGCGTCGCTGGTGCTGTTGCGCGAGGCTGATCACAGCGAGCGGAGGAACGCGACGAGGTCGGCCTTGTCCTGCTGGGTCAGACCGATGTGGAACCGGGTCTCGTAGAACTCGACGACCGCGTCGAGGTCGGCGGCAAAGCCGTTGTGGAAGTACGGGGCGCGGGGCGCGAGGTTGCGCAGCATCGGGCCCTTGAACCGGCCGATGTGGCTCCACTTGCCATCGATCATCGCGCGGCCCGGGTCGGTGACCTGGACGGTCTGGCCGGTGGTCTTGTTG
>DASWRS010000182.1:0-14490 GCA_036403075.1 Kofleriaceae bacterium
TGACCACGGCCTGGTACTCGCCGCCGAGGTACCGCATCGGCTTGGCGACGCGATCGATGAAGTCTGCGTAGATGTGTCGCATGAAGCGCCCGGGCCCCGCGGTGTATAGCCCAATCCACGCGCGCTCGCCGGCATGGCGCCGGACCGTGTCGCACTGGCTAGCCGAGTAGCCGACGAGGTGGCGTGGCGCACGCCGCGCGCCAGCCGTCGCGTGGTTGATGGTCACTGTGCTGGCTACTCGTGTAGCCAGAGATACGTATACATCGCATTGTGTAAGCAACTGCGTACTCATCGCCGCAGCAATTTCAAGGCGATCGCGGCAGATTGCCCGGCCAAGAGCGGCTCAGCGCTTCCCTGAGCCCGAGCAAGGAACCACCGATGAGACAGAGCTTCGCACATCTTGTGTTCGCGACGGCCGCCCTCGCAGCCGCAGTCGCCGGGTGCGCCACCGCCGATCCTTCCAACGACTCGCTGCTCGCCGGGGACGCCGTGGTCTCGATCCCGCGGGACGTCGATGCCTCGGTGCTCGCGTCGCGCAGCACGGCGCTCCAGAGCTTCAAGGCCAGCGGCGGCGATCGCAACGAGGACTTCTTCCTCGCGCTGCGCCGCAACACGCTCGATCAGCCGTGGTTCCTGTCGGTGTACCTCGAGGAGCTGTCCCCGTTCGGCCCGAACCCCTCGACGCTGGGCACCAAGATCGTCCGGTTCCGCGAGCAGAACGGCAAGCTGTTCGTGTTCGAGGCCGACGACCGGCTCGCGACCAGCGACGTGTTCAGCCCCGACCTGATCATCGATGCCTATCCGATCGTCGACAGCAGCCGGTTCAACGCGCTGCCGGGCTCGGGCAGCTACGTCCTGATCGATCCCGCCGCCGGCCAGAACCACTTCAGCGCCCTGGCCGACCTGTTCGCGGCCGGCTCGCCGGTGCGGCTGGCGACCGAGCTGTCGTTCGTCCAGGGCTTCAAGCGGTTCGACGACGGCGCGTCGTTCGAGCAGATCATCACGACCTACGCCGCCGATCCGATCGGCGATCCCGGCGACGTCGAGCCCAACGAGTTCCGCGTCGCCGCCACGCTCGGCATCAGCCTGCGGCGCTACACCGAGTCGCGCGAGTTCGCGCCGGTCGCCACGCCGGCGAAGTCGCACTTCTTCCTGAGCGACCCGGTCAACGTCCCCAACACCGGCGAGATCGCGCAGACGCCGGTGCACTGGGCGTTCGCCCCGGGCAAGGCGCCGGTCAAGTGGCTGATCTCGCCGGTGCTCGCCCAGATCCAGGCCGACCCGGCGTTCGGCGGCGCCGATCTCGTCGCGGCGGCCAAGCGCGGCATCGAGTCGTGGAACGACGTGTTCGGCTACCCGGTGTTCACCGCCGAGCTCGATACCCACCACACGTCGTTCGCCGAGGACCGCGTCAACTACCTGATCATCGATCCGGACACCAGCAAGGGCTTCGCGTTCGCCGACTGGCGCACCAACCCGATCACTGGCGAGACCCGCGGCGCCAGCGTGTACTTCGGCGGCGGCTTCTTCTCGCCGCTGGCCGATGACCCGGCGGCCGGCAGCCACGCGCTGCCCGCGCCCAGGGCCAGGTCGAAGGTCCGCACGCTGCAGTGGCAGGACCGCACGCCGCAGCCGCTGTGCATGATGTGGGGCCCGCAGTACCAGGTGCTCGGCGCGCCGGGCAACGCCTCGCTCACCGGCAAGGCCAAGCTCGAGGCCTACATCCAGCACGTGGTGACCCACGAGGTCGGCCACACGCTCGGGCTGCGCCACAACTTCAAGGGCTCGCTGATGCCTCCGACCTCGTCGATCATGGAGTACAGCGTGCTCGAGGCCGCGATCGCCCAGCCGACTCCCGGCCCCTACGACCGCGCGGCGATCGCCTACCTCTACGGCAAGTCGATGGCGCTGCCCACGCAGCCGTTCGCCACCGACGAGGACACGCTGGTCGATCCCAACGCGGTGCGGTTCGACGCGCCGACGCCGCGGCCGCTGACCGACTTCCAGATCCCGCAGTACACGAGCTTCACATCCGATTTGCTCGCCGGCCGGTTCGCGCCGCAGATCGCGCCGCTGATCGTGCAGTTCTTCGGCACCGAGGTGCTCGGGTTTGCCCGCCGCGGCACGTCCGCCGAGGCCTCCGCCGCGTGGACCGCCGCGCTCGCCGGCGCGCGCTCGCCGCTCGCCAGCCCGTCGCAGGCCGCCGCCGCCGATGCGCTGAGCGCGGCGGTGTTCGACGAGCTCTACCTCCACACCACCGGCGAGATCACGAGCTTCCCGACCGACCCGACGGTGGTCGCGGCGATCGCGACCGACGGCAAGAACCTGCTGATCAACAGCGACGGCGCGCGCAGCTTCGCGACCCGCCGCCTGGTGGTCGACGCGCTCAAGAAGGCGCAGAACAACAGCGCGTTCGTCGCGCTGCGGGGCGCGCGCGACACGATCACGGCCGGGCTGAACCAGCTGAACCCGACGGACCGCGCGCTGACCGAGGACCTGCTGGCCCGGATCAACGCGGCGCTGAACCCGTACTTCCAGTAGCGCCACTCCCGGAGGCCGCCTGCTCCCGCGCGATCGCCGCGCGATCGATGAAGATCCCGTGGAGCACCCGGGCCGGGCGGCCGCGCGCGGCCCAAACGGCTTGCGCGCCGTGGTCATTATTGTACGGTCGGGCCCATGAACAAGCTTGCGCTCGCTGCTCTCATCCTTGGGTCCGCCGCGTGCTCGAAGACCGATCAAACCGCGTCCAGCGCGCCGAAGGACCCGTCCGCCGCGGCCGCCCCGGTCACGCCCGCGCCGGCGCCCGTCGCCGCCACGCCGGCGCCCGCGCCCAAGGTCGTGCAGGGCTCGGTGGCCGCTGCCAGCGACCCTGCCAACCTGCCGCCGGCAGGCACCGCGCCGCCCGCGGTCACGGTCGACAAGCAGCTCGACCCGATCTGGACCGCGCCGGTCCACACCCTCAAGGGCGAGCCGACCACGCTCGCCGCGTACAAGGGCAAGGCGCTGATGGTGGTCAACGTCGCCTCCAAGTGCGGCAACACTCCGCAGTACGCCACCCTCGAAGCGCTGCAGAAGAAGTACGAGTCGAAGGGCTTCACCGTGATCGGCTTCCCGTGCAACCAGTTCCATGGCCAGGAGCCCGGCACCGCGGAGGAGATCGCCACGTTCTGCGCCACCAACTACGGCATCACGTTCCCGATCATGGAGAAGATCGAGGTCAACGGTGACGGGCGCCATCCGATCTACAAGGCGCTGACGCCGATCGCCGATGCCGGCGGCCACGAGGGCGACATCCGCTGGAACTTCGAAAAGTTCGTCGTGTCGGCCGATGGCAAGAAGGTCACGCGGTTCTCGCCCAAGGTGAAGCCCGAGGACCCGGCGGTGATCGCCGCCGTCGAGGCCGCGCTGCCCCACTGAGGGATGCCATGACCACCCAGTCGATGTGGGACGCGCCGATTCACACGCTGCAGGGCGCCGCGACGACGCTCGGCCAGTACCGCGGCAAGGCGCTGCTGCTCGTCAACGTCGCGTCGAAGTGCGGCCTGACGCCGCAGTACACCGCGCTCGAGGCGCTGCAGGACCGGCTGGCACCGCGCGGCTTCACGGTGATCGGCTTTCCGTGCAACCAGTTCGGTGGCCAGGAGCCCGGCACGCCGGAGCAGATCCAGACGTTCTGCTCCACGAGCTACGGCGTCACGTTCCCCCTGACCGAGAAGATCGACGTCAACGGCCCGGGCCGCCACCCGATCTACGGCGAGCTCACCGCGGTCGCCGATACCTCGGGCCACCAGGGTGACATCCGATGGAACTTCGAGAAGTTCGTGGTCTCGGCCGACGGGACGAAGATCACGCGGTTCGATCCGCGGACCGCGCCCGACGATCCCGCCGTGGTCGCGGCGATCGAAGCCGGCCTGCCGCGCTAAACCCGCGCCGCCCGCCTCGCCTCGTCGTCACTGGTCGTCACTACTTGACGTCGAACTTGCCGTTGCGGCCGCCGAAGCCGTCGGGCGCATCGCCGGGCGAGTACGGATCCTTGATCCAGCTGCCGTCGGCCACGTACTTGTACTGGTAGGTGCCCGGCGGCAGCTTGATGGTGATGCTCCAGGTCCCGCCGTCATTGGTCATGAGGTACTTGGGGTCGGCCGGATTCCAGTCATTGAAGTTGCCGGCGAGGAACACCTTGCTCTTGCCACCATCGGGCTTGAACACGAACACCACCCCGTCCTGCGTGACGTTGGGGCCCGGCGTGGTCGGGCGCGCCTTGGCGGTCGGCGCAGCGTCGGTCGCCGCGGGCGTGGCCGGAGCTGCGGGTGCAGCAGGTTCGGCGGCCGCGGCCGGAGTCGTCGGCTGCGCGGGCTGCGCGCCACCGCCGCAAGCAGCGAGGCTGATCACGAACAGGGGAGCGAGGTATAACGATCTCGATGCGATCATGGTCTCTCCAGGTATCCCGCAATACTACGCTGAACACACCGGCGAAAGGCCCCGCGAGGCGAGGACCTGCATCACCGGTCGCGAGCGTGCGGGGGCGCGGGGCGGTGGCGTGGGGAGGCGGCGGCGGTGCGGTGGCGTGGGGCGGCGGCGGCGGGGCGTCAGCCGTGGGCGGATCGGCGGCGTAGGGCGGCCGGCGGATCGGACCAGGCGCCGCCGCTGACGAGGGCGAAGCCGCGCGCGCGTACGAGGGGCGATAGCCGGCCCGCAAGGGCATCTTCGAGGGCGCCGGCCAGCTCGGCGGCCGACGCGAAGCGATCGCCGGGGTGCTTGGCCAGGCCGATCGCGAGCACGAGGTCGACCTCGTGCGGCAGCCGCGAGGCGAGATCGCTGGGCCGGCGCGGCGCGGCGTGGACGACACGATAGAGCGTCTCGGCGAGATCGCCGGACGCATGCGGCGCGTGGCCGGTCAGCGCGCGATAGGCGATCGCGGCCAGCGCGTAGAGGTCGGTCGCGTGGTCGACGTCGGCGCCGGTCGCCTGCTCGGGCGCCATGTACGACGGTGTCCCGACGATCTGACCGGCGGTGAGCGTGTCGCCGTGATCGGCCGCGCGGGCGACCCCGAAATCGAGCACCTTCCACAGCTCGCCGTGGCGAAACACGTTCTGCGGCTTCAGATCGCGGTGGACCACGCCGACCGCCGCGGCGGCGGTGATGCCGGCGCCGACGTGCCGAACCAGCTCGACGACGTCGGCCGCGGCCATCGCGCGCCGCGAGCGCAGGACATCCGACAGCGTCCGGCCCTCGAGCCGCTCCATCACCAGGTACGGCACCGGGTGCTCGCCGATCTCGAGCACCTTGACCACGTTCGGCGCCTCGATCGCTGCGGCGGTGCGCAGCTCGCGGAAGAACCGCATCACGTGGTTGGCGTTGCCGAGCGAGGTCTGCGACAGGAGCTTGATCGCGACCGGCCCGGCGGGGCCGCTGGCGTCGTAGACCTCGCCCATCGAACCGCGCCCGAGCACGCTGCCGAGCGAGTAGTTGCCGATCTGCTGGCCCGAGAACCGGCCCTGGCCGGGGCGGAGCGCGCGATCGAGCTGCTCGCGGGCCTCGATCAGCAGCGCCTCGCGGTGGGCCGAGATCCGGACCTCGCGCTCGAGCTCCTCGACCGCGAGCCGCTGGGCGCGCCGCGACAGCCGCGCGATCACCAGGGTGGTCGCGAACACGAACTGGACCAGGCCCTGGATGATGAGCTGCTGGCGCAGATCGAGGTTGCCGGCCTGGACCAGGCCGGTGTCGCGGGTCAGGCCCGTGATCGCGAGCAGGCCGACGACACCCTGGACCCCGGCCGCGACGACGTAGAGCACCACGGCCATCCGCGGGCTCTTGCCCAGCCCGGTGAAGTAGATGCCGAGCACGAGCACCACCGGCGCCGGCGAGAACGCGCCGAAGAACGGGATCGCCGTGGTCGCGGCGGCCGCGATCACCAGCCAGCCCAGCGCGGTGCTCGGCCGCCGGAACTGCACCGGGTCGCGGGTCCGGTACAGCATGAACACGGTCGCGAACCCCGATCCCGAGATCGAGATCAGCATCAGCGACCGCGCCGCCGGATCGCCGTGCAGCCAGCCGAGCGAGGCGCCGGCCACCGCCGAGATCACGAACGCGACGTAGCAGAACCCCCGGGTGCGCCGGATCTCGTCGCGCTCGAGCGCCTCGAGGGGCGCGCTCAGCGTGGTCGCCCCGGTCGGAGCGACCGACGGACCGAGCGACGAGGCGACCGACGAGGCGAGCGGCGAGGCGAGCGACGACGCGAGCGATGACGTGCTCGGCCGCTGGCTGCGAGGCCGCGCCCGCCGCGCCGACGGGAACGCGATGGTCGGGTCTTCCAGCGGTGCGCTCACCGCAGGCGAGCCTAACGCCATTCGCGGCACCCCGCCCGGGTGATTCGTCGCGGATCTCCGCCCGAAGAACCTGTCATGTGCATCACAGGCTGGATCGAGTGTACGGGCGTGCGGCGATCGCGCCGGGATCGATCATCGCTCGACGTGCGCGCGGACGCGACCACCGCGCGATGCGTTTCGCTGCGTGCGACAGCACGCGAACGTGCACGACGCCGCCGCACGCGGATCGCCAAAAAGGTCGCCTAAATCTCGCACAAGACAACTGCGCTTTATCTGCACATCTGTGAGCTCGACAAGATCAATATTAACCGAATCCATCGGATCGATCTGATAAGACCGTTCGACACGCTCGTGAGTGACGAGCGTCGACGGAGATGCTCGTCCGTCCACAATCTGTATTTGGATCGAAGGAGGGTACATGAGGTTACACATCACGTGGCTGGGGCTCGCGGCCCTGGTCGGCGCGGGCTGCGCCACATCCGAGGACGCGCTCGGGACCGACACGCAGGACACCGGGACTCCGGTGATGGAGGTCTCGGCGGCGGTGCAGCACGACGTCTCGCCCGCGCTGCGCGACGCGACGCCGTTCGAGCGCGCCACCGAGACGCACGCCGACCGGCCGCTGCGCCTGATCCGCACTCCCGGCCCCGAGAACGACGACCCGATCGTCCAGTCGGTGCCCGGACCGAGCGTCGGGGTCACCACCGGGATCAACTTCGCCGGCGTCGGAAACGGCGACTACGGCTTCGCGCCGGACGCCGCGCCCCCGGACACCAACGGCGTGGTCGGTGCCACACAGTACGTCCAGTGGGTCAACGAGAGCTTCGCGGTGTTCGACAAGGCCACCGGCGCGATCGCCACGGGGTTCCCCAAGCTCGGCAACTCCGTGTGGGCCGGGTTCGGCGGCGGCTGTCAGACCAACAACGACGGCGATCCGATCGTGCAGTACGACAAGGCGGCCAATCGCTGGATCCTGACCCAGTTCTCGGTCAGCACCACGCCGTTCCTGCAGTGCGTCGCGGTGTCGACCACGCCGGACGCGACCGGCACGTACAACCGCTACGCGTTCCAGTACGCCAACTTCCCGGACTACCCCAAGCTCGGTGTCTGGCCGGATGCGTACTACATCACGTTCAACATGTTCTCGAACACGTTCCAGGGCGCGCAGGCCTGCGCCTTCGACCGCGCCGCGATGCTCGCCGGCGCGCCCGCCACGCAGATCTGCTTCCAGCAATCGACCTCGGTCTCGAGCCTGTTGCCGTCGGACCTCGACGGGGCGACCGCGCCGCCGGCCGGATCGCCGAACTTCCTCTTGACCCTGGCGACCACGACCTCGCTCAACCTGTTCAAGTTCAAGGTCAACTCGTTCTCGCCGCCGAGCGCGACGTTCACCGGGCCGACCACGATCCCGGTCGCCGGCTTCACCACCGCATGCCGCAACGGCGGCGTATGCATCCCGCAGAGCGGCACGAGCCAGCAGCTCGACTCGCTGTCGGACCGGCTGATGTATCGCCTCGCGTATCGCAGGTTCGCAGATCACGACGCGCTGGTCGTCAACCACAGCGTCGCGATCAACCGCAAGGGCCCGTCCGGCATCCGCTGGTACGAGCTGCGCAGCCCGGGCACCGGCGCATTCTCGCTGTTCCAGTCGGGGACGTTTGCCCCGGACTCGTCGTGGCGCTTCATGGGCTCGATCGCGATGGACAAGCTCGGTGACATCGCGGTCGGCTACAGCGTGTCGTCGAGCGCGATCCACCCCGCGATCCGCTATGCGGTGCGGACGCCGGCCGATCCGGCCGGCACGCTCGAGGCCGAGAACAGCATCAAGGAGGGCGGCGGGTCGCAGCTGAGCGGCCTCGACCGCTGGGGCGACTACAGCGCGCTGACCATCGATCCGGTCGACGACTGCACGTTCTGGTACACGAACGAGTACCTCAAGGCCAGCGGCACGTTCAACTGGAGCACGCAGATCGCGTCGTTCAAGGTCGCAGGTTGCCAGTAGCGCGGGTCACGATCGCCTGGCGCTCGGCGTGGCTCAACACGTCGTTGATGTCGCCGAAGCCCTCGGGGGCGCGGCGCTCGACCTCGTCGATCACACCCTCGGGGCCACCGCGGCGGCTCGCGCGCAGGATCTCGTTGGTCCTGGGCAGCCGCGTGGTCTCGTAGGCCGCGAGCGCGGCCAGGGGCCGGTCGCTCGTCGCCAGCAGGTCGGCCAGGCAGCGCGCGTCGAGGATTGCCTGGCTCGTGCCGTTCCAGCCCGGGTACATCGGGTGCGCCGCGTCGCCGAGCAGGGTCACGCGGCCGTGCGTCCACCGCGGCAGCGGATCGCGGTCGGCCATCGGGTACTCGTAGAACGCGGGCGTGCCGGTCACCAGCTTGACCAGATCGATGTGCGGTGTGGTCAGCCGCCGGACCAGCGGCAACAGCTCGTCGACCATGCCGTGCCGGTTCCAGTCCTCTCGCCGCGGCGGCGGCTCGGAGCCGTCGCCGAGCCGGTGGGTCACGACCCAGTTGATCAGCTGCATGCCATCGCGGCGCGGCGCGATCGGATACAGCACCAGCTTGCTGGTGAAGCCACCGGCCACGACCATGGTGCGGCCGTCGAGGAAGCCGCCGGCGACGGTGGCGCCGCGCCACATCATGACGCCGTTCCAGGCCAGCCCGCCCTCGGCCGGGTATAGCTGGCGCCGCACCGCCGAGTGGATCCCGTCGCAGCCGATCAGCAGATCGCCCGAGACCGTGGTGCGCGAGCCCTCGGGCAGCCGCACGAAGTGCGCGGTGATCGCGACGTCGTCCTGCGCGAACGCGGTGAACACGTTGCCGGTGTGCAGCGCCGCGGGCCCGAGCCGCTCGATCACCGCATCGCGCAGCACGCCCTGCAGCCGGCCGCGGTGGATCGAGAGCTGCGGCGCGGCGTGGCCGGCGTCGAGCCCGCGCGGCTCGCGCCAGATCTCCTGGCCGAGGCGGTTGGTGTAGATCAGCTCGCGCGTGCGAACCGCGACGTCGTCGAGCTGGGGCAGCAGGCCGAGCGCGGCCAGCTCGGCGACCGCGTCCGGCAGCACGTTGACGCCGACGCCGAGCTCGCGCAGCCCGGGCGCGGCCTCGTAGATCGTGCTCGCGATCCCGCGGGCGTGCAGCATCAACCCGAGGGCCAGCCCGCCGATGCCGCCGCCCACCAAGATGACCTGGATCGAGGGTCTTGCCATCGCCACGTCGACGAATCGAGTGAACCATGGACCGCCGCCGCCTGACACGTATCTGGAGCGCCGCGTATTGCCGCATGGACGGTCGTTCGTTCACCACCGTCGAGAAAACCGCGCGAGCGCGATCGATCGCGAGGCCGTCGCGCGTACGCGCGCATACCAGCGCTGCGCCGCGCGCTCCCACGCGCGGCCGCGGCTCGGGGCGGATCGCCACGACGAGCGGTTCGCGGTGGCTACGGCGTCGCCGCGACCTGGACGTCGGCGCACACACCGTAGTGATCGCTGGCGCAGATCGCGACCTCGCCCGCGGCGTCGCGTTCGGTCAGCACGACCCGGCAGTCGTGGACGGTGCCGCGGCCGTCCTTCTTGCGCGTGGTGACGAACACGTAGTCGATCCGGCGATCGAGATCGAGCGAGCGCAGCGGCCGGGTGAAGCGGTTCTCGCTCGACCACGTGATGCCCTCGGCGGGGCCGTCGCCGGGGGCGGGCTCGCGATGCAGGCGCAGCCAGGCGTCCTGGAAGTGGGTGCGGCGACCACCGAGCGTGGTCAGCCCGCGCAGGAACCGGATCTCGTCGCTGTCGGCGGTGGCGTTGAAGTCGCCGCACAGGATCTGCGGCGCGCTGCCCGGGTCGCGGCCCAGCCCGCGGATCGCGTCGTCGATCGCCAGGACCTGGTGCTCGCGTGCGACGCCGTCGTCGAGCCGGTAGTGCAGGTGCGTGGTGTGGACCCAGATCGGCCCGCCGGCGGTGTCGACCGACGCCGACAGCAGGATCCGCGCCTCGGTCGGCCGCGCCTCGGGCAGCGCGAGCACGCGGGTCTGCCGGATGTCGCGCGCGATCACCGCGAGCCCCTCCTGCCCCGCCGGCAGCTGCGGCGAGGCCTCCCAGGCCACCGCGACCTCGTAGTGCGCGGTCATGCCGAGCGCCTCGGCCAGGACGTCCGCGGTGGTGCGGCCGCCGCCGATCGGATGGACCTCCTGCAGACACACGACGTCGGGGGCGAGCGCGCGGAGCTGACGCGCCGCGAGCGCGAGCCGTGCCTCGAGCGGCGGCTGGGCGCCCCACAGGTTCAGGGTGACGACACGTAGATTCACCCGGTCACGCTACCCGGCGTCCGGTGGCCACGCCATCGTCACGCAACCCGGGCGCCACCGGTACAGGGCTCAGCGGCCGCGATAGCTACAGCGCGAGCTCGGGGTTTCGGCGACGACGACCTCGCACAGCCCGGGCAGCCGCGGCGCGAGCTGCTGCCACCACCAGCGCGCCAGGTACTCGCTGGTCGGGTTGCCGAGCCCCTCGATCTCGTTCAGCACCTGATGATCGAGCTGGCGGACCAGCGGCACGACGTGCTCGTCGATCTCGGCGAAGTCCATGACCCAGCCGCGCTCGGCATCGATCTCGCCTTCGATCGCGATCTCGATCTGGTAGCTGTGGCCGTGCATGCGGGCGCACTTGTGGCCCTGCGGCACCCGCGGCAGGAAGTGCGCCGCCTCGAACCGGTAACTGCGCTCGAGCCGCATGGCCATCGCCCGCTTTGTAGCGCGCCTCGATGTGCTAGGAAAGCGGCGATGGCCCCACACGCCACCGCCGCGCGCAGCTCGCAATGACGCGGTCGCCCGGCGAAGACGACGAGCCCCAGGCCGATGGGCGGCAACACCCGACGACCGCGGAGCTGGACCCGGTGCCACAGCCCGGCGCAGCACAGCCCGGCGCAGCACCCCCAGGTGCAGGGCCGCGCGACTCGACGCGCGGAGGGGTGAATGCCGCGGCTCCGCCGCGGCAGAGGGGACGGGAACGTCCCCTCTCGATCGACCGGAGGGTCTGGAAGATGGCGTTCGCGCGGGCCGTCAGCACGATGGGCCTGTCGCTCGTCATGTCGTTTCTGGGGATCTACGTCGTCGAGACCCGGGGCTATCCAGCGTGGGTCTACGGGGTGATCGCCCTGTGCGCGAACGTCGGCCAGTCGCTGTCGAACGCCTGGGCCGGCAACCTGTCCGATCGGATCGGCCGGCGGCCGCTGATCACGACCTCGATGTTCGTGCGCGCCGGGTTCATCGTGCTGCTCGGCACCCAGGTCCTGCTCGACGCGCCGCTGTGGACACTGGGCGCAACCATGGTGGTGACCTCGACCCTGCGCGGCTGCTTCGAGCCGGTGGCGTACGCCCTCGTCGCCGACATCGTGCGCGACGACCAGCGGGTCGCGGCGTTCGGCATCCAGCGCATGGGCACCAACGTGGGCTGGTCGGTCGGTCCAGCGCTCGGCGGCGTGCTGACCCTGGTGATGCCGTACGGCGCGGTGTTCTACCTCGCCGCCGGCGGGCTGATCGCCGCCGCGGTCGTCACGCTCGGCATCGAGGACCCGGTGCGCCGGATCAGCGCCGCGGCGCCGGCGCGCAATGACCTCGGCCGCGCGCTGCTCGATGGCCTGACCGACCGCGTGATGTCCATGCTGCTGCTCGGCACGTTCCTGTGCGCGTTGCTCGAGACCCAGATGTTCTCGACGTTCTCGGTCTACATGACCAAGAAGATCGGCCTGACCATCGCGGACGTCGGCCTGATCTACGCCTGCAACGGCCTGGCCGTGCTGGTGCTCCAGGTGCCGGCGCTCGGCCTGATCCGCCGCATGGGGATCCGCGTGATGCTGCCGTGGTCGTCGTTCCTCGACGCCCTGGGCTTCGCGGTGATCGGCTTCGCGACCGGCTTCGCGGGCGGGGCGGTCGCGATCGTGATCCTGACCTGCGCCGAGGTGCTGTTCGATCCGGCGCAGCAGGCCGCGATCGCCGAGGTCGCGGACCCGGCGCGCCGCGGCCGCGCGTTCGGCGTGGTCGGGTTCGCGTCGATGATCGGGATCGCGCTGGCCCCGCTGCTCGGCGGCATCCTGCTCGACGCGATCGGCGATCACCACGTGGCGATGTGGCTGGCGATCAGCGCGATCGGCGTCGGCCAGACCGCCTGCTTCGTCGCGTTCGTGCGCCGCCGCGCCGCGGTCGGACCGCAGGTTCCGGCGGCCTAGCGGCTTGCATCCCCCACTCCCGGAGCCCGCGCGCCAGCGCAACCTTTATATACGTTCTTATGGAGGCGATCGCGTCTCGCGATCCCGGCAAGTTGCGGCTCTCACGCCGCAAGACCGCGTGATCAGCGTGCAGGAATCCTTCGGTTTTGCTAAACCATGGGCATGCGGTTCGCCGCTCTCGCGCTCATTGCCTGCCTCGCGGGCTGCTCGCTGACCTCGGGCAGCGGCGGCGAGTGCGTCAGCGATTCGCAGTGCGGCGACGACGTCTGCGCCCGCGGCGGAGAGTGCACCGCGCGCGCGAACGTCCGCGGGATCCTCGTGAAGTGGACGGTCGGCGGCGCCGCAGCCGACGCTGTGAGCTGCAGCGCGCACCCCGATCTGTTCCTCCAGTTCGACGGTGACGATTACGGCGACACGCTGCGGTTCTCGCCGGTGACCTGCGTCGCGGGCGTGTTCAACGTCGACAAGCTGCCCAAGCGCTTCCGCCAGGTCGAGCTCGGCGTCGAAGGCGCGGCCGGCGTCGTGGTGCCGATCGACGGCAGGACCGCGCAAGCTCAGTTCGATCTGCTCCCTTGACTCGCATGGGCCGTGCGCTTTGGGTATGGTCGCGGCGTGGCGACCGCGTCCATGACGACCCCCGATTCCGTTCGCATCGAACCCGATGATCTCGAGGTCGTGGAGACGACCGTCGAGGAGCTCGCACCGCTGTACCGTCAGATGCTCGCGATCCGCCGCATGGAGGAGGCCGCGGCCAAGGCCTACTCGCAGGGCGGCAAGATCGGCGGCTTCCTTCACCTGATCATCGGCCAGGAGGCGGTGTGCGTCGGCGCGACCGCCGCCGGTCAGCCCGACGACTACGTGGTCGCGACCTATCGCGAGCACGGCCATGCCTACGCCAAGGGCTGCTCGGCGCGCGCGATCCTCGCCGAGCTGTACGGCAAGAAGACCGGCCTGGTGAAGGGTCTGGGCGGGTCGATGCACCTGTTCGACAAGAAGACCAACTTCCTGGGCGGCTACGGCATCGTCGGCGGCCACGTGCCGATCGCGGCCGGCGCGGCGTTCGCGTCGAAGTACAGGAACGACGGCCGGGTCACGCTGTGCTTCTTCGGCGAGGGCGCGTCGACGATCGGCGGGTTCGCCGAGGGCGTGGCGCTCGCCGCGCTGTGGAAGCTGCCGATCGTGCTGATCTGCGAGAACAACCAGTACTCGATGGGCACGCCGCTGTACCGCTCGCTCGCCGTCGAGGACGTGTCGCTGCGCGCGGTCGCGCACGGCATGGCGCGCGACCGGTTCGACGGCGACGACGTCGTGAAGGTCAAGCGCCGGATCGGCGAGGCGATCGAGCGCGCGCGGATCACCGGCGAGCCGACGCTGGTCGAGGTCGTGACCTACCGGTTCCGCGGCCACTCGATGAGCGATCCCGGCCTGTACCGGACCAAGGAGGAGGTCGAGGAGTGGCGGCGGCGCGACCCGCTCGGCCGGTGCCGGCAGCGCCTGGTCGACCTGGGGATGCAGGACGCCGCGCTCGACGAGCTCGAGGCCGACGTCCGGGCCGAGATCGAGGACGCGGTGAAGTTCGCCGAGGACTCGCCGCCGGCCGATGAATACCTGCCCTACGTGATCAAGGAGTAACCATGGCCGTGATCAGCTACCGCGAGGCGCTCAACCAGGCGATGCGCGAGGAGATGGAGCGCGATCCCGACGTCTTCATCATGGGCGAGGAGGTCGGGCACTACAACGGCGCGTACAAGGTCACCCAGGGCCTGCTCCAGCGATTCAGCGAGCGCCGGGTCGTCGACGCGCCGATCGCCGAGATGGGCTTCGCCGGGATCGGCGTCGGGGCCGCGATGGTCGGGCTGCGGCCGATCATCGAGTTCATGACCTTCAACTTCTCGCTCGTCGCGATCGATCAGATCATCAACAACGCGGCGAAGATCTACCAGAT